>NZ_JCAKNC010000005.1:0-205710 GCF_059515925.1 Acinetobacter sp. CY81
AGATTTAGCTATGATTCCCTTATCAAATAAACATTTACTCCTTTGGAGACGTTAGCAATGTTAGATCAAAATACTTCAGCTCAATTAAAAACACTTCTTGAACGCCTTGAAAGCCCAATCGAAATCGTGGCAACTTTAAATGGTTCAGATAAATCAAACCAAATTAAAGAATTGGTTGAAGAAGTGGCAGCGTTGTCTGCACTAGTGACTGCACGTTTCGATGGTAAAAACAGCCGTGCACCAAGTTTTGGTATCGCGAAAGCGGGTGAAGAACCTCGTGTGTACTTTGCGGGTTTACCGATGGGTCATGAGTTCACATCTTTGATCTTGGCATTGTTACAAGTATCAGGTTATGCACCTAAAGTATCTGATGAAGTGTTGGCTCAAATTAAAGACTTAGGTATCAAATCAAACTTTGACGTATTTGTTTCTTTAAGCTGTCATAACTGTCCTGACGTGGTTCAAGCATTAAACTTGATCGCGATTAATAACCCAGGCACAACTGCAACGATGATTGATGGTGCATTCTTCCAAGACGAAGTTGAAGAACGTAAAATCATGGCTGTTCCAATGTTATTCCAAGACGGTGAACACATTGGTCAAGGTCGTATGACTTTGGAAGAAATCATTGCCAAGTTAGATACCAACTCTGCTGCTAAAGATGCTGAGAAGCTCAATGCCAAAGAAGCATTTGATGTATTGGTGATTGGTGGTGGTCCTGCGGGGAATACAGCTGCAATCTATGCTGCTCGTAAAGGGATTCGTACAGGTATCGTGGCTGAGCGCATGGGCGGTCAAGTGATGGATACCATGGATATTGAGAACTTTACCTCAGTTCAAAAGACTCAAGGTCCTAAGTTTGCTGCTGAAATGGAAGCACATGTACGTGAGTATGGTGTCGACATCATGAACCTACAACGTGTTAAATCGATTGTCGGTGCAGACCAAACCACTTACGGTAATGTTGAAGTGACTTTGGAAAATGGTGCAAAACTTGAATCGAAAACAGTGATCCTGTCTACAGGTGCACGTTGGAGAGAAATGAATGTACCGGGTGAAGCTGAATACCGTACTCGTGGTGTTGCTTATTGTCCGCACTGTGATGGTCCATTGTTTAAAGGCAAACGTGTTGCTGTGATTGGCGGTGGTAACTCAGGTGTTGAAGCGGCAATTGACCTTGCAGGTATTGTTGAGCATGTTACTTTGGTTGAGTTTGATACGAAACTTCGTGCTGACCAAGTTCTTCAAGATAAATTGAACAGCTTGCCGAATACCACAGTGATCAAGAATGCGTTATCGACTGAAGTTGTGGGTGATGGTAAACAAGTGACTGCACTTAAATACAAAGATCGTGCAACAGATGTTGAGCATTCAGTTGAGTTGGCTGGGATCTTCGTTCAGATTGGTTTATTACCAAACACGGATTTCTTAAAAGATTCAAATGTTGAATTGACTAACCGTGGTGAGATTATGATTAATGATCGCAACGAAACCAATGTGAAAGGTGTATTTGCTGCGGGTGACTGTACCACTGTTCCTTATAAGCAAATTATCATTGCTACAGGTGAAGGTGCGAAGGCTTCTCTATCTGCTTTTGATTATATGATTCGTTCTGGGCAGTAAAATACACGCAATAGGCAAACTGCATGGTCAATATCTAAAGGATGTTGACCATGCAACACTGCTCAAGAGTCATCATTTAAATTTGATATTCTCGATTTACAGGAACTTCGGACGCTAACATCCAAGTTCCTTTTTTTATGTGATGTATCTATATATTAATTTTATTATTATGGATTAATTGTTGTACTAACTCAGTTACTTTAAATTCAGCTTGATGAATAGATTTTTCGAGTCTATCGCCGCCATATTCTTGGTATTCAATTGCGATTTCATGGAATTTCTGAATCCCTATGAAGTTGAAAGCAGTTTTAATAGATGGTTCAACATGGTTTTTAAATGGTGCTTGATCATCAAAATCATGACCACCTCGTGATGATAAGATAACCATGACCTTATTGTTATTTAATAATCCAATATAGGGTTGAGAAAGTGATTCATCAAAACGATAGGTTATATTAATACGCACAATATTATCAATATATGCCTTGAGATGAGCAGGTGGACCAAAATTATACATAGGAACACCTACAATAATAATATCAGCCCAGTGAAGTTCTTCAATAAGTTGGTCACTTAATGCAAGATTTTGTTGTGCTTCAGCTTGTGAACTTGCATAACCAAATTGAGAAATTAACCATTGTTCATCGATTAACTTTGGTGGATTTTTTCCTACATCACGGTGCTTAATTTTGGTATCAGGTTTTTTAGAGATCCAATCATTTATAAACAATTCAGTCAGTCTTCTCGTTTGAGATCCATGCTGAACTTGACCCGCAATTCCAGTACGAGGGCTTGCATCAATTCTTAAAATATTTGTCATATGCTTTTACTCAAATAAAATTTCATTTCGAGTATGGGATTAAGTGCATCGTATAACAAACGATTAAAATGCATGCTATAAGTGAATTGAATTCATTTATCAAAATTAAAACCAATATGCAAATTCAATATTCACTTGAGCAGTTACTCGCTTTTCAATATGTAGCAGAAAATTTAAGCTTTAAAAAAGCAGCAGAACGTTTGCATTTAACACCTACGGCACTTAGTCATAGAGTTAAAAAACTAGAGATATTCTTAAATTTAAAATTATTTGAAAGAAGAACTCGAAAAATTATGCTGACTGCTGAGGGAGAGTTTTTACTTAAGCATGTACAGGCTGGTTTTGCACAGATTCAACAAGCGGTTGATCAACTTCAGGCACATAAACAACGCTTATTTACGATTACAACGATCCCGACTTATGCGACTGAATGGCTGATCCCATATTTACCAGAGTTACAAAGTCTTTATCCTGAAGTGATGTTTAGAGTTCATGCAAGTTATGAAACTGTGAATATGCTGACTGGGCAATATGATCTAGCAATTCGTTATGGCATGGGAGGTTATCAAGATTTAAGATCAACCTTATTGGCACAAGACGAATATATCGCTGTATGTCATCCATCGTTGCAACATGATCAAATCCAATGGGATGCAGTACCACTGATCCATTTTTCATGGGGTGATGAATATTGTCCGAAACGGATCAATTGGCAGAAGTGGTATCAACAGCAAGATATGCAAATTGATTCGGCTCAAAGGCAAGTATTTTATAATGAAGAAGGTCATGCCATACGCGCAGTATTAGCAGGTCAGGGAGTGGCGCTGCTGAGTAAAGTAGCCATTGCTCATTATCTTAAAAATGGAAGTTTAGTACAGGTATCTTCATTTAGCCTTGAAGCTTTAAATTATTATTTTGTAAGCCCACTCAATGTGGATGAATTGACTCTAAAAATCGAAGCATGGTGTAGAGGGAAATTATTGAATACCTTTTGAAGTATGAATAGCACCTTAATGATACAGCTGATTTGAACAAGCTATATTGTAAGTTGTTATTTAACACCTTAAAACAAGTCCTATCGTCTTTCAAAGTTAGCAATAGGTTGCCTCAAAAGAGCTTCAGTTTACATTTAAGTTGGTCATTATTTGCTGTTTTTAAAAAATTAAGCCAATTGCATCTCAAATAATCTGTTTAGTATGGAACTAAAATAAAGATAAAGAGTACAGGGCTTGAATACTCCAGTAATTAAAATTACCCCACGCGCTGTTGATTTTGACTTTGGTCAATCTTCAATTCATTGGATTCCAAACGATCCTTTTTCATCACATACGTATAATGCAATCAATTTGCTCTTGCCTGCGGGTGAGTTTTGGTTTTGTCGTGTGTTCAATAAAGCGCTACCGTCAATTACGGATAAAACATTAGAAGAAGATGTGCGTGCTTTTATTCGACAGGAAGCGATTCATGCACGTGCGCATATCGTCGGGCAAAAATTTATGCAGGAAAATGCCTATGATCTGCAACATGGTATCAATACTGCTGAAACCATATTTGGACAATTATTAGCAGATCAACCGTTTAATCTTTCAATGTTTAAGAATAAATGGGTTGAATCAAATTGGTTGATTGCACGGGTTGGGATTATTGCAGCGGTAGAACATTTTACAGGTGTAATCGGGCAGTGGACTTTAGATCACAGTGGAAGTTGGGATAAAAATAATGCTGATCCTGAAATGAGTGATTTATTCCGTTGGCATTTGGCGGAAGAGGTGGAACACCGTAATGTTGCATTTGATTTGTTTCATCATTTATTACAAAACAAACTCGGTTTTTATATTTCTCGTCAGGTGTTGATGGCAGGTGTTTTTCCTATATTTATGTATCTCATGGCAGATATTGGTCGAAGTTTAGCTCGCCAAGACAGTTTAGAGGAAATGCAAAAATTGGCTAAATCCAGTGTATTTAGAATTTTATGGGAACTACAACGTACAGGGCGTAAAACAGGCAATGTACCAACATTTACATTTTTAGCAAAGTCGGTTGTTCGATGGTTATCACCTTCTTATCATCCTGAATCTGAAGGGAATACGGCTCAAGCTTTGGCTTATTTTGAGGTTTCACCAGCAGTCAATGCAGCTAAAAAGAGACATTAACTTCATACTCAAAAATAAGTATATGGTGACAATCAAGTAGGTTGTTAAATTTCGATGAGTGAACCCATTGTTCACAGTCAAACTCACCTTAACTAGAATCGATAAAGAAAAGGTCAGCGTATCCCCACGTACGCTGACCTTTTTCTAAGCTTTTACTTGTTGTTCTTTTTCATTTTGCAGGAACTTGGGTCGCTGTATCCCAGTTCCTGTTCTTATTGTTGTTAGTAAACGAAAGTGTCCCCACGCACTTTCATTTTCCATTTACTCACAGTTGCCTTGAATGTGAGCTTTATTTAAATTTGTTATCTCTTAAAGCAATAACTATTCCTAAATCCTGAAATCTCAATGTTTCCTGTTTTAAATGGTGCTTAATTAATCGTATTCGGTTCGCTACCTGTTAAAAAGTGACTATGAGCCAAATAAACTTAATGATTTGAACTTTTCAAGTAGTTGATCTTTACTTTCAACATGCTCAGGATGTTGAATAATGCACTCAATTGGACAGACATCGACACAAGTTTGGTGCTCATAAAACCCGACACACTCGGTACAACGATTTACATCAATTTCATAAATCTTTTCACCTTCAAAAATGGCTTGATTGGGACATTCAGCGACACACATATCGCAATTGATGCATTTGTCATTAATCAATAAAGCCATTTTTAAAATCCTAGACTGCTTGATAAGCCAAAGACGACGCTGAAATATCAGCAGTAGAATTTGGTAAATTGCGAATAAGAAGGGCAAAACTCATATCAACATCCGCAGGAACAGGAATGTCAACGATATGTCCTGAACCTTTGGCATCTTCAATCAAGTTGCCTTTTTTGTCTTTAATCTCAGTTAATGTAAACGTAATATTTCCCGACGTTGTCATGAGCTCTAAAGAATCGCCGACAACAAAGCGGTTTTTCACATCAATTTTGATGTAATTGCCTTGGCGTTCTATAACTTCACCACAAAAGATTTGATGATCAAAATTTGAAGATCCATGTTCATAGTTTTGATATTCGCTATGTATATGACGACGTAGGAAACCTTCGGTATAACCACGGTTGGCTAAGCCTTCAAGTTGGGTCATGAGTGCTGGATCAAAACTTTTACCTGCTAAAGCATCATCAATGGCTTTACGGTAGATTTGTGCAGTACGTGCACAATAGAAATAGGATTTGGTACGACCTTCAATTTTAAGCGAATGCACGCCTGCTTTTGTTAAACGATCCACATGCTGAACTGCACGTAGATCTTTTGAGTTCATAAAATATGTACCGTGTTCATCTTCTTCTGCGGCAAACATATCTTCGTTATTACGTTGTAATAACACTGGCTGATCAAATTGATGCTGTTGTTGCATGTGCATTTCATCAGCATCTTTTGAGCAACAATTTGATTCGAGATTTTGAACAGGAATAACATCACCCGTTGCATCTTCTTTTGCATTTAAAACTTTATATTCCCAACGGCATGCATTGGTACAAGCACCTTGGTTGGCATCGCGTTTATTCATATAGCCTGAGAGCATACAACGACCTGAGTATGCCATGCACAGCGCACCATGAACAAAAACTTCAATTTCCATATCTGGAACTTGGTTTTTAATTTCTTCAATTTCATCGATTGAAAGTTCACGAGACAAAATGACACGCGTCAGTCCCATGTTTTTCCAAAACTTTACTGTTGCCCAATTCACCGCATTGGCCTGAACGGAGAGGTGAACATCCATCTGAGGGAAATGTTCACGAACCATCATGATCAAACCAGGGTCAGACATGATTAGTGCATCGGGTTGCATGGCAACAACAGGTGCTAAGTCACGAATGAAATTTTTGAGTTTTGAATTGTGCGGTTGAATATTCACAACCACATAGAATTTTTTGCCTAAATCATGGGCTTCTTGAATACCAATGGCTAAATTGTCATGATCAAATTCATTGTTGCGAACACGTAAGCTATAGCGTGGTTGTCCTGCATATACTGCATCTGCACCATAGGCAAACGCATAGCGCATATTTTTAAGCGAACCCGCAGGTGATAAAAGCTCAGTGACGTGTGAAATGGTCATTTCAATAAAGGCATATAAAATTTATGGCTTTATTGTAGGGAACAAAAAAAATGATTCAACCTAGTAAATTGGTTGGGATTTGAATTATTTCAAGCTTCTAGGCGCTTTAAAATTTCACAATCCATGATTTGATTGGATTGATTACATGAAGAGCGAAGTGATTGAAGTTGAGTCTTGAAATTTTTTAATTCTTTAATTTTATCAGTGGTTTGTTGAATGTGTAGATCAATCATATTGTTTACTTCATGACAACTTTGTTGAGGGTTTTGCTCCAATTCGATCAATCGTTCGATTTCATTTAAACTCAAATCTAAGGATCGACAACGTTTAATAAAAATAATTCGTTTGAGTATATTTTCATCATAATAGCGATAATTATTATCACCACGAAAGCTTGGATGGAGTAGTTTTCGCTTTTCGTAAAATCGAATGGTATCCGTACTCAATCCACTTAAAGTAGCCAAATCTTTAATTAAATAATATTTTTTCATTTTGAGTTGACCTTGGAGTTACTCCATAGTTTTGAATAAGCTTAATACAATTTAGCTCATTTAAAAAGAGGTCAATTATGGCATGTACTTGTAGTCATGAACCTGCACCAATGAAACCCAACAGTAAGTTTAGAAAAGCGCTTTGGATTGCATTATGGATCAACATCGCAATGTTCTTTGTAGAGATGATTGGTGGAGCATATGCACATTCTTCAGCACTTTGGGCAGATGCTTTAGACTTTTTCGGTGATGCTGTGAACTATGGAGTTTCACTTGCCGTTTTAGGGGCGAGTTTATATTGGCGCGCAACCGTAGCATTGATTAAAGGTATTGTGATGGCGACATTTGGTTTGGTTGTCATTGCGAAAGTAATTTATGCATATAGTCTTGGTATTCCTCCTGAGGCGATAACCATGGGGGCAATTGGTATATTGGCTTTGATTGCAAATGTGGTATGTGCAGTGGTGCTTTATACTTTTAGAGATGGAGACTCAAATATGAAGTCAGTATGGCTCTGTAGTCGTAACGATGCTATTGGGAACATCGCTGTGATTTGTGCTGCCATTGGTGTCTTTGGTACAGGGAGTATGTTACCGGACTTAATCGTTGCAACGATTATGGCAGTGCTAGGTTTAACGGGTGGATATCAGGTGATTAAACAATCATTGAAAGAGAGACAATCTGAGAGTGCAAAGCAAAATATTGAGCAAACATGCGGTGAGTCTAAATAATAATTATTATGTGAAGACTATCCTTTAGGATGATGTACATCATGCACTGAATTTTATAAAATTTAAAATAAGCTAAAGATTTTTAAAAGCTTTTATTTTTAAATTATTGGGTGTTTGATGAAATTATTTAAAATTTTATCTGTGGGGGCGGTAATTATTTTATCGGGATGTTCCTCTATCGCAGTAACTTATGATGCTTCTGGTCAAGTTTTGGGTTCGTGTAAAGCGACACGTGGTTTATTGTCTACTGCAACAGCAACGTGTCATGGTCATGGCAATGGTGTTCAAGTTGATTATAACGCCGTAAATAGTGCGACAGGACTACTTGAAACACCACCAGATGCATCTTCGATTTCGATTCGTTAATTTTTATTTTAGGGGGAAATATGAAAATTTCAGCTTTATTCACGGTATTAACAGCTATTATTTTAACTGGTTGCGCATCGACTGTTACAACCTATGATTCACATGGAAAAATGATTGGTTCATGTAAAGCTGAACGTGGCTTTATGATTGGTGGTGGCGCAGGGTGTTCAGGTTCTGCAAATCAAGAAGGTCGTACGCGTTAATTCGACATTTAAGTTTAAGACCGAGCGATCCTTTAAGATTTAAAAATCCAAAGCGCTCGGTTTTATTTTTAAGGAGAGACAGTTAATTAATTTTGTTCTTTTTCTGAAGAGCCTACATGGAAAAAGGGAAGAATAATGAGAAGAATAAGGGGTGAAAAAATGATATTCAAACTGAAATATACAAGAATTCCAAAAATGGATGTTCTTAAATCTGGCGTACTTTGAATTTTAAGAAACTTATACTGATCTAAATTCTTTGGATTTACCCAGAGTTCGATTTGATGGTTTTTAATCATTGATGTTAAATTTTCAACAGTTTTGATTTTTAGATTGTCACAGGATTCTAAATAAATGAATTTATATGTGTTGAAAAAATCATTTTTAATCTTATAAATTTTTTTATTTTCAAAATTATAGTTGAATTCCATATCAACTAAGACTTTACGGTAAAAAGCCTTTC
This sequence comes from Acinetobacter sp. CY81, assembly GCF_059515925.1. Lineage (NCBI taxonomy): Bacteria > Pseudomonadati > Pseudomonadota > Gammaproteobacteria > Moraxellales > Moraxellaceae > Acinetobacter > Acinetobacter sp. CY81. Next base: position 8,913 of record NZ_JCAKNC010000005.1, read on the forward strand.
TAGATTGTTTATAGCAACCTGCGCCGATTTCAGTCATTTCAAAATTTTTGATTTGTACATACTCAGGGTGACGCGCTTTGAAAAAATAAGATTTTACAGCAGGTAAAGAAGTAATAACGTAGATTGAAATCAAAAACGAAAGAATAAGACCGCATACTATTTTCATATTTTTCTATTTATTATGATTGTGTTCACTATTATAAAAAAACCGAGCTAAATAGCTCGGATTTTTTCATCAGATGAAAATTTTATTTTTCAACGAATGCACGTTCAATCACATAATCGCCTAGAACGCCCATTTTTGGAGATTCTTTCAAACCGTGTTGGTCAAGAAGTGCAGCAACGTCATCAAGGAAAGCAGGGCTACCGCAAAGCATTGCACGGTCAGTTTCAGGGTTGAAACGTGGAAGACCAATCTTCTCGAACAAGTCACCTGATTCAATCGCAGTCGTTACACGACCTTGAGTGTGGAATTCTTCACGAGTTACTGTTGGGTAGTAAACTAATTTTTCTTTAGCACCGAGTTCACCAAAGAACTCATGATTTGGAATTTCATTTTCAATCAGGTCTTGATACGCCAACTCAGAAACAAAACGGGTACCGTGAACCACGATAATTTTTTCAAAACGTTCGTAAGTTTCAGGGTCACGAATCGTAGAAAGGAACGGTGCAAGACCAGTACCAGAAGAAAGAAGGTACAAGTTTTTACCTGGGTTTAAATCATCAAGAACTAAAGTACCTGTCGGTTTTTTAGAAACTAAGATGTCATCGCCCACTTTTACTTTTTGTAAGATCGAAGTTAAAGGACCATCTGGAACTTTAATTGAGAAGAATTCAAGTTCTTCTTCGTAGTTAGCGCTAGCGATCGAATACGCGCGCATTAAAGGCTTACCATTGACTTCAAGACCAATCATCACAAATTGACCATTTTTAAAACGTAGTGCAGTGTCACGAGTCGTTTTAAAACTGAATAAAGTGTCATTCCAGTGGTGAACGTGAGTAATCTTTTCGACGTTGAAAGCAGCCATTAAAGGTCTCAATAAATTATCAAATTAGAACAGCTTACTATTCTAATCTAAAATCATTCTCGATAAACTGAATATATTTAATTGAGCTTATCAGAAAAAGTGATTATGACTGAAGTGAAAATGCCAATAATCGGGTATATGAAATCGCCTTACCGTGAAAAGTTTGGAATTCCACGTCAACCGAACTTGGTTCAAGTGGAATCGTATATTGAAATGGTTGAGCCTTATAACGATTTATTGGCTTTTGAGGGCATTGAGGAATTCAGTCATCTTTGGCTCATTTGGCAATTTCATGAAAATAAAAATCAGCAAGATAGCCCTCAATTTCGCCCACAAGTACGACCACCACGTCTCGGTGGAAATAAGAAAATTGGTGTGTTTGCAACAAGAAGTATGTACCGACCATCACCTATGGGTTTGTCCGTGGTTCAACTTAAAGACGTTAAAAAAGTGGGTAAATCGGTACACGTATATGTAACAGGAAGTGATTTGTTAGATGGCACGCCGATCTTAGACATTAAACCTTATATACAGTATTCAGATGCAGTTGTAGATGCACAAAGTGGTTATGCCCAAGAACAGCCGATTCGAAAACAGGTGATTTGGTCTGAGCAAGCATTCTCGCAACAGCAATCGTTTATACAAATGAAGCAATTGAAGCAGCAAACCATTGATGAACTTGAACAAGTTCTTTCACTCGACCCACGTCCTGCATATCAACAGGATGAAACAAGAGTATATGGAATGCTATTTGCAGATTTGAATATTAAATTCACTGTAAATACTGAATACGTTCAGATTATCGAAATTGCTCCTGAAATGATTTAACTCAAATATATGTGATTAGATGAAATGTGATTGAGTATGCAATTATTTATCTAAGTTATTATATTTTAAATAAATATATTGCATATTTAGAACTGAATCGATAATTTATTTTTAGGTATAAAAAATAAAACCGCTTGTATAAATCGAGAATGAAATTGATTAAATATATTGGTATTTGTGTGGGGATATTTGCTATTTCAGTCGTGCAGGCAGAAGTTGTGGTGAAAGACATTTTAAATTCAACAACATCAAATCCCATTACTCAAAATTCACTTGCGTTAAATTCGACAACGCAATGTCAATCTGAAAGCCTAGAAAATGTCTTCTTGTGTGGGAAAATTTCAGGACGACTGAATACGCTTTATTATTCAACGCACAATGCTTATTTTGTCCCTGATTTGAATCAAGACACCATTACCACAGGTGGTTTCATAAAATATGAAACTCAACCAATAGCTGGATTATCAGCAGGGATTAGTTATGCAGGGCAATGGCGTTTAGATGACAAAGATCCCAATAAAGCTGAAGTCACGGAACTCTCTCAAGATAAAGATGGATTGGCGGAAGCGTATATAGATTGGCGCAATGCGGATTGGAAGATTCGTCTAGGGCAACAGTCTTTAGATGTACCATTTGTTGGTCATTATGATTGGCGAGTGATGCCACCTTTATTTCGTGCGGCTGATGTGCAATATGGCACTGAGAATGATTATGTTCGGGCAACATGGGTTGATCGATTTAAAAGTTATGCAGATGATCAATTTGAAAAAAAATCGCGCTATAGTTCAGAAATTGAAACCGACGGTATGTGGTCTATTGGAGCTGCTAAAAGTTTTGATTTTGCAGATCAGAAACTCAAAACTCAAGCATGGTATCAATCCTATACCGATTACAACCGTTTGGCTTATCTTGAGGCACATCTACAATGGGAAGATCTACCTTATCAGCCTGATTTGGGTATACAAGCCATGTGGTCGGAATCGCAAGGTAAAGAACTAGCGGGCAATACAGATCATCAAGGGGTAGGGATTTCCTTAGCGCTTAAAGTTTTGAATGGCATGACCTTTAAAACGGCTTATAACTATATCAAAGCGAATGAAGACAGTTATTTAAACGGTGCACTGTTTACTCCTTATATGATTTATACCGCTTCAGGTCCTTATTTTGCACAACCTTTCTTTACCAGTACTCAGGACTTAGGGGCAGGTCATGCCGCGATGCTGTCCATTGAAGGAAATTTAAATGATCAAACCTATGTAGGGGCGAATTATTCATTTATGCATTTAGCAGAAGCCGAAGATGTGAAGAATTTAAACCAGTCTGAATATGTGATTTATGGGATATATAATTTCGATGGTGGATTGAAGGGGTGGAGCATTGCAAACTTCTTTGGTGTAGTGACTTCACCACGTTATGACGATGTATTTATCCAAAATCGTTTGGGTTTGAAATATAGTTTTTAGTTTGAAAATAGGTGAGTTAAGAATAGATTGTTTAGGCAACAATCTATTCATAGTATTAAAAGATATTTAGTGTCAAGATTATTGCGGATGAAGCTGTAATTGCGTTTCTTCCAATGCTTTATGAAGAGCTTTTGATGCCGTTTCATTGAAGTAGTCACAAGAGTTTTCGAGTGAGTTGATCAGGGCATCAACTTTATCTTGATCCGTTGAAATATATGTTTTGAATACATCGATAGAAGAATTATTTTTCATATCTTGTGGAACTGCAAAGTTTTCAGCCATTTTAGCGAGGGTGAAGTATTGAGCAGGTTTATGTTGACCTTGATGCAAAGCCACTCCACCATCATATATACGATGTATATATGCTTCTGTGTTTTTGAAAAACAACCGTGAAAATTCAGAATCTAAAGTATGAGCATCCCATGAATCCTTCAAAGACTGAGCGTATTGTTCTGAATCTACGTCTATCGGTGGCTGGAATAGCTGTAGATAATTTTCATTGGCCATTTCATGTGTCTTACGATAGCAAACAGAATTTTCAGGAAATGTGAAATTGGACAATATCAGATACGCTTGGTTGATGCCCTTAGTGTGTTCAGCATTGTATTTCGCAGCATAGTAATGATAAGGATGAAGTGTCTCTGCTATATTTTTTCCTGAAACATTAAGTGTTTTGATCTTTGATGTAAATTTTAAACCTGATGACCCAATTTCAGAATATGGAAATCGTTCAATAGTCGTGTCGGTCTTATTTATTTTACCTGTGAGTCGTCCATCATTTGTTATCGGTCCATGTTCATATACCCCATTTGTGGTGATATACGTTTCCGTGGGCTGATTTGTGAGGGCATTAATTTTGTAATATTCATTGCCTTGCTTTATTACTCTAGTAACCGTTAAATAATTAAGTTTAGGATTGCTTGTGTATGAGTTTATTCCAAATGAAGTCCAAGTTTGATCAGATGGCTGTGACTGATTGGTATTTGTCGAAGTTGATTCTGAAGAGCCACCACCACATGCACCAAGCATTAAACTGGTACAAATTACAACCGATAATTTTTTTATTATCATTAAAAGACCTATTATTTTGTTGGTTAGTTTTAATAAAAAGTCAGTATAGTAATATTTTAAAATAAATCAATGAATCCATTGCTTTAATCATTTTTGATGGATTATTAGAAAGTTCATATGGAGTTCATAAATACAATTTCTGTTATCATTATTTGATGGATCAGGATATAAAAATGAACTTTAATTTTGAAATAGATACAACATGGTGTTTAGAACAATTACATCGAGATGGACGTATTTCTGAACGCGATAAATTATTAGTTCAAACCACGCATCGTCAAAGAGAACAATTGAAATGGCATCCATTACAATGGATTTGTCATTTTAATTTAAGTGATCAGACTCAACCTGAGAAGCGTTTAACTTTATCTGTATTGTGCCAATGGTTAGCGCATAAAACCAATATTCCTCTTTATGTCATTGATCCATTAAAAGCGGATGTTGCAGCTTTAACCGCAGTTATGTCACAAGAGTTCGCGGTTAAAAATAAGATTCTGGCTGTCGAAGTAACGGCTGATAAAGTATTGATTGGGACAGATCAACCTTATATCGGGGATTGGTTGAACAACCTTCAACAAAGTTTAAGCCCTAAAAAAATTGAAAAAGTTTTGCTCAGCCCTGAACAATTACAGCGCTATCTGATTGAATATTATCAAGTCAGCCGTGCGGTCAATTCATCTCAAAACTCATCTGCTTATGACCGTGAAAATAGAGGCGTAGAAGCTTTATTACAATTAGGTGATACCCAAAACCCTGATGCCAATGATCAACACATCGTTAAACTGGTGGATTGGGTACTGCAATTTGCTTTTGAACAAGGTGCGAGTGATATTCACCTTGAACCGCGTAAAGAGAAGGGCAAAGTACGTTTTCGTATCGATGGGGTGTTGCATACGATTTACAACATGCCTGCAAATACACTGACTGCGGTGATTTCACGAATTAAAATTTTAGGTCGTATGAATGTCGCGGAAAAACGCCGTCCGCAAGATGGTCGTCTAAAAACACGTACACCAAAAGGGCAAGAGACAGAACTTCGTCTATCAACCCTACCAACTGCTTTTGGTGAAAAGTTAGTGATGCGTATTTTTGACCCTGAAGTTTTAGTTCGAAGCTTTAAACAGTTAGGCTTTGGCGATAAATTATTGAATCAATGGAATGAAGTCACTAAACACAGTCATGGCATTATTTTGGTGACTGGTCCAACTGGTTCAGGTAAAACCACCACGCTGTATTCTTCTTTAAAGCAATTGGCAACGGAACAGGTCAATGTTTGTACCATTGAAGATCCGATTGAAATGATTGAACCGAGCTTTAATCAGATGCAGGTCAATCAAGGCATTGATTTAGGCTTTGCTGATGGTGTGCGTTGCCTCATGCGTCAAGACCCTGACATTATCATGGTGGGTGAGATTCGTGATCAAGATACAGCCAATATGGCGATTCAGGCCGCATTGACAGGTCACTTGGTTCTATCGACTTTACATACCAATGATGCACCTTCAAGTTTGACACGACTCCATGATTTAGGTGTGCAGCCGTTTTTAACCTCAGCAACTATTCTAGGTATATTGGCACAGCGCTTAGTTCGTCAGCTTTGTCCACATTGTAAGGAAATGGGCAATATTGATGCTCAGCAATGGGAGCATTTAACCTTTGATTATGTCATGGAAATGCCAAGTCAAATCTATCAAGCTAAGGGTTGTGAAGCTTGTCGACATACAGGCTACAAAGGACGTGTCGGTATTTATGAATTTATGCCGATTACCTTAGATACCAAGCAAAAAATTAGTTCAAATGCGACTTTAGATCAGCTCCGTCAACAGGCGAAGAAAGAAGGGGTTGAACCGCTTCGAATCGCAGGTGCGCGCAAAATTCTAGCGGGTCAAACGACGTTAGAAGAAGTATTAAGGGTTGTGCCATTAAATTAAGAGGATAAAAAATGCGCCTTTAATTTGCACATTCCTTCTTGCTAATTAAAGGCAATACGAGTTCTCTTTGGTGCGATGCGAATCTAGAAAATTCGTATTCATTATTTTGATATTCTTTTGAAATACCACAATAGCGGTTTTGGCTTAAAGGATCATCATAATCATGACTTTCTTCTCTGATATAAGATTTTTGGTCTTTCAGCAAATACGAAATACTAAAGGTTGAATTCGAATCTGGTAAGTCTTGATCATAACCAATTGGAGTAATCGCAATAAATGCTGTACTTCGCTTGTTATTTTCATAGGCATTTCTAAAATCAACCTCATCTGATTTATGAATACCATCAGGAAGTGCTTTAGGTTTGAGCAAAGTTAAGTTTTGAGAAATGGTTTTCCATTGACCATTGGTTTGACTCAAAATATAAACATATCTTTGGTATTTATATAGGTTTTCAAAATTATCGGTAATTTGTTTTTCATTGATCTGATCAATTGTAATAATGACAGCATCATTACGCAGATTTTTACTGTATTGACCATAATCAATGGAAATTACACTCTGGTTTTTAGGCAAAATTTGTTCTATAGATTTTGGAACATATACAAAATGTGCAAAGCTACTTGTAGATATAGAAATGAGAAAAGTTGTTGTAAGTATTTTAAATTGCATTATTTATCTTCCTCATCATCAATATAATCATGTCCATTTAAATTGATTTTATTACCTTTAGAAGGATGTCCAAGATAAAAGTCTGAAATGTTATATGTAGTTTCTTCATCTGCATTTAGAGAAACTAAACGTGCGCCATTGGGAATATCGACGACCACATTCGCCCCGTCATAAATCCATGTCTTTTTCGTTTTGTCCCAAATAAAGCCAATATAGCTTGAATTGTTATTTCCAAAGTTTTGTCTAATTTCAAAACCACCTGTTGCTGGATAGCTTTGTCCATTCGAGAAAAGGTCTGAAGTTTGGTAAATCATCTTGTTGATTTTATGATTTTGAACACTCACCATACCATTATAGTTAGCGTCGGCAGGCTCAATCATGTCTTGGAATAAATATGAATGTTCAAAAGAGCGTTTAAATCCATTTTCATTTCCTAGAAGCAAATGAACAGTTCTTTTTGCGGGTAAAATTTGACTCATTTGAGCATCTTTTAATTCTTCAGCACTTGTTGTAACAACAATGGCATCCCAAAAACTATCCTCATTTAAGTGACCAATCTCAAAATCAATAATGGGTTGGTTTTTTGGAAATAACCTTTGTAATTCTTCCGGAACATACTTGGTTTTAAGTTTTTGATAAAAATTTTCATCACCAAATGCAAATGAGGTATTGGATGAAAATAGAGTAGTAAAAATGAAACCTGTTATAAAAGATATTTTTGGAATTTGCATCGTTATAATAGATTAAAAAAATTGTATATGTAGAGAATAACTTAGCCGATTTTAAAATCATAGATGTATCTTAAGATTCACCTCATGTTCCTTTGTTTTAATAGCTTCATCAAATAGAGGAACAACCCAAGAGGTAAATCACATGAACTTATTTTCTAAAACTTTGATGGCTACAGCTTTAATTGGTGCGACAACATTTGCAATGGCAAATACAGCGGTAAATCATTCTGCTATCGCACCGATCAGCACTCAAACAGTTAAAAATGCGCTTACCCTAAAAGATGATACGAAAGTACAGTTAAAGGGTTATATCGTAAAGTCAGTCGGTGATGAGAAATATCAATTCCGTGATAACACAGGTACGATCACGGTCGATATTGATGATGAATTATGGAAAGCCAAACCGATTTCAGCTAAAACACCTGTCACTGTTATTGGTGAGATTGATGTTGACTACAAACCAGCTAAACGTGTTGAAGTGGATGTAGATCAAGTTATATTTTAATGACTGATTGAGCTTTATTAAACGCGTCTTCAATAAAAACCACATATCATGATATGTGGTTTTTTTAATGGATTGATTTTACGGATTTCATTTTTATTTGATCGACTTTGACATAAAGATGCAGAGTTTATAATGAGCCTTTAATCTATCAGGATGAATGAGGGGGGTCAGATTTTCATGTTATTTTGAATGAGTTAAGCGAAATCTAAAAAATAAACAACCTGAATGGATCATGAAACATGCGCATTTTATTGGCTGAAGATGATGTTTCCCAAGCTGAAAGTATAAAGTCATGGCTAGAAATGGATGGATATAGTGTGGATTGGGTGGAGCGAGGTGATCATGCCATACTCGCACTAGAACAACATCAATATGATTGCTTATTGCTTGATCGTGGTTTGCCGAAAAGTTCTGGTGATGAAATTTTAAAAGCACTTCGGGCGAAACAATCAGATGCACCTGTGATTTTTATTACCGCTCGTGACAGTATTACAGATCGTGTGGATGGTTTAGATTTAGGTGCAAATGACTATTTGGTGAAACCTTTTAGTTTGGAAGAGTTGTCCGCCCGTGTACGCAGTCAGTTGCGCCAAAAACAAACAGTGATTTCACATCAGATTGAATATGCCAACTTAGTTTTAGACACTCAAGCAAAGACAGTGTTGATGGATGGTCAGGCGATTAATCTGACCGCCAAAGAATTTCAAATACTATATAAACTCATGCAAAAACCTGAGCATGTACTGACGCGTGAACAATTAGAAGAGTCGCTGTATGCATGGGGTGATGAGATTGAAAGTAATGCGATTGAAGTGTTTATCTATCAATTACGTAAAAAGATTGGATCAAAACGAATCAAAACATTACGTGGACTCGGTTATAAAATGAATCAAGATTAGTTTTTTATCTGATTTTGGCTTCAGTTCATTTGAACTGTATGAGCCTAAAATAATTTTATATTTAAATCTTTATATCTCGTCTTATTTTATATTTGAATGCTAGGTTTAGGTGAGAGTCATGATACAAAAAGGCGCTGAAATGCCTAAAAAGTCTGCAGTTTCGCTACAGCACAAGCTGGTCAAAACCTCTGTTTTGAGCTCTGTGCTTGCAGGTCTGATCGCATTGACTTTGTTATTTGCATTGACGGTCTATCAAACCATGAACATTCAAGATGAAATCATGAACGAAATTTCAGATATGTTGTTGGTTTCGGACTTAAGTAGCCGTTCTGGATCTGACGTGGATGAGCTGAGTGAACAATTTGAAATACAATATCAACTGTATTATCAGCAACGATTATTAACCCAATCTGAGGATTTTGATTCACGATGGGATCAGTCTTATCCAATATTTTTACAACATGAACATTTTGGTTTGGCTTGGATTGATGGTGCATTGGTTCGTGTTTATACGCTGACTAAAGACGATCAAACCTTAAAAATGTTTCAACCGCTTCAAGTTCGGTTTCATGCGGTTTTGGAAAGTATTCTCAGTTTTGCGGTTATTCTTTTGATTTTGTGGTTGCTGCAATGGTTGATTTTGCATTTTTCAGTAAAAAAACAATTTAAATCGATTCATCGTTTATCACGAGATATTTCAGAAAAAACAGCCCAAGATTTGACACCTATTGTGCAAGAACGGCCTGAATTTAAAGAGCTTCAACCGATTATTAATCAGTTGAATCAGATGCTTATGCGTTTAGAGCAATCATTATTAGCAGAGCAACGCTTCACTTCAGATGCTTCACATGAATTGCGTTCACCACTGTCTGCGATCCAAATGCGTTTACAACTACTGAAGCGTAAGTATCAAAATGAAACTATTTCGACTGATTTGGAACAGATTCAGGTGGATGTAAGCCGGGGGACGAATGTACTCGAAAATTTACTACTACTTGCACGTTTAGATCCGAGTCAAAAGGAGACATTGCCTAGAGCAAATGTTGATCTCAAAAATGTGATTGGTGATGTATTAAAAGCTTTAGAGCCTTTTTCAAATGCAAAAAATATTCGTGTAAATTTGAATGTTTCTTCCATCGTGATCCAAGCTAATCCCGAGCTGATATTCAGTTGTATACGTAATATTATTGATAATGCGATTCGCTATACCACTGAAAATGGTGTGATCTATATTATAGTAGAGCAGCATCACGAGCATGCAAGAATTTCGGTACAGAACAGTGGTGAACATGTCTCGGATGAAACGATAGCACGGATGGGAGAGCGATTTTATCGTGAGTTAGGTACTAAAACACAAGGTTCAGGTTTAGGACTTTCAATCTGTCAAAAAATTATTGAGCTTCACCACGGTAAAATTGAATTTTTAAATCCATCACAAGGTGGTTTAGAGGTTATTGTCTATTTACCCAAAAATGCATGAATGAATTAAATATATAATTGTAAATTTAAGCTTTCGCTATTTTAAATTTTCAGTATAAAAATCATATTTTTATAGAAATGGAAAGTTTAATTTTTCACTAAAAAAGCAGTATGCGCTGATTCATACTGCTTATTTCCACGATTATTCTTATAGGTCTTATTCTAATTGTTATTTGGTTAGAATGAGTCGATTATTACGGGTCAAACGCAGTCGATATTCTTCGCCTGCATGCATGATTCTAATTTCACGACCCAGTGAAAATAGGTTGTTGGAATGTAGCATTGGCAATGCTTGGTGAGATTCAGTATTACGTGTAAATAGGCTAAATGGTGCGTTCATTCCGTCGACTCCGTGGTATATTGGGGAACGATTTAAATGATAATCATTATCGAATAGGCCTGTCAATGATAATTATTATTATTTATAAAAAAACTAAAATTGCTTACAATTCATTAAATATTTTAAGTGTGTGATGATGAATAAACCTATTGTCCAAGTTGCGATTGGGATCCTTTTGCACCAATCCAAAGTATTGGTTGGCTGGCGGGAAGCCAAACAACATCAGGGAAACAAACATGAATTTCCAGGGGGGAAAGTTGAATCAGGTGAAACGCCTGAACAAGCGTGTACTCGTGAAGTGTTTGAAGAAGTTGGAATTGGCATTCAAAATTGGCATTGTTTCGATCTGATCAAACACGAATATGATGACATTCATGTTCATTTACATTTATTCCATGCAACTGTTGACGCTGAACAACTTCAACAAATTCAAAAACCATGGACGTGGTATGAGCGCTCTCAGCTGAAGCAGTTGATTTTCCCAAAAGCCAACGATGCAATTATTGCGAGATTGGATTGTTTGCATTTAATTAAGGTAAGTAACCAACTTTCAGATCTACATGTGCTTTCATCTGATTCATTGATGTATCTTCGACCGAGTGATGAAGCTTCAGCAGATCTTATTTTAGAAATCGAGAATCTCTCAGCTGAAAAATTAAATCATTTAATTTTGAATATTGATTTATGGAAAAAATTATCTCCAACTATTCAAAAGCAAATTTCAGCCGTACATTTTAAACAAGATCAATTGATGCATTTAAGTCATTCAGATCGTATTGTTGGCTTACGATCAATTGCAGCCTGCCATGACCTGTTGAGTTTAGATCGAGCACAACAGTTAGGCTTTGATGCAGTCATTTTGAGTCCTATACTTCACACTGCAACCCACCCAGATGCAAAGCCTTTAGGGTGGGAGCAATTCGAAATACTAGCGAAGGATGTTAATATTCCTGTATTTGCATTAGGTGGTTTAAAACCTGATGCCCTTAAAATGGCACAGCAACATGGTGCATTTGGCGTGGCAGGGGTCAGCCAGTTCTAGCTTTGAAATGAGTAAGATCATTAAAGCTTAAAAATAAAACCTTATAAAATTGAATCATTAATAAATTAATAATTGGGTCAATAGTCTTATAAGTTGAGCAATAGTGCGAGCAGAATAAACTTAATATGATTTAAGTTTGTTCTGCGCTTCTTGAATCAGTTCAGCTTTCTTTTGTAATTGTCCTGACTTTAAGATCACCATCCACAGTTGTCGTTTCATCGCATCTGTCTGTGCATAACTTAAACCACGACGTGCAAGTGATTCTGCATTCTTTGCCTGATTTTTATGATTAGCAATCATCGCTAGATACATAAATGCTTCAGGACTTTGTGGTGCAAGGCGCTGTGCATTTAAAGCATTTTTTTCAGCTTCATTCCATTTGGCTTGTTTAAAAGCATTGTGGGTATTTTTAATCAATTGTTGATAAGCGGGTAGATTACGACCATCGTTAAAACGTTGCTTAGACTGCTGTGTAGGAATAACAATTTTTTCACGTTGAATTTCAGGGCGGTCATAAGGGGTGATTTTGATACCATCTGGGGTTGTTTGACCTTTTGGTTGTTCTTGATTTTTTTCAGGTATTTTAGTGGGTGATTTAGAGCTAGGCGGCGTCATTTGGCAACCTGCCATAAATATAACGGCTAATGTAATGGCACTCAATTGACGTAGCATAATGGGATACTCTTTCACTAAAACTCATGTTCAAAATTAGGGATAAAACTAATACTAAAAAATAAATATTAAAAAACTACTTATTACCTATATCTAAAGCAAAATATCTATCAGGCATTTGCTGGACGAATACGTTCTACATTGCTTTATTAGAACATCGACTAGAAAACGTGAATTTAACTAATCACCATTTAACTCATCATCTCAGTAGATATGCATAAAATAAAACGCCTCAACCATAATTGAAATCATCGTTGAGGCGCAAATTTTTCACTAAATTTTACATTTAGGCTAAGCAATCTCTACTTAAGCCAAAATCACATTATTGCTGAAAACTCCCACTGGAAATCACACGTCCATTCGACTCGGAGAGTTCTTGTTCCATGTTGTTTTCACTTTCGCGGATGTAGTTTTCAAGGCTATCTTCTGTTGCAGGCTCTGAACTTGCCGTACCATCTGGAATATATGTTCGTTCGACTTGATAGTGAGGTAGGCCACATGCTGTTGCACGTTTCGGCACAGTGTGTTGCAACATTGGAATATACAACGCACCTTCACAACCTTGTGCTGATAGCTCACCTGTAGCTGTATCGACCCAATGCCATTGAACATCATCTGTTTGTCTTAAGTTGACAGGTTTCTGACGTAATTGCTTCATGACATTGGTCCAAACAGGAAGCGCACCTGAAGAACCGGTTAACCCAGTTACTTTATTGTCATCTAAACCCAGCCATACCACAGCCAAATGATTACCTGAATATCCTGCAAACCACGAGTCACGTGTATCGTTGGTTGTACCTGATTTACCAGCAAGGTTTAAGTTGGTTGGTAAGCTGTTATAAGCTGACTTACCTGTACCTGATGACATCACACGTTGTAAGCCATAATTCAATAAGTAGGCTGACGATGGGTCAATAGCTTGTTGAACATTTAAATTATAACGATCGAGTACACGACCAGTTGAATCCACGACAGTACGAATTGATTTGGTTGGATAACTAAAACCACCTGTGGCGAAGTTGCCATAAATACTCATGACTTCCATCGGTGACATATTCACAGCACCTAGGAAGATAGATGGATAACTTGGTACTTTAGATTTCACACCTAATTTAATCAATTGATTGCTAAAGGTGGATAAACCGAATTCTTGACCTAATCGTACAGCAGATAAGTTATATGAATTTGCTAAAGCTTGAACCATTGGAACGTAGCCATTTCCACTTCCGCTATAGTTTTTAGGTGTCCAAGATTTATTACCTTCGATCGCAATGCTAATTGGATTATCTTCAACACTACTCGCCCAGGTATAACGACCAGACTCTAAAGCACTCAGATAAATCACAGGTTTAAGTAAAGAACCAACTTGGCGCTTTGCATCGACTGTACGGTTAAAGCCAGTAAATGAACCTGTAGAACCCACTGCTGCGATTAACTCACCATTTTCAGGACGTGAAACCAATACCGCACCTTGTAGTTCTTTTAAACGTGCTGGGTTGGTTTGACTTAGACGGTCGACTGACTGAGCAAAAGTCGTTTGAACCTTGGTTTGTGCAATGGGATCTAAGGTTGTGAATATTTTCAAACCTTGATTGGTCAAATCACCTTCTTGATATTCAGTTTTCAACTGACGACGGACAATGTCCATAAAATCAGGGAAGCGAGAAGGACCTACATTTGGCTTATCAATCACATTCAAAGCTTTGGCAGATTCAATTTCATATTTTTCTTGCGTTAAATAGCCCATGACTACCATATTTTTCAATACGATATTACGGCGTTTAATCGCAGCCTCAGGATTTTTCCATGGGTTATAAAGCGTAGGACCTTGTACTAGGCCCACCAAGAAGGCTTGTTGGGCAATACTCAGTTCACGTAAGGGCAAGCCAAAATATAATTGCGATGCCAAACCATAACCATTAATCGAATAGTTACCATTTTGACCTAAATTCACTTCGTTCAAATACGCTTCTAAAATTTCATCTTTACTGTAATGAAAGTCAAGCAATAGAGCCATCATGGCTTCATTGACCTTACGCTTCAAAGTCCGTTCAGGAGTCAGATAGAAATTTTTAACCAATTGCTGAGTAAGTGTTGACCCCCCTTGACGACGGCCACCAGTTATATTGCTGACTAGAGCACGTGCTGTACCACGAATAGAAATACCATGATGATGATAAAAATTTCGATCCTCAGTGGCAATCAAGGCTTCGATTAAAGGTTTGGGCACTTTATTTAATTTAATCAGCACACGATCTTCATTATGCTGAGGGTAAATACCACCAATCAGCATCGGTTCTAAACGTGCAATTCCGGTGGTAGAAGGCTTGGTCGCTTTAATTTCAGCAACTTGATCACCGCTAAATGACACTTGCAAAATTTGTTCAGGGTCAACACTGTCACCAAAATCAAAACCACGTGTATGCACATAAATAGTATTGCCTTGAACCAGATATTGTCCAGACTTGGCATAGTTATCTGAATTTTTATAACCAAGTAAGCCGAGTTCTTTTTGAAAGTCAGCCTGTTCAACAGGCGCATTTGCATAGATTTCCAAAGGACGTGCAAATACTTTTGCTGGAATATCCCAACGATTACCCTCAAATTTATCGCGAATAATGTTATCAAGGCGAATGAGATAAATACTAAAAATAACAAATGCTGCAATGATTAACAGAGAGAAAATTAAAGCAATAAAGCCAATTCCACGTTCAGATTTCATAAATTAAAAAAATAACCCGAATATTTTCACCAATCATGCGAATGTTTTCATTTTTTTGCAATAATCAAACTGTGAATTTAGTGAAATAAGTTGTTTAATTAATCATCGGTTTAAGCTGGGTTTTGGTCTTAAATCGTCAATTTACCAGTCATTTATTGAAAACAGTACATTTGAAACTTCGTTGAAATATGTAAGTCGCACAATGATAGTGTTATTATACTTTTAATCATTTCGGAGCTTTTGCATACGTGCATCTTTTAGCCAAGACATTTCGTAATATTGGACTCATTGGTCGCCCAGATAAGTTATCTGTGGTGGATACTTTATGTTTGATTCATGATCATCTAATCAGTTTGGGTTTACATCCAGTTTTTGATTCTGAAACGGCTAAGCTTGTTCCCTATGAAAACTCTCAGACGGTCAGTCGCGCTTTATTAGGTGAAGTCGTTGATTTAGTCATTGTAGTCGGTGGTGATGGATCATTACTGCATGCTGCTCGTGCTTTGGTGAAGTTCAATACGCCAGTACTTGGTGTAAACCGTGGTCGTTTAGGATTTTTAACTGACATTAAACCGACTGAAGTACTGTTTAAATTGGATCAGGTACTTAAAGGTGAGTTCCAGTTAGACCGACGCTTTCTCCTAGAAATGGAAGTGCGTAAAAACAACGAAATTATTTATGATGCAATTGCCTTAAATGACGTGGTTTTACATTCGGGTAAATCAGTACATATGATTGATTTCGATCTAAATATTGATGGTCAATTTGTGTATCGACAGCATAGTGATGGCTTGATTGTATCAACCCCAACAGGTTCTACAGCTTATGCATTATCTGGCGGTGGACCAATTTTACATCCGAGTATGGATGCAATTGCACTTGTTCCAATGCATCCACATACTTTGTCTTCACGACCGATTGTGGTGGGTGGGCAAAGCGAAATAAAAATCCAAATTCGTGAAAACCGTGTGTTACCGATGGTGAGTGCCGATGGTCAGCACAGTGTTTCATTGAATGTTGGGGATAGTTTACATATCCGTAAGCATCCGTTTAAACTGGCGTTATTACATCCGCCAGGGTATGACTTCTATATGGCTTGTCGTACCAAATTAGGATGGAATCAAGATTTTGAATCATTTCAGCAACAGGATTGACCATGAATATTGAACAAATGCTCGCTGTATTGGATGCTGATATCGTTGCGCGTTTAAGAACCGCTGTAGAAATTGGAAAATGGCCCAATGGTGTTGTTTTAACGAAAGAGCAACGTCAAACGTCTATGCAAGCTGTGATTGCTTGGGAAGCTCAAAACCTTCCTGAAAATGAACGTTCTGGTTATATCGATAAAGGTCATAAAGAAGAAGGTGATGAGTGCGACTCTCATGTTCCTGAGCCTGAGTTCCAGCCAATCAAGTTTGTTTAATTTTTCAAGTTAACACACGAATCGTAAAAAAAAGACACCATAAGGTGTCTTTTTTATTTGGGGGATTATTAGGTTGCTGACTATTAAATTTGGGAGTTATTGAAAGAAGCCTATTTATTTCGGTTTTGCCAAAGTTGTTTTGCTTTCAGCATTGCTTCTTCGTAGTTCTGTGCTTCGCCCATCGTATATAAAGCAATGCCTATTGTTTCGGTCACTGCAAGTTCACCGTAGTCATGATTTTGTTGACCTAACCAAATTTGTTTAAAACTTTCCAAATCGAGTTCTTCTTCAGTTGGACTACGATCAGGGGTGAGTTTAGGCAATTCATGTTCATAGAGTTCGCCATTTTTAATGCCACAAATTAACGTCTTGGCATCGGGGTTACGCTCAAACTCACCACCTTCACCTTTAATCACCGCACTATTTTTATAACCCAATTGAAAAGCTGCTTGTTGATGTGAACTACGATAAGCAGGATGGAAAATTGACTGTAAAGTTGCTTTTGCATCAAATGGGTTAATTAAGCGAGCAAGTGTATGAATAGGTGAGCGCAGACCCATAACATTTCGCAATGAAATTAAATCACTGAGTATGGGTGCAAATGCATCTAAAGGAATATAAGCAAAATGACGCTGTTGGAGTTGAATTTCAACTGAATCATCGGTGCGACAAACTGGATAATCTAAATATTCCAAAACTTGTTCTGTATAGACACGATTCAAAGTATGACCCGCTGCACCATGCATCACGATTCGATAGCCATTCTGAGCCAAAGTGAGTGCTGCAAGTAAATACCACGGATAGTGTTTACGCTTACCTGCATAAGATGACCAATCTAGATCCACGTCAATTTTCTTGAGTTTCAGTTGATCTTTAGTCGCTTGAACAAAACCTGTCAACTCATCTACAGACTCTTCTTTGACGCGTAACAGCATCAGAAATGCGCCAAGTTGTACATCCATGACTTCATCTTTCAAAATCATACTAAAGGCTTGGTAGGCTTCATCATACGTAAGTGAACGAGCACCATTTTTACCTTTGCCCACGATACGTACAAATTGGGCAAAAGGATGTTCAAAGTCCTTATAGAGATTTCTTTTGGTATTCATAAAGCTGGAATGTTCAATCAAAGATAGATCAAGACATTAGCATGAATAGCGCTGCGAATTAAATATCTGTTCAGGATTAAACTGAGCTTTTAAGAGTGTCTATCAGTTTATTTGCCATAGCGTATTTTGTGACTATTTTGTCGGAAGAAATTGTACCTTTGGGTTCATGACTTTTATGAAAAAAATGATTAGGATTCAATTGGAAATAATCAAAAACACAAATTACCACTAAGCAGTGTAACAACCAAGAAATGCAATAACTAGGAAAAGGAATACAACAATGTTGGCATATGATGCAGATCTAGAACTCTTTCGCGATAACTTTAAACGCTTTATGAATGAACATATTGCTCCACACTATGAACAATGGGAGCGTGAAGGTCTAATGCCACGTTCAGTGTGGACATTGTTGGGTGAGAATGGATTTTTGTGTGTCGATGTCCCAGAACAATACGGTGGATATGGCGTTCCGACTGAATATTCTTTAATGCTCGTTGAAGAGTCTGCACGTGCAGGTTTTAGCGCACTTTCTACAGGGATCTCTTGCCATTCAGAAATTGCTGCACCTTATATTTTAAATATTGCCAATGAAGAACAAAAACAATATTGGTTGCCGAAAATGGTGGCAGGCGAAGTGGTGGGTGCGATTGGTATGACCGAGCCTGGCGCAGGTTCAGACTTACAAGCGATGCGTACTAATGCGATTTTAAATGGTGATCATTATGTATTAAATGGTTCTAAAACCTTTATTTCAAATGGTCAGCATGCTGATTTAGTGGTTTTGGCAGTAAAGACTGACCCACAAGCGCGTGCCAAAGGTGTTTCATTGATGTTGGTTGATACGCATCTGGAAGGTTTTAAGAAAGGTACAAATCTCGATAAAATCGGTTTACATTCACAAGACACATCAGAGTTGTTTTTTGACAATGTGAAAGTACCTGCCAATCAGTTACTTGGTCAAGCAGGGCAAGGCTTTGCTTATTTAATGCAAGAATTGCCACGTGAACGTACCGCGATTGCAGCAACTGCTTTGGGTGCGATTCGTGGTTCGATTGATGTGACGGTGCAATACGTTCAAGAGCGACAAGCGTTTGGTCAAAAAATTGGTCAATTCCAAAATTCACGTTTTGTATTGGCACAAGCCAAGATTGATGAGCTTGCGACGGCTGCTTTCTATAATCAAAACTTAAATCTTTATAAAGCAGGTAAGCTGGATGTTGAAACTGCAGCAGCATTAAAAAGCTTTAGTACGGATATGCAGATGAAAATTGCTGACAATCTCTTACAGCTATTTGGTGGCTACGGCTATATGAGCGAATATCCAATTTCACGTTTCTTTGTCGATGCGCGTATTCAACGGATCTATGGTGGAACCAATGAAATTATGAAAGAGATTGTTGCACGGGGCATGTTAGGACGTTAATAGTTTTGAGCTTATTCAACTTATTTTCCGATGATTCATCGTTATTCTGTTTGAGTAAGCTTAAATTGATTCTCCGTTATGATTTTAGGATTTTCTGATATGAGCTTAACCGCTTGGATCGTCCAATTTGCGCTACAGTCGTTGTTTTATAAATGGATTCTTTCATGGGGTGGAGCACAATGGTTAGAGGGAATTAAATCTGCTTTAACTTTAGGATGGATGACTTGGGATTGGAATGCTGAACAAATCCGTTTTTACATTTTGATCATTTGGATTTTTTCATCCGTATGGTTTGTTGTTGGATTACTTAATCCATCGCTACGGTTTTAAGCCGTATGTGTAGATCATCAATAATGAAATTGACTTAATATTTTTCAGTCCATCTAGGAAAGTAATTTATAAGTCCTATGAATAAAATTGATGAATAAATCAACTGTATATTTTTAAATCTGAATGTGAGAAAGACTTGTTGCTTAACATTTGAAAGCTAACTATTGTTATACTGTTCACATACGTTTTTTGCAGGGCGACATAACAATGGTCAACGATGATCAAAATGCAGTAGATTCTTTAGATTTAGCTCAGATTCGTGATGGAATTGATTCAGTAGATCAACAAATTCAAGAACTTATTAATCGTCGTGCGAGACTTGCTGAGGCTGTTGCTAAAGCTAAGTTTGCTTCTGAAGAAAATCCACTGTTTTATCGCCCTGAACGTGAAGCTCAAGTTTTGCGTAATGTTATGGAACGAAACCAAGGTCCATTGTCAGATACAACGATGGCACGTTTGTTCCGTGAAATTATGTCTGCGTGTTTGGCACTTGAAGCACCTCAGAGTATTGCGTTTTTAGGACCTGTTGGAACTTATACGCACTCAGCGGTATTGAAGCATTTTGGTCAAGATGCGGTGATTCATCCGCTACCAACCATTGATGAAGTGTTCCGTGAAGTTGAAGCAGGCGGCGCGCATTATGGTTTAGTTCCGGTTGAGAACTCGTCTGAAGGTGTTGTGAACCATACATTGGATTGCTTTAAAGCATCGCATTTGAATGTGATTGGTGAAGTTGAATTACGTATTCATCATCAATTCCTAATTTCTGAAAATACGCGTAAAGACAGTATTAAACAAATTTATGCACATCAGCAAACTTTAGCGCAATGTCGTAGTTGGCTAGATGCGCATTATCCAGGTGTTGAACGTGTTGCTTTAAGTTCAAATGCTGAAGCGGCTCGCCGTATTCGTAATGAATGGCATTCAGCTGCAATTGCTTCTGAAACGGCTGCACAGTTATACAACCTTGAAACTTTGCATACCAATATTGAAGATAACCCAGAAAACACGACGCGTTTCTTGGTGATCGGTCGTGAGAAAGTACCTCAATCAGGTAATGATAAAACATCACTCTTGGTTTCTGCACATGACCGTGCAGGTGCACTATTGGAAATTCTTGCGCCATTTGCAAAACATAATATCAGCTTAACCAGTATTGAAACTCGTCCAGCACTTCCAGAAAAATGGGCATATGTGTTCTTTATTGACCTCGAAGGTCATATTGAACAAGATAATGTTAAAGCTGCGATTGAAGAAATTCGTCCATTGGTAAAAGAAGTTCGCGTATTGGGTTCTTACCCAGTTGCAGTGCTATAAGGTACGATGCTTTAACATGTCTCAACCGTTATTTAAAAAAGTTGCATTTATTGGTCTAGGTTTGATTGGTTCAAGCCTAGCTCGAGTGATTCAAGCAGGTCAGCTCGCTGAAACAGTCGTAGCGTCTACTCGATCACAAAAAACCCTAGATGATGCATTGGCTTTAGGTCTCATCAGTGCAGGCTTCAATAACCCTATTGATGCTGTTCAAGATGCGGATTTAATCGTGTTGGCACTTCCAGTCCGCGCAACACAAAAGATTCTTGAAACCATTAAACCGTATTTATCTGCCAATGCGATTATTACCGATGTGGGTAGTACCAAAGGTAATGTGGTTGAAGCGGCAAAAGCTGTTTTTGGTGATCAGATTCCCGTTGGATTTGTGCCTGGTCATCCGATTGCAGGTGCGGAACATACTGGTGTGCATGCCGGTAAAGTGGACTTGTTTGTCAATCATAAAGTGATCTTGACGCCGATTCCAAGTAGTGCGGATTGGGCTGTGCAAAAACTCATTCAACTTTGGCAAGCCGCTAAAGCTGAAGTGATTTGTATGGATGTTGAGAAACACGATGAGGTTCTTGCGCATACCAGTCATTTACCACATCTGATGGCATTTAATTTAGTAGGTCAGTTGGCTAATCGTCAGGATAACTTGGATATCTTTCGCTATGCGGCGGGTGGGTTTCGAGATTTTTCCCGTATTGCTGCCAGTGATCCACAAATGTGGCACGATATATTCTTTGCCAATAAGAAAGCAATTTTAAATGCTGTAGATGGCTTTGAAGCCCAATTACAAACTTTGAAAAAGCTAATTCAAGATGAAGATTCTCATGCATTGATGGGAATGCTCGGAAATGCGCAAGCTGCGCGACAGCATTTTAATCATATGCTTGCTAAGAAACCCTTAATGGAGAAAAACAAAGTGACACAACAATTTACCATTCAGCCCGGTGTTAAATCTTTCCAAGGTAAGTTTACCGTGCCAGGTGACAAATCTGTGTCACATCGTTCAATCATGTTTGGTGCGATTGCAGAAGGCACGACGCATGTCACTGGTTTCTTGGAAGGTGAAGATGCGTTGGCAACACTTCAGGCTTTTCGTGCGATGGGCGTGAACATCGAAGGTCCTAAGAATGGTGAAGTCACTATTCATGGTGTCGGTATGAATGGTTTGAAAGCACCAGTGGGCGAACTCTATATGGGTAACTCTGGGACTTCAATGCGATTGCTGTCAGGCATGTTGGCTGCACAAAAATTTGATTCAGTCATGACAGGTGATGCATCACTGACCAAACGCCCAATGGAGCGTATTGCAAAGCCTTTACGTGACATGGGTGCCCAAATCCAAACAACTGGTGAACGTGGTACACCACCAGTTTCGATTACAGGTAATCAAGCTTTAAAAGGTATTCATTACGACCTTCCTATGGCTTCTGCACAAGTAAAATCAGGGATTTTGCTCGCAGGACTGTGGGCTGACGGTGAGACAGTCGTCACTGAACCAGAACCGACACGTGATCATTCAGAACGTATGCTTCGTGCATTTGGTTATGATGTGAAAACTGAAGGCAATCGTATTTCACTTCAAGGTGGTGGCAAACTGATTGGTACCGAGATTCAAGTCCCTTCGGATATTTCTTCTGCTGCGTTCTTTATGGTCGGTGCAGCGATTACAGAAGGCTCAGACGTCACTCTTGAAGCGGTCGGCATTAATCCAACACGCACAGGTGTGATTGAAATTTTGAAGCAAATGGGTGCGGATATTTTAGTTGAAAACGAACGCATTGCAGGTGGCGAACCGATTGCTGATATTCGTATCAAAGGTACACGTACATTAAAAGGCATTCATATGCCTGAAGATCAAGTGCCGTTGGCGATTGATGAATTCCCATCATTGTTTATTGCTGCTGCATGTGCCGAAGGTCAAACGATTTTGACGGGTGCGGCTGAACTTCGTGTTAAAGAGTCTGATCGTATTCAAGTGATGGCTGATGGTTTGAAAACCATGGGCATCGACTGCACGCCAACTGAAGATGGCATCATTATCGAGGGTAAAGGTCAATCTGGTGAGTGGGGTGCAATCTTCACAGGTGGTGAGATTGAATCTCATCATGATCACCGTATTGCAATGAGCTTCTCGATGGCGGGTTTACGTAGTTCGGGTGAAATCAAAATTGTGGGAACAGAGACGGTAGCGACGAGTTTCCCGACATTTACTGAATTGACGCAACAAGCTGGACTTTCTATTCAAGTGTCTGAATTGGACTAACACAGCTACAATCATAATTTAAAACAGCCAAGCTAAATGCTTGGCTTTTTCAAATGACTATTTTTAATACATCTTTATATAAAGGCTAAGTTTTAGTTTGAATTAAATCCTAAAGTAAAATTAATTTAGGATTAGGTATTAAAATTAATACTGAATCGAGATTAATTTTAACGCTAAGGGTCTAATTACTATAATTTACAAGTGTATTTTAAAATTATAATTTTTATGAAAATAAATTGAATCAATGAGAATGTTGAATGGCATCAAAAATTTCAGTGATTTTGGCCCTTATATTTTGGCTTTTATCATTTTTTTTACCAGTCTATGATGAACATATTGGGATCACTTTAATTATTCATGCGCTGGTGATGCATATTTTTATAATTCCAATTTTTTGTGCTTTCCCTGTATGGGCTAATTTAACGTTCATAAAGACGCTTATATATTATATTAATTCAAAAAATAAAAATGAAAGTGAAGAAAAACTTAAAGAATACTCTTTGTTAACATTAACCTTAATGTTTTTTGGTATTTTAATAATTTTTTTAATTCAGAAAAAAATTGAAGTAAAAATAGGTGGAATAGTTTGGTTTTTTTCATCCTTACTTTTAGTAAATGGTGTTTTTTTAAGGAAAATAAAAGACTTTCATGCATTTATGGTGCTGCTGGTGTTGTTGGGTTTTCTTGGTTATATCTTTTTTATTATTTATGAGCATTCTATAACACAATATAAATATAATGATAAATTATATAAGATACATGATTTAAAAGTGTCCATCTTTAATAAATCTGAGAGTAACTTAGAAATTCCTGCGATAACTTTGGTAAAACAAAATAAAGAAAAATGGAATAAAGAAGGATTTTTTATTACTCAGAGTAAAGATGAAAGAGACTTGTTTTTTAAAAGAGGAGATATTATTGAATTAGATTTTAATGAAAACACCTCAAATATTTACCAAAATATTGAAAATCCAGTTTGTAAATTAGGAACTAATCAGCAATTTTCACTGATTGTCCCACCTAGATATTTAGAAAATGGTTATATATGGAAAAAATACATTAATTTTGCAATAGGAGTTCCATCTTCTCTGAATAGTGATTATTTATATCGTGCTAGTAATATAGATGATAGACATACAAAAATTGAAATTATTAGAAAATTAGATGGGGAGAAACTGTATGAACAGTATTTAGTCACATATGGGAAAAACTATACATGCTTTTATGGGCCAATAGGTTATCAGCAAGAGTTATATTCAGCATTCATATTACCATATGAAAATGATGATGAAATATTTCAGCATTCATTTAGGATAAAAGGGAAGTTTAATAAAAAAGAAATTTTAGAAAATAGTTGTATTGGGAAGAAGGAGGAGCAGTTTAGCTTTGATTTCGAAGGTAAAAAGATTAAGTTTTACAATGATAAGATTGCTCAGATTAAAATGCTATGCTCAGATAGTTATGTTGCTGTTTTATATTTAGAATACTCATCCTATCAGAAATTGGATAATCATGTGAAATTATATGTATTAGATAGAATGAATTTAGAGCCGATTGAATGCGGTTCATTGCTTTTTCCTTTTGAAAAGGATTACATTGAAAAAATTTACTTGCAAGGTATTACCTATAAAAGTGTAAGTATTTTAGATAAAAATAATTCTTCTGATTGTCCATCTATTAAAATCGTTTTTAGTGACTTACTCGAATCTACTAAACATAATTATTTAGCAAACTATCATTGATTTTTAATCAGTCGTTTTAATCTAGCTAGATAAATTAAATATTTTTGATATTGCTTGGCGGTTTTGCATTTATTGCTTATGCTAAAACCATACAATAAAAATGCCTTTGGGTGAAGTAATGAGAAAACTACAATTTATTGCAGATTGTGCAAAGCATGGCGATTCACAAGGTGATTCATGCCAATTAACTCAAGGCTATGTGAAAAATTTATTGACCAAGGAATTGGTGAGTTATGGTTTTGATGTTTCTTCTCAACAAGATCAACAACAATTGGCAGTTCAAGTCGAAGATCATCCAGTTGGACTTGGCGTCAATTGTGATGTTAAAAATGAAAATGGATTGTTGGTCTGTGAAATCAGTGCACATGCTGATGAAGCACAAGACTGGTTTACTAATATAGAGACACAAAGCGTGATCAAGCAATTAGCCCAAGCGGTTGAAAACACGTTGAAAGAAGATCAAAGTTTTAGTGATTTTCATTGGAAGTGATTCAAATTTAAAACACAAGTTTGGAAATAACGATAGGTCAATGACCCATTCTTCATCCATGTATTAGAGTACAAAATGTATTTACCTGAACAATTCGAAGAAAAAAGGGCAGACGTGCTCATCGATTTAATTCAAAGGCATGCACTGGGCTGTTTGATTGTTCATGCTCATGGTGAGCTAGAAGCCAATCATTTACCTTTTGAATATGATGCAGATCAGCATCTTCTGTTGGCACACATTGCGAAAAAAAACCCTCTATATCAACGCTTAGAGCAATCACAGCCAGCTCTAGTGGTATTTACGATAAATGATGCTTATGTCTCACCCAATTGGTACGAGGGTAAGTTTAAACATCATCGAACAGTGCCGACATGGAATTATGCGGTGATTCACGTCAAAGGTCAGGTCAGTCTGATTGAAGATGAGAAAGCCCTGCGTGGCATTCTTGCTAAACTGACAAGACGTCATGAAGCACAACAAGAAAAACCGTGGAAAATGGGTGATGCACCTCGGGATTACATCCAAGATCAGTTGCAACAAATCGTCGGAGTTCAAATTGAGATTCAAAATCTCATCGGTAAATTCAAACTCAGTCAAAATCGAAGTGAACAAGACATTCGAAATGTTGCATCTGCTTATCAGCAAAATGGTCAGTCACAGCTTAGTGAACTGATGCTAAAAGCATTAAATGAATAATTTCATTACCCAATTAGGCATCCATTTTTCTACGTCATTGATTTTTGATTCAATCAAATAGACCACCGTTTGGTGGTCTATTTTTATATATAGATTTAAGCAGTTAAGAAACGCGTAATCGCGATACGTAACTGTTTTAAATAACCTGTAAAGAAATGATTCGCACCAGGGAGAACAGTCAAAATATGACGTTGTGGTTTTGCCCATTCGATCAAGTCAGAAAGTAGGGTAACTTCATCTGCTTCACCATGAATAAACAAAATATCACCCTTAATCGCAGGTGTGACATAGTGACGAATCCCTGCAACAGTTGCAGTCGGTAAGCCACATAGAATCACTTGTTCAGGTTGAATTTCATCTGGTAGTGCATGATAAGCCTTTGCCATCACATGCGCGCCAAAACTAAAGCCACCTACATAGAAAGGTAGCGTAATGTGTTTTTGACGAACTTGTTTAATGACTTCTAAAATATCATCGGTTTCGCCAAAGCCTTCATCATGGACGCCATCACTTTGGCCAGAACCACGGAAACTAGGACGATAAACGACATAACCACGCTCTAAGAACATTTGAGCAAGCAGAGTGGGTACTTTGTGTTGTGGGGTGCCACCTTGGAGTGGGTGAGGGTGACAAACGACAGCAAATCCTTTCACATCGCCCTGAGGATAGTCAACAAAAACCTCAATTTTGCCAACAGGCCCTTGAATGAACATTTGTTCAGACATAAATTTACCGATTAAATAGCAGGGGAATCGGATATTTTACAGTCAATAGAGGCAAAAAACACAAATGGAAAAAAAATAAGTCTACTGTTATAGTTTGTTTAATTGTTTTTTGATCAGGTTTCTATGCTCGCCTTAATTTCCCCTGCTAAGACGTTAGATTATGAATCTACACTTCCAACTGATGCACATACTTTACCAAGACTTTTAGAGCATTCACAACAGCTTATAGACGTAAGTCGTAAGCTTTCAGCAAGTGAAATCGCTAAACTCATGACGGTCAGTGAAAAGATTGCAAGCTTGAACGTCGCTCGCTTTAATGATTGGAATCAAGACTTTAACTTTGCCAATGCACGACAAGCGATATTTGCATTTAAAGGTGATGTGTATACAGGCTTAGATGCCTATGCATTGGCAGATCAAGAGATTGCGTATGCACAGCAACATTTACGTATGCTGTCGGGCTTATACGGCTTATTGCGTCCATTAGATTTGATGATGCCTTACCGCTTGGAAATGGGAACCAAATTAGCCAATCCACGTGGTCATAACTTGTATGAGTTTTGGGGCAATATCATTACCGATTTAATTAATGAAGATTTAGCAGAAGTGAAATCTGAGTTGTTGGTGAATATCGCATCTGATGAATATTATAAATCAGTGAAAGAATCTAAAATTAAGGCAGATATTATCAAGCCTGTATTCTTAGATCAGAAAAATGGAAAATACAAAGTCATCAGTTTTTATGCGAAAAAAGCGCGTGGGTTGATGGCACGCTATATCATTGAAAATAAAATTGAACGTACGGAAGATTTAAAATCTTTCAATACTGATGGTTATTATTTCGATGCAGAGAGTTCATTGAAAGGTGAGTTGGTGTTTAAACGTGATGAACAGGCAGTGTAAGTTATAACCTTGATTTGGCAAAAGGCGTAAGCAATGGACATTTATCTGGATCAGTTTAAATCACATTGGTTACGCTTTTCTTCAAAACTTTCTTTAGAGCTGGTTGTGAGACAAACGTTGCTTAATACGCTCATTACCGCCTACACAGAGCCACAACGTGCTTATCATAATATTCAGCATATCGTTGAATGTTTAGCACTTTTTCAAAATATCGAATCTGAATTAAATGATCCTATCGCTGTTGAAACAGCTATTTGGTTTCACGATGTTATTTATGAACCGAAAGCGTCTGATAATGAATTACAAAGTGCTGAGCTCATGAAGCAGCTCTGCAATACATTTTTGTCAGAACAACAAATTGAAAAAGTGTACCAATGGATTATTGCGACACAAAAGCATCAATCTTCTTATGATCATGACCTGAATAGTTTGTTGGATATTGATTTAGCAATTTTGGGAAGTAACGCAGAACGGTTTGCACAGTACCAACAACAAATTCAATTTGAATATGCTTGGGTAGAATCAGACGTTTATCAAGTGAAAAGAAAACAAGTTCTACAGCAGTTTGAGCAAATGAATCCTATTTTTCAAACAAGTTATTTTAATCAGCGCTTAGAAAAACAAGCTAAACGTAATTTGGCTGATTCCATGAGTGTACTGATTTAGAAAAAATATCTTTTATTCGCCGTAAACGAAAAATACTTTCATCACAGCGCTAAATTTATGCTTCAAGTTGAAAAAAGGCTATGCTCATGAAGAATAGCCTTTGATTTTTTAGAATTAAAATTCAATCTAAAAATAGTTTAGATTCCTTTGAATGCTTCTATTGCACGAATTCGACTTTGCTTTAAATCCATAATCGGTCTTGGATAATTAAGCTTTAGATTCGGATTTTTAGCATAAGGATCATGAATACTTTTGGCATCTAAATGTGCAAGTTCTGGTACCCAGCGACTTATATAGTCACCATTAGCATCGAATTTCTGAGATTGGCTGATCGGATTAAATACTCTGAAATAGGGCACTGAATCAGTTCCTGTCGAAGCACACCATTGCCATCCACCATTATTTGCCGCTAAGTCACCATCCACCAGATGTTGCATAAACCATTTTTCACCCAAGCGCCAATCGATCAATAAGTTTTTACTTAAAAACATCGCAACAATCATGCGGACACGATTATGCATCCAGCCTGTGGCTAGCATTTGACGCATACCTGCATCAACAATGGGTACACCAGTCAAACCTTGTTGCCAAGCTTTAAGGTCTTCAGGGGCATCTCGCCATTGAATCTTTTGGGTATTTTCCTTAAATGGTAAATGTTTCGAGACTCTTTGAAAGTCATAGAGGATGTGTTGATAGAACTCGCGCCATAATAATTCATCTAACCATGTCTGCTGACCTTCTGAATCAAAATTTAAATACCCTTGTTGCGCGCTAAACAGCGCTTGAATGCATTGGCGAATAGAGAGCATGCCAATATTCAAATAAGTAGAAAGTTGACTGGTACCTTTTAAGGCAGGTAAGTCTCGTTCAGCTTTATAAAATTCGACTTGGTCTTCGATAAATTGATTTAAAACATCTAAGGCATGTGCTTCACCAACGGCAAGTTGATGATCATTTTTTTGAAATTCGGGATAAAAAGTTTCTATCTGAGGAATCGGTTTAAATAGTGCTTCATCTAGGGAAATTTCAGGCTGAGCTTGAGGTATGTCATAACAAGTGGGTAGGGAAATACTGAGCTGCTCATAGCAGTTTTTTTTGAATGCGCCGAATACTTGATAGGGTAGCTGAGATTTATTGCGAATCGATCCAAGTGGAAACAAGGTACGATCATCATAAAGTTCGAATGCAATATTTTTCTCTTTAAGTGATTGCTCGATAGCTAAATCACGTCGTATTTCATTAAAGCCTGCTTCTTGATTGGTATGTACAGTCTGAATCTTAAGTTGCTGACATAGTGCTGTGATATGAGCAGGAATATCAGTCCATAGTGAAATGGTTTTGACCATTAACGGAATATTATATTGAGCTAAGCTATTTTTGAGTTGTTGTAATTGTCTTAGGTATAAATCAATCTTGATCGGGGCATCATCATGTAGCTTCCATTGATCAGGCGTAAGATAAACTAGGGCAATGGTTGAGCCTGCTTGAGTGGCATGCCATAAGGCTGTGTGATCATGAATGCGTAAGTCTTGCCTAAACCAAATCAATTGCATAGCGAACTTCAATATCGGAGCTTGTTTTGATTATATAAATATTAAAGTCAGTCATCGTTTATGCAATGTAAAGATTTGATCTATTTGAAGATAAAAGCAACAGATCAGTAGAGTTTGGGTTAGGTTAAAAACAAGCAATAAAAAAGGCAAAGTAAGTACTTTGCCTTTTTACCATCAAGATCAAATGATCTTAGTGGTGGTGACCACCTGCACCGTGTACGTGACCGTGATCTAATTCTTCTTGAGAAGCTTCACGAATTGACACGATTTCAACATCAAAAGTTAAATCTTGACCAGCCAATGGGAAGTTAGCATCAACGATGATGTTGTCGCCTTCAACAGATTTAACAGTTACGATTTGAACGCCATCATCAGTTTGAGCTTGGAATTGCATACCAGCTTCGATGTTTTCAACGCCTTGGAACATTTGCGCTGGAACTTCTTGAACTAAGTCAGCGTTGTATTCGCCGTAACCTTCAGCAGCAGGAACATTTACTGTAAATTTGTCACCTACAGCTTTGCCTTCTAACGCTTTTTCAAGACCAGGAATGATATTTCCAGCACCGTGCAAATATGCAAGTGGTTCTGCTTGAGATTGGTCGAGAGTCTCGCCTTCAGCATTAGTCAATTTATAGTTAAAAGAAACCACAAGGTCATTTGCAATAACAGTCATGTTAATGATCCATACAATATTTTTAAGGGTACATCATAAAGTGAAATACAGTTTTTGTAGACTAAATTTGCTAAAAAAATGCATTTTCCATGGTTTAACCATGTTTTATGATCGTTTTTTCATAGATTGGGGCATGTTTTCAGATTTCAATGCAATTTAATTTTAGGTGCAATTTTACGTGTAACAAAATCTTTAGCCGTCAATAATCCTGCATGGGTATAGCCATAAATCGTTGCTTGATGTAAACGGTAGAGTGATACGTACATTGATTTTGCTACAAAGCCTTGAACATTGACTTGCCCGAGTAGCTCACCGACTGCTTTATTTTCACTTAAAGAAACCAATGAGCCTTTGTCGGAGAAGTTGAACATGGGTTGCTGTTTGCCCTTAATTCGCGCTTTGATCGCTTCAACCATAAAAGCAGCTTGTTGGCTGGCAACTTGTGCACGAGGACCAAGTGGTTGATCTCTGGCATCTAATACACAATGCGCACAATCTCCTAATGCAAAGATATTCGGATCGGCTTTGGTCTGCAATGTTGCGAATACTTCAATACGCCCCATGCGATCTTTAGTGAAGCCTTCGAGTTCTTGAATCACTTTAGGCGTTTTAATACCAGCAGCCCATACTTTAAGTTCGGCAGGGATACTGGTGCCGTCATTAAAATAAATATGCTGAGCATCGACTTTTTCAACGCGTTTAGCTGTCAGAACATTAACTTTCATCAGTTCGAATTGTTTTAGGCTATGTTCAGCCATTTTCTCAGACAGGGCAGGCAGAATTCGATCTGCACCTTCAATAAGGCTAATGACCACTTTTTGAGGATTAATTTTGTTTAAACCATATTTATAAAAGTTTTGTTTGGCTTGAACCAATTCTGCCGCAAGCTCAACACCTGTTGCTCCCGCACCAATAATTCCAATATGTAGTTCGCGATCTGAATTTTGATTTTGCGCATCTAGGTACAAATGCAATAAATCTTGTTGGAAGATTTCAGCTTGAGTAGGTGTGTCTAAATAATGACAAAACTCTTTCACGCCTGTTGTATTAAAATCATTCGATACTGACCCGACTGCCAAAATTAAAGTGTCATAACTAAGAGTCAAAGTCTCATTGGTTTGTTCATATTTTGATGCTTGAGACTTGGCTAGAATAATTTGTTTTTGATCACGTTCAACTTTATCTAAGCGACCTAATATAAACTCATAATGATGTTTGGCTGAATGTGCAAAATAATTAGTACCTTCATCATGCGTATTCATGGTACCCGCAGCAATTTCATGTAATAGCGGTTTCCAAATATGCGTCAGCTTTTGATCGACTAACGTGATTCTGGCTTTTTGAGATTTACCTAAGAGGTCACCGAGTTGAGTTGCTAGTTCGAGACCACCAGCTCCACCACCGACAATCACGACATGATGCAGTTCTGATTGATTTACTTTAGACATAATTAACCTATTATTATTTGATTTAAAAGCATAAAAAAAGAGATGGTATTAATATGCCATCTCTTTTCTTTAAATCATTCTTAATTGTTCAACATGTTACAGATTTACAATAAAAAGTTGATTAATTTAGTCAAGATTGAGTAATTCCAATCAAAAAAAGTATTCTAAATAGGGATGATTACTCTACTTTGATTAATTCTACTCTACGGTTTTGTGCTTTGCCTTCATTAGTGGAATTACTCACGATAGGAACGTCTTGTCCAAATCCTTTGTACTCAAGTCGATTTGCCGATACATTGTTTTCAATTAATGCTGCACGGACAGATTGTGCTCTTTTCTCTGATAGTTGTAAGTTTCGTTTAGCATCACCTGTATTGTCAGTATGTCCCTGAATGGCGAGTTTAAGGGATGGGTTCGCATTTAGTAGTTTGACGATTTCATCTATAGTTGCGGAACTTGATGATTCAATTTGAGATTCATTTACTGCAAAATTGATATAAACAGTCGCTTTACCTGTATCCGCTATACTTTTTTCAAGCGCTTGAGAAGTCGTGACTTCTTGAGTTGATGATAACTTTATAGGTGCAGTCGTATTCGCGTTGGTTTTAAGCTCCATCACTACTATTTGGGGTGCGTTGAGACTAAGTTGAGCGATGACAGGAACACCATCCTTATTTTTAAAACCATAGGTCAATGTTGGATGACCAATATTAACTTCGCTTTTTTCAATAGCGTCAGGAATACTTTCATATACAGCATAAGGTATTTCCTGATCATTCAGTTTTTGAGCGTCAAGCTTCTCCATTTGTTGTTGAAAGGCTTGAGTCATTACGCTATTTGAAAATGAACTTAAGTGATCTTTAGTTGTAATGGGAGCAGTATAAATTTTTCCTTCAAAAGGTTTAACTGCGTTTTGAACAGCGAAGTAGAATTTTTCATTTTCCAGTAGGTGATGACCATTGGTGGTATAAATTTCAGGGAGTTCGATATATGGAAAGGCAGTACTTGCTAAATCAGTTTTTGGTAGTTTTTCAGGATCAAATTCTTTTTTTTCAACTGTAGCTTGATGATTTATAGTTGCTTCACTAGTTGTTTGATTGGCTTGAGCATCTTGCGGAGCTGGTTTTTCTTTGGAACAAGCGATCAGACTGAGTGTGCAAAACCCAATTAGGCAAAGAGATTTGATTCTCATTTTTTGTTGGCTCTAAATGTTATTCATATTTATGAGTTAGCATAGCGATAATTAAGCTTAAATGAAGTATTTGTTTAGTAAATGATAAATAAAAATGGATTGTAATAAGAGATTATTTATATAGTTTTTTATTCTTATAGAATAAGAGGCTTTTATGTAGACCTTACTTTCATAACGCTTAGAGAAAGCTTGAATTAGAATGCTGATATTTATTACATTCTAATTCATAACAATTGATTCAAAAATAATTTCAAAAATATTGGAGCTTATCCCTTTAGTTTAATAAATGGATTTTAGCCTGACCTTCAGATCCAAATGAGAATAAAGTTTTAAACCAGTTAATGCATTTCTCAAACCAAGAAGCTTCCTCGATCTTTACTTCATCTTCAATCATGATGCTTTGAATCAATTTATTGTCTTGATAAACATTCACCTGAGCCAGTTGAACCATTTTGGCTAATGGCGCGGTTAATGATGAGTTCACAAGCTCTACATTTAAGTGTGTTTTTGTTTGAGTTAAGGGTTCGACTGCAGTCACAACGCCAAATTGATCAGGTTGCATGATGCGATAATTCACATTATCAAACTGATTTAAATCAATTGCAGCTTCAGGATTGTATAGGGCAGTCGTGGCAAGTTTAGGTTGCTTAGATTCAACCTTGAACATTTTCAGAGTGGATTGGACGACTGGCAGTTCTGCAATCAGTTGCTTGTCTTTAATGATGACTTCATTACGACTGTAGGTATAAGCCAAATTCATCAACTTATGAGCAATATCGGCACGTTTAAATGCATTTTGAGCGCCCAATACCACCACGATCAAACGACGGTTGGGTGAATCAAAATTAGTGGTAAGACGATTTGCAGTTAAAGCAAGGTTAAAACCTGCGGCTTTAGTAAATCCAGTTTTTAAGCCATCCACGGTCGCATCTTGTTTGAGCAAAATATTAGTCGCGCGGTGGAAATGTAAGTTGTAAGTAAAGCTTTGTTGTTTTGAATAATACAGATAATCAGGTGTTTCTAGAGAAAGCGCCTGACCCAATAACGCCAAGTCATGTGCTGTTGAATAATGATCATCCATCGAAATACCTGCGGTATTTGAAAAATGTGTATCCTTCATGCCCAATGCTTTGGCTTCTTGGTTCATTCGCGCAAGAAACTTTGGAATATCTCCTGAAATTCGTTCAGCCAAAGTCACAGCAGCATCATTTGCAGACATCACGATCAAACCGGCCAAAAGCTGATCGACAGAAATTTGTTCACTCGGCTTTAAGTACATTTGGGACTCATCCCACTGCACGATATTGACCACAGGCGTTGCTGTTAAAATTTCATTCTTATTTAAC
Source organism: Acinetobacter sp. CY81 (assembly GCF_059515925.1). Taxonomy (NCBI): domain Bacteria; kingdom Pseudomonadati; phylum Pseudomonadota; class Gammaproteobacteria; order Moraxellales; family Moraxellaceae; genus Acinetobacter; species Acinetobacter sp. CY81. The sequence goes on from NZ_JCAKNC010000005.1 coordinate 43,599, forward strand.
TTACCTGCTTTTATGTCTTTTAGTGCGATATAAGCAACCATCATTTTGGTCAGTGACGCAGGGGCGCGTTGTACGTGGCTATTATGCTCTGCAATGATTTGACCTGATTGAGGGTCTAAAATCGTCCATGCTTCAGCTTCAACGCTAAGCGGGTCGATCTTGAGTAAGCTTGCATGTGCAAATGTGGTGCAGAAAAAACTGATCAGAAAGCAGAGTGAGATGATGATTTTCAACGGTATTACCTTTTAGAGCCGATCCAGTGGCAGTGATATATCAAGCACCCCGCATGCTATGCCTTTTTTTTTCGCTTCGCTAGTCAGTTTTGTAGACAAATACAACGAACTGAGCAAGTCTTGTAAAAAAAATGATAATCTAGATACAAATTTTCGCTTTAGTATTTTAAAGACTTATTATGTTGCATTATCAGATCGAATTTGACGATTATCGTCAGCATCTCATCCACGTGACTCTACGTTTTGTTGCACAACCAACTCAAGTGTTGTCACTACCGACTTGGATTCCGGGCAGTTATTTGATTCGTGAATTTTCAAAGCATATTGAAGGTGTCCGTGCTTATGATGAAGATGGTCGTTTATTGCAAATTCGTAAGAATGAAAAAAATAAATGGCAACTTTTCAATACTGATTTTGAGCTGATCACGGTTGAATATGATGTATACGCCTATGATCTATCTGTCCGTGGGGCGTATGTTGATCAAACACGTTTATATGTCAATCCAGCATGTGCATGTTTAGGTTTAGAAGGTCAGGATGATAAAGCGATTGAAGTGGAATTATTCTTACCACCTGAATTAAAGCATTTCCAATTGGCGACTGGCTTACCTTCAAAAAGTTTAGTGAAGGGACGTTATACCCTTAAAGCGCAAAACTATGCTGAACTGATTGATTCACCTTTTGAATTGGCAGATCAAACGCGTTTTAGTTTTGAAGCGAATGGCATTCCGCATGAGTTTGTGGTTTCAGGCAAACATGCCATGAATGAACAGCGTATGAAACAAGATATTGAAAAGATCTGTGCCACAGAAATTTCAATGTTTGGTTCAGCGCCATTTGAAAACTATACCTTCATGACTATGGCAACAGGCAATAGCTATGGTGGTTTAGAACATCCAAACAGCACAAGTTTGATTTCACCACGTGATGATCTACCAAAAGCCAACGAGCCTGTAGAACCTTCTACAGATTACCAACGCTTTTTAGGTTTGTGTAGCCACGAGTATTTCCATTCATGGTTGGTGAAATTCATTCGCCCTGAAAATTTTGTGAATTATGATTTAAACAAAGAAGGCTATACCTCTTTGCTTTGGATCTTTGAAGGATTCACCTCTTATTATGATGATTTGATTTTGCTTCGTAGTGGTGTGATCAATCAAGAGTCATACATTAAACTGTTAAAATCACAAATTGATCGTTATCTACAAAATCCAGGTCGTGCAGTTCAGACGGTTGCAGAGTCAAGTTTTGATGCGTGGGTGAAGTTTTATCGTCAAGATGAAAACTCAAATAATGCAGGCACGAGCTATTACAACAAAGGCTGTTTAGTCGCGCTTTGTTTAGACTTAGGTTTACGTTTACGTGGATCAAGTCTTGATGCTTTGATGCGTAAGTTGTATGAAAATGCGCAAAATGGCATTCAGGTCAATGAACGTACCATTTATGAGTTAGCGAATGAGCTAACAGGTGATGATTGGTCTGAACAAATTAATCATTTGATTAATACCACAGATGAATTACCGCTTGATCAGCTATTCCCAGAGTTTGGCTTAAGCTATACATTGAATCATGATAAGTCATTGCCATTTGGTTTGAAGTTAGCAGATAAACCTGAGGGTGTATTGATTCAGTCTGCGCGTCGTGATGGTTCAGGCGTTCTTGCAGGGCTTTCTGCGAATGACGTGATTGTGGCAATTGATGGTTTAAAAGCCACAGCGAAACTTGTTGAGAAGTATGCGAAGCAAGACGGTACTTATATCGTTTATGCATTCCGTCGTGATGAGTTTATGCAGTTTGAAGTGAAAGCATCAGGCAGTGCATTAACTGAAGTTAACCTGAAAGTCGAAGATCAAGCTAAAGTGGAAAAATGGCTTAAAGCTTAATTGCGTAGATGTATAAATTCATAAAAAACCCAACTTAGGTATGGGTTTTTTATGATCAACTAACATTATTAATTGGTTTTAAATGGGAATTTAGTAATCTTGAGCTCCATATATATTATCTTATTATTTTTTTCAATGTTTTGAACATTAAATGAAAGATGTTAAATTATACAAAATACAAATTTTTCTTTTTTTAAAATTAATTACTAACTAAATAGGAGGTGAATGTTATGACAATTGAGCACGAATATACATTCTCTCTATATGTTAGTGGAATAAAGCTCAAAGAAATTAATCCTTTAGACTCAGCAAAGTTACTTGAATCCCTATGCAAAATGTTAGGCTCAAAAAATTTAGTATGGGGGGATGTAAAAGAAGGGTCTGCAGATTATTGCGTTAAGTTCGATGATCAGTATTTTGATGAAAAAGTAGCTAGTTTTCAAAAATCAGTAAATGATGAGACAGGCGCTTATAAAACAATTACAGATTTTTTGAATAAATATCCCAAAGCAAGTACATTACTTCGCTATAAATCCTCTGCTAACGACGAATATATAAAGTTACATGAGTTTAAAAAGAAAGAAGATGGATTTATTTTCACTCAGCCTGAATCTATTAGAGGGCGAGTTATTGGTCTGAAAGAGGGTAGTGATAAGACAGACCACATTCAAGTTCAAACTATTGCAGGAAATAATGTCAATGTTGCAATATCACCATCTTTATCTATGAATTTAGGTAACAAATGGCGTACTCAACATCAATTACAGTTTATTGGTAAGGCAAAATATAGATATAGAAATTATAACGATCTAGAACTCATTGAATTTACTGCTGATAATATTCAAGAAGTTGAAGATGGAAATATTTTAGATTGGATAAATGATTTTAAAGATGCAGGGGATAGTGGTTGGAACAAGTTTGATGACCCTATAGAAGAATGGCTTAAGGAGCGTCATGAGTGATTGTTGCTATTGATAATAATATTTTGGTAAATCTCGTATCAGATAGAGCTATTTATAATAATCTTGAGACTTTTTTACATCAGAATAATGCAATATTATTAATCCCAACACCAGTTATTGCAGAGTTTACGGCTCATGACTTCAATAAGCGACGCATTCAGCTTTTAGCATATGAACATAGTAAAGTCCTTACAGGAATTTTGGATAAAAAAGCTTCTTTGATTACAGGCGAGTTAGCTTTTAAACTTCATAAAGATATATTTAATGAACACAAGCAGAAAGTTAAAGTTGATTTACAAATAATTGCAATTGCATTAGCAAATGGAGCTGAAATACTTTTATCGGAGGATACGGGTATTCAGAAGTGTGTTAATAATCTTGAATTAGATTTGAAAATTTATTCGAGATACGATTTGAAAATTGGCTTAGATTTATTTGATGATGAATAAATTTATTATTTAATCACTTAAAAAAGGATGCCTAAGCATCCTTTTTTATTAAATCAATTAACCGCGACCACGTCCACGCCCACGCGGTGCTTTAGTATTTGGACGTGTAGTACCATTGGTTTTACGCTTCGGTTTCTCACTTTCATCCATCTGCCAAATACGCTTCGTACCAGAGGTCTTCTTCACAGAACCATCTTTATTTTTACGAACCATCGGCTTACCACCAGTACCACCCGGTTTTTTCACATAAGAACGTGAACGGTATGGTTCTTCAGCAGGAATGCTTTGGAAATCAGGATACAACAACGGTTCGATTTCTTTAGTTTCACCTGGTTTTAAACCCATTTGAATTAAGTCAATCGCACCAATTTTGGTACGGATTAAACGAAGCGTCGGGAAACCAACAGCAGACGTCATACGACGCACTTGACGGTTACGACCTTCACAGATTGAAATCTCAACCCAAGACGTTGGAACAGATGCACGGAAACGAACAGGCGGCACACGTTCCCATAACCATTCAGGCTCAGAAACTTTTGCTGCTTTAGCAGGCAAAGTCATGCCATCTTTCAGCTCGATCCCTTGTCGAAGTTTTTCTAAAGCTTCTTCAGTCACATCACCTTCAACCTGAACCAAATAAGTCTTAAATTTCTTATTTTCAGGGTTCGTGATGTATTGGTTTAAACCACCGTGATCGGTTAAAAACACTAAACCTTCAGAGTCCATGTCCAAACGACCAGCAAGACGTAACGATGGATCGTTTACGAAATCAGCCATCGTTTGGTGCTTTTCATCTGCACGAAACTGGGAGAGAACGTCATAAGGTTTATTTAAAATTACAATTTTCATTATAACCAACTGATATAAATGAATAAAATTTGATGCTTAAAAAGGTGCGCGAATGAGCAACCTGTTCTAGCGAATGTGGAGTGGGGAAAGAGGTATGCCCACAAATAATGCGGGAGATTATAGCAGACTTTTTAAATCTAGAATGAGCAGTTTGAAATTAACCATCATTCGAGCTTGGTGAATATTTATTCAATTTTGAAATGTACACATTTCACATATAAATCTTGAGCAAACAGGATTTAGACTAGAATCAGATGAGAAAAGACGTTTGCTTAAAACCTAAAACAAAATGAATTAAGAATCCGCATAAAAAGGGAGTGTTTATACTATGGGTTATCAGAAGATCGTTATTCCTGCAGATGGAAGTAAAATTACAGTAAATGCAGACTTATCACTCAATGTTCCCAATCATCCAATTATTCCCTTCATTGAAGGCGATGGTATTGGGGTAGATATTACCCCGACCATGAAAGCTGTGGTCGATGCAGCCATTCAAAAAGCCTATGCTGGAAAACGTTCGATTGTTTGGATGGAAGTCTATTGTGGCGAAAAAGCCAATAAAATCTATGGCAGTTATATGCCAGAAGAAACTTTTGAAGCGCTTCGAGATTATGTTGTTTCGATCAAAGGACCATTGACTACGCCAGTAGGTGGTGGGATTCGCTCTTTAAATGTTGCATTACGCCAAGAACTTGATCTCTACGTCTGTGTCCGTCCAGTACGTTGGTTTGAAGGCGTCCCTTCACCTGTACGCCGTCCTGAACTGACGGATATGGTGATCTTCCGTGAAAACTCTGAAGATATTTATGCAGGTATTGAATGGAAAGCAGACTCACCTGAGGCCAAAAAAATCATTAAATTCTTAAAAGAAGAAATGGGAGTGACCCAAATTCGTTTTGAAGAGAATTGTGGTATTGGTATTAAGCCTGTGTCCAAAGAAGGCACACAGCGTTTGGTGCGTAAAGCCATTCAATTTGCGATTGATAATGATAAGCCGAATGTAACCTTGGTGCATAAAGGCAACATTATGAAATACACCGAAGGTGCTTTTAAAGAATGGGGCTATGAAGTCGCAATGGAGCGTTTCGGTGGCGAACTTTTGGATGGTGGACCTTGGGTGAAAATTAAAAACCCTAGAACAGGCAAAGACATCATCATCAAAGACGTGATAGCCGATGCTTTCTTACAACAAATTTTGATGCGACCATCCGATTATTCTGTGATTGCCACACTGAACTTAAATGGTGACTATATTTCAGATGCTTTGGCGGCAGAAGTTGGTGGTATAGGGATTGCACCGGGTGCGAATATTGGTGGTGCGATTCAAGTCTATGAGGCAACACATGGTACAGCACCGAAATACGCAGGTCAGGATAAGGTGAATCCGGGTTCAATCATTCTTTCTGCTGAAATGATGCTACGTGATATGGGGTGGAATGAAGCTGCTGATTTGATTATTAAAGGAATCTCAGGAGCGATTGCAGCGAAAACAGTGACCTATGATTTTGAAAGACTTATGCAAGGTGCCAAACTTTTACGTTGTTCTGAGTTTGGACAGGCAATCATTGAGCATATGAATGATTGATCAATAGATTCCATTCAGTTGTTGATGAATAAAAACCCACCTTAAGGTGGGTTTTTATTCATGCAAGATTCATCGCTATTAGATTCATCGTTATTAAATGTATTCAACTTGTTCTTTCTTTCGTGTAATCCAAAAGAATTGCACGGTTCCAAGTAATAGAACGAACGCAGCCAATAAGAACTGCTGATGGTAATCGACCCCTAAAACTTGTAAGCCACTAAAACTCAATCCACCGATCAGTTGCACAGTTGCAAACAGAATGGTTGCAATGCTCCATAGCTTTTTATAAGAAGCAGTATAGCGTTGCAAAATGGTGTAGGAGGTTAAAAAGACCACAGCAGGGTTGAGTAGACCTGTTAAGAAAGAAGACATAAAGGTGAGTATTGAATATTGGCTGACGATTGCAATCAAGATCGCAAATACATAACAGCTATATAAGATTTTTAAAGCTTGAATATTGTCAAATTTCTTGGCGAGTAGGTATGAGGTAAATGCGCCGAGTGAACTTCCCAGTCCGTAAAGAATCCAATTTAAATTCATCCAATACAAATCAAGCTGTAATACATCGGTTAAATAATCAATCCAGAAAAGCGAATGGGGTACATAGGCAAATGCACTCGCACCATACACTGCAAGCAAACTAAAAAAGAAGATATTCAGTTCTGTTGTGGTACGAGTTGATGCAACCTGAGTCGATAGTTGTGCTTTGAAGCGACTTAGGAATATGCTGAGCACAATCGTTATGATGCCTGCAAAGCTTGCCAAGATTAGCCATGCAGTTTGTGTCGAGATTCGGTCAAGATAAGGTAAAAATAAGGTCGCAAGTAAGACACCGATGCCAATACCACTAAAACCAATGAAGTTGATTTGAAAGCGGTCTTTGAGTTCACAGCATTGCGCCACAATACTGGGGGACAGAATCATAATTAAGCCCCCACAAATGCCCGATACGATTCGCCAAAACATGTACCAAGTTTGCGGGAAATTATCAAAGGCGCAGCACAGTAAACTTAAACTGCCTGCGATGGCAGCACCTTGTATATACAGCGTCATGCGCCGTGTTTGTGGTAGACGCATCGCCCAAAATGCACCAATGAGATAACCCAAAAGATTTGCACTGCTTAAAATACTGGCAAATTGCGCTGACCATTCAAAGCTTTCGCGTGTACTGGGTAATAATGCGGTGTAAGAAAATCGAAAGATGCCGATGCCTAGACACATGCACAGGCAAAGAAAAATACTCAGTTGAGCTTTATTGGTAGAGAACATCCTGTTCCTCTATTTTTAATATATAAAAATGATTTAAATCTATAGTATTGATTTGAGTGAAAAGTGTCCAATTAAAATACAGGTATTACACTTAAGTATGAGGATTCATTAATTTTATTGAGTGCTCAAATCACTCATACACAGAATTTAAGGAATTGATACATAGGGAAGAATTACTTAGACATTGATACCTAAAGCATGATTTAACGTTGCTGAAAGTTATACAGATTTAACATTGTGAGCTGAGGATGATTATGTCAAATATGTGTAATCAAATGATAACTGCACTGATTTTATAAATTTAAAAATAATATTGGGTTAGAAATCATAAGTGTTTACAAGTATTCATTTTTAGAAGTATTCATTCTTGAGAGCTTTATATATGAATAAAGTGCACATTATCCTGATGGTAGGCATGTTGAGTTTATTGAGTGCATGTCAGCCACCACCTTCAGGTGAATCTGCTGGACTGGCTTACCCATATCTATATTATCAATTACAACAACAGAAACTTTCAGAGACTTTAGTTGTACCTGTTGAAGGTGTGAAGCCAAAACAAATTGCCGATACTTGGGGAGGTGCTCGAAGCGAAGGAAGAAAGCATCAAGGCGTGGATATCTTTGCAAAAAGGGGAACACCTGTCCTGAGCAGTACTCAAGGAATCGTGTCTCAAGTCGGTTTAGATCGACTTGGCGGTAAAGTGGTATGGGTGATAGGACCCGCGTTGAGTCGTCATTATTATGCTCACTTAGATGAATATTCAAATCAAATTCAAGAAGGCGATTGGGTTGAAGTTGGGCAAGTGCTCGGATATGTGGGCAATACAGGCAATGCTCAGAATACGCCACCCCATTTGCATTACGGGATTTATTTACAAGGCTCAGGTGCGACTAATCCTTACCCATTTTTACAAGAAAAATAGTCTATTGATCAAGAGTCTTGAACTTAAGGTTGAGCCTAAAATGGAAACTGAATATGACTAAAAATGCTGAACAAATACCTGGAAATGCTGAGTGAAACTGGGTGAGTGTTTTGATTGATTGTGTGAAGAAGGTAAACATTTAAAGTGAATGATCAATGATTTCATTGAGATTTAAATTTGTGTGCTTACGTTGTCTTATTTAGATACAGGCTCATGCTTTGATCTATTAGAAAATGGCGTATGTTGAAGGAGTGGTCACACAACGACTCATTGATACTAGCAATGATCGGAATTGGAAAATGGTCACTTTTTATTTTATTCAATAAATTAATGGTCAATACATCAATCATTCATCGGAGTACTATCATGTCAAATCAACAGCATAATCAGCATCAGAATCAACAAAACCAACAACAGCAACAAAACCAGCAAAATGAAAACCAACAGCAACAACAACAGCAACCTCAGTCTGATCAGCAAAAACAGCAGCAGCAACAAAACCCAAATCAACGCCAACATAATCAGCAAAATCAACAAAACTTAAATCAGCAACAACAACAGCAACCTCAATCTGATCAACAAGGTCAGCAAAACCTACAACAGAAGAACAATCAACAACGTGAATAGAATGATGTCCCATCCCCATAATCTGAAGAAATGAGTTAGCTTGATAAAAGCTAGCTCATTTTTTATGTGTACCTTTACCGTATTACCCATTTCATTTTATTCAGTTGCTGATAAAACTTGAATGTTGAATAGAAAATGTAATTAATGGTAAAACTGTAAAAATTAATCTCCAAAATCACTATAAAATACAAAAATTAAAAGAATCCCCAATTTTAAGATGAATGATGGAAAGCTGAGATTTATTTCAAATCAAATTTACAGTGATCCATTATTCACTATGATGGGAAATATGGCGTTATGGAGAGTAAAAATGAAGATGTACCAAGTGGATGCGTTTACAACTGAGCTGTTTAAAGGAAATCCTGCGGCGGTGATTGTAAGTCACGAATGGTTAACAGATTCATTGATGCAAAATATTGCGGCAGAAAATAATTTAGCCGAAACCGCTTTTGTTAAAATTATTGATCCTGAAAACTTTGAAATTCGTTGGTTCACACCCAAGGTTGAGGTGGATTTTTGTGGGCATGCAACACTAGCAAGTAGTTTTGTTTTATTCAAAGATTACACAACAGCGAAAACCATTCAATTTCATGTAAAAGATTTAGGCATCTTTACCATTCAACAAGCCAATGACGGCAAAATTTTGATGAATTTTCCGACTCGCCGTCCGCATCGTGTTGAAGAGTTTCCAGAACTATTACATCAAGTGATTGATAAACCGTTTAAAGAGGTTTATTTAAATCAGCAGGCGTACATCTTAGTATGTGAGTCTGAACAGGATGTGATTGATGCAAAACCAAATTTTGCCATGATCAACGCGATTGCAGAGGCGTACGAAGTCAGTACTTCGATTACCGCATCTGATGCGCCTGATATTTCAATCACATCGGCTTCAAATAAATACGATTATGTTGCTCGTTATTTTGCACCGCATAAAGGTATCGATGAAGACCCTGTAACGGGTTCAATGCATACTGGACTTGCACCTTTATGGGCTGAAAAATTAAATAAATATAAATTGGTTGGCTTTCAAAGTTCTGAAAGAGGGGGAGAGTTGCACTGTGATATTCAAAGCAATGATCGTATCGAAATTTCAGGTTATGCAAAACTATACATGACGGCTGAAATTCATTTCTAAGAGAAAACTTAGGCATTAACTTGCTTTAAATTACAGTCGTTATTGATTTGAATAGCGACTGTAGAATCGTTGAAACGTCATATATTTCAGTAAATGACACTTATTTTTAAAAGTATAAATTGGACCTCCTATGTTATTACGGTTTAGAACACTTTCATTGGCAATTTGTGTATTGGGTGTGAGTGCAACAGGTTTAGCACAGCCTATTTTGTTGAAGTCAGAGCAAAACATTGAAGAATACAAATTGGACAATGGCTTGCGTGTGATCCTTGCACCCAATGATAAAGAAAATAAAGTGTTCATGAACACGATTTACCTCACAGGGGCATTGAATGACCCTCAAGGTAAAGGCGGGATGGCTCATCTTTTAGAGCATTTGGCATTTAAAGGTACTGAGAATGTAAAAGGTGAGGAGTTTCAACGCCGTTTAGATCAGTATTCTCTAATGAGTAATGCAAGTACGGATTATTATTCAACAAAATATACCAGTGTGATTCGCCCTGAAAAAACAGCGATAGATGAAATGATTTATCTTGAAGCTGAACGTATGGACAAGTTGGTACTTCAAGAAAAATTCGTACCTTCTGAAATTAATATTGTAGAACGTGAACGTGAAGTACGCTTAGATCAACCATTCTCAGTATTGATGGATCAGATCTGGAAATCTGCCTATGGTAATCAGTATTTGGGTCGCTTACCAATTGGTGATTTGAAAGAATTAAAATCGATCAAGATAGATGAGCTGAATAAATTTTATCGAACGTGGTATGCACCGAACAATGCAGTGATGGTAATCGCAGGTAAGTTTGATAAAAAACAAGTTTTAGATACCGTTGAAAAGAATTTTAATTCTATTGCAGCGCGTACTGTTCCTAAACAAGTGAATGTTCCTGTTTTAGATAGTTCTAAAATTCAAGAACGTGCATTTGAAGTTAAAAAAGGGAGTGATTTTGGTAAATATAATATTTATTTAAATGGTAAAAATCAGCAAATTCAAACTGCGCTCGCTTTATCTCCTTTCTTATTCACCATGCAACCGAGTGGTCATTTGTATAAGGACGTGGTCGAAACAGGAACTGCAACTCAAGTTCAATCAACTACATGGCTCACTCAAGATTTCAACTTAGTTTTTATGGGCGCAGTTTATGCACCGAATCATGATGCTCAAAAAGTTGGTTCGGCGCTGATGCAAGGCATTGAGAAAAAACATAACTTTAATGAGGTTGAGTTAAATCGTGTTAAAAATCTCATTAAAAATAGTCAGAAAAGCATGATGACCAGTGCCTCTGCGGTAGGTGGTATGCTGAGTGATTATGTGGTTTCATCCAATGGCGATTGGACGCAGTACTTCAAAGACCAAGCTGAAGTACAAAATTTAAAAGTGAATGATGTCAATCAAATTATTAATCAGTTTCTGATCGCAGAACATCGTATTTCAGGGGATATCAAACCAACACCTGAAGATCAAAAGAAAGCGTTGGAATTACAGAAAGGCGCTGAAACGGCAAAAACGTTAGATCAACAAGATACAAAAGCTGAACCTTTAAAAGATCCAAGCGTGTATAAGGCTGAAGTCGCTCAAAATTTAACAATGTCTCAGCAATATGTTGAGAAAATTGATCAGAAGATTCAGACGGGTACGCTGAAAAATGGCATGCAATATGCGCTGTTTCCAACCAGTACTCGAGATGATAAAACGTATGCATCGATTGCTCTGAATTTTGGTACGGCTGAATCATTAAAAGATCAAGCTGAAGTGATTGGATTCATGTCTTATCTATTACTTCGTGCATCTGAGCAATATAGTTTGCAAGACATTGCTGATAAATCAATTGATGCAGGTGGTCGTGCCAGTGCGAGTGCTGTCGAGAATGGAATCAGTATTCAAATTTCGGCTAAAAATGAAAAATTTGAAGAGTTTTTCAAATTTATTATTGATGTGATGAACAATCCAAAATTTGAGCAGACTCAATTTGACTTGATTAAATCGCAAACTTTATCGTCATTAAATCGCTCTTATACAGAACCTGAGACGGTTGCATCTCTCACGATTGCACGAATTTTAGAAAAGTATCAGCCAGGTGATTTACGTTACCATTTTGAGCCAGAGCTTGCTAAAAAACAGGTGACTTCGATCACCAATGACAATGTGAAATCTTTGTATAAACAATATTTCACTACGCAGAATGGTCAAATTTCAGTGACAGGTGATTTTAATGCGAAGTCATTGCTCAAGTATTTAAACAAATCTTTAGGGCAATCTAAAACGACTCAACCTTATCAACGCTTAAGTTCAGAATATTTTGAGTATCCAGCTCAGAAAGTGCATGCATTGGCTGAACAGCGCCAGTTCGGTAATTACCAAGCGCTCATTACGCTTCCTGTAGGCAATAGACATCCTGATGCTGAAGCCTTATTGGTCTTAAGTAATATTTTGGGTGAATCTCAGCTTTCATCTCGTTTAGCGATGGAGTTGCGTGAAAAAAATGCATTGGTTTATAGTTTTGGCAGTAATATGACTTTAAGCAGCTTCCAAAACACGGGTGCGCTGGGTATTAGTGCAGACTATACCGCTGGGAAATCTACGCAAGTTTCTCAAGGTGTGCATAAAGTACTGAACGACTTGTTAAAAAATGGTGTGACTGAACAAGAGTTGGAAGCGGCAAAAGCCAATATTATGAAGCAACGCGTGACCAATCTTGAAGATGAGCGTCGTATTCATCGTGGCTTAAACAGTCAGCTTGAGCAGAACAGAAGCTTTAAATCACGTCTAGAGCGTGATCAGGCATTTGCTCAGCTGACCAAAGCAGATATAGATGCAGTCATTCAAAAATACATTAAGTTAGATCATTTGGTTGAAGTGATGGCTGATCAATATGCCAAGCCAGTAAAGTAATGAGCATTTAAATTTTTAGTTTTAAAAGCCCCGATATCGGGGCTTTTTTATTGGAAATGACGAATATCATGTCATTGTGAGAAATTCATTTGTTATGACTATGATTTCATTCTATAAAACTGCATGGCATTTTTACGGAATACTTGTTCAAGCGCATCGGGATCATAAGCTGCAACCACATCGCTGAAAGCGTCAATAATATTGACCAACGACGAGCTGACACTGTCCATCGGGAAGTTTGAAGCAAACATCACACGATAACGACCAAAACTTTGCAACGTATGAGTGATCAATGGGTGAACCAAGTCAAATACTTGTTCCTTAGAAGCAAGTTGATGTTTTTGATGAAAATGATGGCCCAATACAGGCATCATCAACCCAGACATTTTGGTGTAAACATTGGGTAGCGTTGCAAGTTCAGCAATGTCTTCTTGCCAGTGAAAGAAGATATTTTCACGAGCAGTTTTAGTGAGTCCAGTATGCTTACCCACTGCACCAAAAAGTCCAGCAGGTGTCCCTAAATGATCAAGAACAATCGATGTTTCAGGAAACTGTTTTGCAAGTGCAATGACATCTGAAAGCTGTGTTGAATACGTCCATGCATCAAAACTGAGATTGTATTGAGCTAATAACTCAAAGCCTTTGAGAAACTTCTTATTGCGATATAAATGCGGTTCATTTGCCCATGCATAAATGCCTTTATCTTCATGGAAGGAAGCCATTTTACGAATTCCTCTAAAATGAGGAGAGGCTTGATTATGCATTTTCAATATTTTTTTGAAATTTGAATCTCGTGGATCAGCGGTTGCAATCAATGCACCTAATTTTAAATCGTGTTGTTGAAAAGGGAGTAATTCAATGAAAGCCGTTTCTTCAACCACACCTTTGCCTTTTTGATGATGCCAACTAGCTTCAACATGAACGACTTGATCAACGACATAATGTCGCAAATCTTTCTTATAATCTTCTGGTAGATAGGGGGCAGTGATATGTTGTGTTAAACCTATGGTATCAATGAGTTCTTTGGATTTAACAAGACGCACGACTTTATCGAGTAATTTTGGACGTTTACCGAATAATTTTACAGCCAAAGCTGCAGCATGTGGGGTGTGGTAAGGATCCCATTGATGAATATGCGCATCCACGATTGGAAAATCTAAATGATTCATTATCGTCCTTAACTGAGTCATTGATTTTTATAAGATACGATATTCAGTTCAGTCTTAACATTGTATTTTTGTCCAATCCTTTAAAAATAAATCATAGATGGATTTAAGCTCTCAGATGAGCAAATTTAGAATGACTCTTTTCCAAATTAAAAAGCCCTCATCAAGTGATAGAGGGCTTTTAATGCTGATTTTTAAATGATCTTAAAGCGTTAAAGGTGCTTTAAAAATTTCAAAATCAGTGTTTATGATCGTGTTTGTGGTCATGCTTATTGGCATGAAACTCTTCGTTATGACGGAAACGAAGATAGTTTTCAAACTGTTCGCAGTATTCGTCATAGTTGTCTTCAAGCATCATTTGGAACTGTTGCATGACATAAGACATCACTTGATCTTTGGCATCACGCATTTCATTGCCATCTTTAAAGCCATTGGCTGCAACCCAAGTGTTAAAGCGAGCAGTACCAAACAACATAGCAGCACTGACTTGACCACGCATTTCAGCAGGTTTCACTTGAGAGCCTTTCTCAACACGGCAAAATTCATTGGCTTGTTTGATAAATTCATCAGCACGTTCAAAGAAAACTGCATTTAACGCTTCTTCTTCGGTTACATCAGTCGCTTCAATTTTCTGAACCATGAACTGTTCCTAGCATAAAAATCTAATGCGGTATTATAGGCAAAGCCTTGCATAAACTAAACCTTTGACTTAATCTAAAAATAGCCTAAGCAATACGTAGAGTTCATGATGCAGGATGCCATTGCAGTTCAAAGTTTAAAAAGTGATATTGCACTTTTACGTCAAAATATTTGGCCACCAGCGGATCTCGCAAATGTTGAGGGCTTGCCGATTTATTATGGATCGAAAGCACAGGTTGAAACCTATTACGCTCAATGGACAGGTTTGATTGAAAGAGCGCAAGATTTGTTTCAACCCTTCATGGAAGATGAAGTTGTCGATGCGATTCATTTACCGAGTCATTTGAACTTACCTTTATTTTACTTTCATGTGGATCGTATTCGTATTAATAAAACACGTGCAAAGGAATCTAAAACATTTAGAGGTATTGCGAGTTTAGTAGATAAATGCGGTCAGTTTGAGCCTGATCAAATTCAAGCGATGGCACGATGGTTAGACAGCGATGACACAGCAGCCTTAGTGGCACACCGTGAATTTGTCGATTTACGGACTTATGTGTTTCAACATGGTCAAAGTGAATATACGCGTACTCGGTTTTATGTAAATGGAATCGTATTGAGTGTAGAGCCTCATTTTGAACTGGTCGATGCACGGGATAAGCCACGTAAACAGCGCAATGATAGTTATAGCGATCCTTTGGCAGATAACAATACTTGGCGTGTGTTTGGAAAGAATAGATAACAAGATTATTGGATTTTGTTACACGATACGACTTCTAAACGAATGAAGCCGACCCTTAAGATAGTTTAAAAAATACGACGATATTTTAATGACTGATCAAAAGATTCGTACATTTATCAAAGTTTGGGAAATTTCAAAAAAGTTTTATCCCCATCCAGAACCCTATTTACTGGTTATTAGCCTGTGTTTATTGATAACAACACTTTTGAGTATTGGTTTACCTTATCTCTTGAAGTTATTGGTTGATCAATCTCAAGGGCATAATCAACCATTATTATTTAGGGACTATTTTTCAATTGATTTGCTTTACTTATTGGCTTTAGCCTATGCATGCGGTTGGCTGATCAATCAAATCATTAACCAAGTGGATGGGTTGATTAGTTCGTTTTTATTAAGGAGGTTGGACTCCGCTCTTATTTTTGAAGGGATGAGAAATTATTTTAAATTAAAAAATGACGTGCAAAACAAACAAGATGCGGGGGTATTTAATACCAATTTATTACGTGGTTCGGAAGCATTCGGTCAAATCCTTTATACCGTTTTTTTTATTATTGTGCCTGTTATTTTTCAAATTATTGGTATGGTTTGGGTTCTTTCAAATAATATTGATTTTAGCTATGGATTGTACTTTTTAAGCTTTTCGATTTGTACCGTATTACTCTCTTTGCTGATTACTTTTAAGACACAAGATTTCTTTACAGCCATGTATGAATCTCGCAATCAATTGAATCAGTTTATTATTGAAAAAGTACAAAGTAGTTATGACATTAAAGTGAATGATGCCACTGTCTACGAGTTAAATGCTTTTGAAAAAAGAATCAATCATTACATGGCTGAATCTAGACAGACGTATATAAAAATTATCATCTTCATGATGTATCAAGTGGTTTTTGTTGGATTCTTCCTGTTTGTGTTTATGGCATTGTCGGTTTATTTATTCCAAAATAATCGTTTTACTTCAGGTGATTTTGTACTGATCAGCACTTATATTATTAGTCTAACTATGCCTTTAATGATGATGTCGCAAAGTATTATTCGACTGCGCGGTGATTTTATCGCAATCAACAAATTCAATGATTATTTCGAGTATGAAAAGGATCAATTTAGTCAGCAACTGATTAGCCCTTCACAAATTTTCTATCAGTTTCAAGATGCAGAATTAACACTGGGGAAAACTCGTTTAACACAGTTTAATTTTAAAATTGAAGAAGGTAAGTTCTATGTGGCTGTTGGTCGAACAGGGATTGGTAAAACTAGCTTTATTAACTACTTGATGGGCTTACAACAAATAGAAAAAGGACAACTCTATTATAAAAATCTTGATATTAGTCATCAGTTTTCATCGAATATCTTCAAAGAAATCGCTTTTGTCAGCCAAACGCCAATCGTGTATTCAGGAACATTGAGACAGAATTTAGTACACAACAGCATGCTCGATATCAATGATGATGAGTTGATGTCATGGTTGGAGAGATTTGATTTAATCAAACTACTTGAAAAGAACAATATTGGCTTAGATAGTGATATTCAAGATATTTACAAAAGCTTCTCAGGTGGTGAAAAACAAAGAATCAGTATTATTCGTGCTCTGCTAAAAAAACCACAATTACTTATTTTAGATGAGCCCACAGCAGCGTTGGATGAATTAACAAGTCTAAAACTTATGCCGATAATTCGTGAACAGGTGAGTACGATTTTTATGATTTCTCATGCGAATTATGCCATTGAATTGGCAGATGAAATTTTGGACTTTAATAAACTTTTAAAAGCACTCAATTCGGAAAAAGTGTAGCGATTCGTTCATTATGATTTTCTGAGTTGGATTTGATATTCAAAGTTCAGCATGTATTAGACATGCTGAACTTAAGTGTCGATAAGAGTTGGATTTACAGATTAAATTTTAAGTATTTGGACATTGGATCTTTGGATTATTCAACCCGCGACTATGGGTAAATACAGCAAGTAAAGCCAATCCAATCAATATAATCACACTATAAATCAATGTGCTTGCATTAAAATGGTCGACCATGAAGCCACCAAATAAAGCGCCTACTGCAATCATCACTTGGAACATCCCTACAAATAGAGGCATGCCTTTTTCAACAGCTTCGGGTGCATGTAAAAACATCCAAATATTCGCAGTTGTTGGAAATGCGCCAAAAGCAAAACCCCAAATTGCCGTTAAAATATATGCACCGACTAAATCAACAGCAAAGACAGGAAAACTTAGAAAAACAATACCAAGGCTGAGCCCAACCACTGCTAAGGTATAACGGACGTTAATATTACTGCTATAGCCCGCAAACGCATTACCAAAAAATCCTGCGGCACCGTAGACCAACAGCAAAGTACTAATCGTTGAGCCATTAAATCCAGCGACATTTTTAAAGAATGGTGCGAGATAGCTGTAGGTTGAGAAATGCGCGAAACCGATAAGTAGAATAATGACCAAGCCTTTACGTGCTTTTTCATTTTGAAACAGTGCAGGCAAGTCACGATATTTGATCGCTGAAGTCGGTGGAAGTTTTGGCAGGAAAAAATATTCAAGTAGCAAAATGACAGAACCCATGACCGCTGTGATAACAAAAGCGGTTCTCCAGCCATATAGTTCACTCAGCCAAGTTCCAATTGGGACACCTAAAACAGTGGCTAAAGTCACTCCAGCCATGACGATTGCAGTCGCTTTAGCAATAGGGAGGTGTGAGGGGGCTACACGACCACTGAGCGCAATTGCTGTTGCCCAAAACCCACCAATTGCGATGCCTAATATGAATCGGCTCAGTAACAGTAACTCAAAACTTGCAGCATAAGCCGTGATGAAATTGGCGATGACCATGACAGCGGTCAATGAGATCAATAATACTCTTCGGTCTAAACTTTTTACCCAGACGGAAATCAGTGGTGCTGCAAAAGCGCCCATGATTGCAGGTAAGGTAATGACTAAGCCTGCTGTACCGACACTGACATGTAAATCTTGTGCTATTGCGTTTAGGACACCAATAGGTAAAAACTCACTGGTGACGAGAATGAATGCGGTAATTGAAAGGGTAATCACGGCATACCAATTGCCTTCTGTTTTAGGTGCTTGGTCTTTAGGTACGTCATCTTCAGGTTTATGGTGTTGATGCAGATTCGTTTCAGTCAGTTTGATTTGAGTGTTCATTGACTGTCACTCCTTGAATTTTAATTTCATAGTGATTGTTATGAAATTAAATTATTTGATTTATTGACACAGGTCAATTAATTTATTAGTGATCGTTATAAAATTAAATGGGGATGTTATGACAGAAATTACAAAGCCAGAAAATCAACAAGATAGTTTAGTGGCTAAATCAAAAGGGCGTGGACGCCCCAAGTGCTTTAATGAACAAGATGCGCTTGAAAAGGCAATGCTTTTGTTTTGGCAGTATGGTTATGAAGCAACGTCGATTAGTGATCTGACCCAAGCATTAGGAATTACTGCCCCAAGCCTCTACAGTACCTTTGGCGGAAAAGTAGCGCTTTTTGAAAAGTGTTTGGATTATTATTTGGAGAATGAAGCCTGTTCAATGGATCAGATTTTTATTCAAGCCAAATCCACTAAAATTGCCATAGAGTTGTATTTATTTGAAAATCTCAAAAGATTGATTCAAAACCATAAACCCGTTGGTTGTATGTTAGTGGTCGCAACCATGAATTGTTCAACTGAAAATAGTGCGATACAACAACAGTTACTTGAAAGACGGCAACATACCAAATCAAAAATTCATGATCGCTTAGTTTTAGGGCAAAAATTTGGGGATATTCCTAATCATGCTGACGTTCAGGCCATGACGGACTACTACACGACCTTGATCCAAGGGATGACCATTCAAGCTCGAGACGGTGCAGAGCTAGGTCAATTAGAAAATGTGGTGAAAATGGCAATGAAATCGTGGGACATCTTTATTCAAGATCTCTGATTTCAAAGATGAAAGGAATTAGAGAAAATTTAGAACCGGAAGCACATTAAATTTATGGTTGGGTAGTTAATAACTTTAAGTAAGTAACTAAATAATAAGCGGGTAAGTAGGTAAATAGTTAGCTAAAAGGGTGTGTAATTAATAGTGCTGTTTATTTTCATCATGCTATAGAAAGTGTGGCATTTGAAAATGAAAAAATTGGATGAGTGCAGCGCCAATTTCACTGTTGATATGATCAATAAGTGAAGATTGACATTGCTGGTTTTTCTGACTCAATCATTGAGTGAATAGTTTTAAGCAAATTCTTAAACGAATAGTTGAGTCAGTATTGCCATACAATATTTAAATAAATTATTTAATAAACTTACGACTAACTAAGAACTGTTCAGTGGCTTCAATCAATTTCTCAGCATAAACCTCTTGTTTCGCTGTAAGCCAACCAAGTGCAAACCAATCACTGGCTTCCAGTTCCGTCTGTTGTAAATAAGATGAAGAAGATGCAAGTATTTGATACTGTTGTGCTGCTTCGTGAGCATCATTCAAAGATTTACCATACTTTTGCAAATTTTTAACATCAAAAATATGCGTCAAAATTGGAAAGCTAAATTTCAATTCATTTAAGCGTAATGCTAAAAGATCTAAGCTCTCAAAATCAGTCACATCAACGTCATTCAGTGTGTCTTGCAGCAGCTTATATTGGTTTTGCAAAGTATTTTGTGCATACCATTTTAAGTCATTGGTTTGAACTTTTTTGGATGTACCCAAGCTGAACATCAGTAGTTCAAGATAGTGCTGAACATTTTGCGTAGATTTCACCAAATTATTGAGCTTTTCTTTGGCATAAAGTACGTCTTTACTCAAACTTTCCGCTGTTTTTGGATTTTGTAGTAAAGCGCCTAAGGTACGTTGCATATGCTCAAAGTGTTTGAGATTTTCAAAGTGGCTTTTAAATGCAGACAGTTGGTTTGCCCATTTATCGGTACTTTTTGACGTCCAATCTTTAAATATAGAGAGAGTAAGATGCAAATGATCAAGTGCCAAATGAGCCTGTTCAATATGCGTGTCTTCAGAAACTTGAGCTGAAATAGCGGCAATATTTGGCAATAAATGATTCATTTGATGGGTAATCAAATTGCGGATACTGGTTTCAGCAGATTCCTTTTTGGCGAGTATGATTTCTTTTTCAAGTGCCGCAGGACTGACCAATAAATCTTGTAAAAGCAAATTGCCATATTCAGCTTTACTTCGTACATCGAGCCAAAGTTGATATTTTTTGACCCATTCAAATGAAAATGCAAGCAATGTAGAATCTTTGCCAGATTTAAGTTCGAACTCAACTTCATGGATCTCTTGTGATTTTTCGCCAGATTTGACCTGCCCAATATCTACACAGACTTCAATTTCAGCCTCTTCATAGGAAATGACACGCAGAGTACGTTGTATATCTGTTTCAAACTGAAGTTGTAATGATTCTTTTTGATGCCCTAGAGCATTGTCTAAAATTCTTTTTGCTTCTGGATTTTGATCATAAATACTCAGATCTAAACTGGGTGTCAGTATTTGATTTAAGGCTTCGGTATCATCAGATGTTATTTCAGTTTTGAACTCACCCAGATCATAATTATCCTCAAAACGGTGAAGATGGCTTTTTCCTGCAGCTTTCAAAGTTTGAATCCAACGCGTACCTTCAAGGCGTTGGCGAAGTGCAACACCATGCGCTGAAAGTAGGTGATCTGGGGTATCGTAATACTTTGCTTGAAGTTGAATAATCTCAGATTTTTTTGGATCGACAGCTTTCATTAAAGCCATACGGCGTGTTTCTGGAATCTGAAACTTCAGTTCAACTTCAGTCATTGTATAAATCCTAGACAAATTCTATTTATAAAAAACAAAAAATTGAGCCAATCAATTTTCATTAATTGATTCAAAAGGGTTTTCGCTTGATGCACATATAATATTTAAAAAAACATGCATCATAAGGGATGGATTGTAACTGAATTAAAATGAAATACATGGCATTAAAAATTGAATGCTTCACAAATATTCATTTTTTGAATCCGACAGCGTGGACTTTCTATTTCTACAAGATTGCATTAGAGTGATTAAAAAAGGAACAAGAAGATCGCTATGAATGCACATGTAGAGCCAAAGTTTGAAATTAGCCCAACGCAAGAGTTTCAGCTACCGATAAAAAATTATTCTGAATTTTACCGTTTTTATTTAACTGAACACCGTAGCATTATGAGCCGTCGTCTTCATGCGGCGGGAAGTACGGTTGGAATTTATTTTTTCAGTAAAGCCATTCGTCAAAGAAAAGCCAAGTATCTAGTCTATGGTTTAGTTTCAGGCTATGCATGTGCATGGGTGGGGCATTTTGTCTTTGAAAAAAATAAGCCTGCAAGCTTTAAACAACCTTTGTATAGTTTTATATCGGATTGGCGGATGTTGTCGGATATCGTAAGAGGTAATTTGAGTTTAAAAGATCGTGCTTTTGATCAGATTGAGAGTTAAGTTTTTAAGGAAAAGCCCAGAGATTACTGGGCTTTTAAATTTTGAAATACTTAGGTTTAATTTTTCATAAGGGAGAGTTAACTTATATTGTAAAAAATTAAGGTAGTTTTATTTTAAACAACATTAAATTTTTATTAGTCAGGACATTCTACATCTTTATTAATAAAGAAAAATGTAATTTTTCTATCAATATTATCTTCTTTGAATTCTTTTGGAAATGCATGTCTTGAATCAATATGTAGTCTTATATTTGTTTGAGATACGAAATGTACATAAAGGCCTACTAAAACAATAATTAAAGTTAAAATCAATTTTTTAGATAATATTATTTTGAATAAATAAAAAATTATAAAGTATGAAATACTTAGAATGAAAAGGTTAATTAAAAATCCGTAAAGAAAAAAACTATATTCATGAAATCGAGGTATTTCCATCAACCAAATAGAAAAAATACTATATAGGTTGGTTGAGCAACTGCTATCTACAATAGAAAAAGATAATATTGTAATACAAGATAAGATAATACTTACTATAATTTTTTTTATCATGATGTTTCTGCTCTTACACCGATACCAAAAGTTTGTGTTTCATCTTTATTATCTCCAGCCATAAATTGAAATGACCCTCCATACCATAGAAATACAGAATCACTACCATCAATAGCACAGGCATTGGTACAACCATTTTTAATAAATGTATCTCTAAAATTATCAAAAGAAACAGACCCTACACCATGTTCTTGAGCAATGACGACAATATCAGCAGTAGGGGTAAATCCTATTCCACCTCGCCCTGTTCGATTATCCAATCGAGAAAGTGCAGCATATCTATTATTATTTCTTTGAATTAAAAATGGTTTGTGAGCAGGTAAAGGTTCTCCTGTTAGCTTAGAATTTTTTAATTCTTTACTATATAAATTGCCATCACCATACTTTAACCCCTTGAAGACTAGAGGACATAATCCACCAATTCCAGTATAATACCCCTGATTTTTTGTTAAATCTCCTTGTCCCATAAACCATGTATAATCTAATTTTTGGGCAATATAAAACATATTAGGTGCGCTATGGCCAGATAGAGTCCCAGTCCCTAATATAAAGCAAAACCTTCATTTGATGCTGTCCAGCCTTAGCTTCAAACTTTGCAGGTGTAATGAATGTGATCCCATTCTTGTTAATTATGATTTGAGAACCTCCAGCCATAAATTTACCTTTTTATAATTCTTAAACTTTGGTTGATATTTAGTTTATTATATGTAAATAATAATTCAATATTTTTAAAAATAGTATGACTTTCATCACAGCAATTCAACTGAATGATAGCGTCATTGTTACAGCTGACAATAAAGAAATTGTGCTTAAAAAGGGTGAAAAAATACCATATCTAGAAAATTTCATTTATAAAATCCATTCCTGGGATAAAGGAATGATTACAGGGACAGGTGAAAGTAATCTCATCAAAATCAGTGTTGCATTATTTAAAGAATTTGATGGACTGAAAGTAGATGAGTTACCAACTTATTTAGAAATTTCTAAGAATATTCGAGAAATAGAGTTGGGTACGGATTACTTCCAAGTACAAAACACTAAACTGATATGTTCTAATTATAGTGAATATGGTGCTCAACTTTATAAAATTGAATGCTTTGAACCATCATCCCCCTATACATTAACTGCTATTGAGCCAATGAATATTACGGTATGGATGTTTAATCCAAATATCAACACTATTTATACGGATCTACAAAGTCTTTATACTGGTCTTAAAGATGCTTCAACATTTCTTAATCACGTAGATTGGATCAACTACTATATCAATCGTCTTGCGCCAATCTATCAACAGCAGAGTCAAGTTGACGCTTTTATGAGCCAGAGCTTTGATTTCTTTTTCCAAACAAAGGATGAGTACTTTACAGGGCATATTCCGAATACCCAAAAAACGACCCTAGAATTCAAAGAAATTTCATCCAATATTAAGACTATTTAACATTTGGGGGCTAAATTTATCTTTGTTTAAAATGAATATTTTTATATTTAAGTAAACTTAAAATAGACTTTACAGAATATCGGTTTTTTTGAGTAATTTTGATTTTCATCGATCTATCATTCTTCGATTTCTTAAAAATATCTACAATCTGAATCTTTCTAGGTATCCTGTAAATCACTGAGCTTTCTATTTTGTTCAATTTAACAAATGCGATAACACGGTGCTTTGTCCTATAATGGACGCAACTTTTGTATTTGCTTTGAGTGATTCACCGATGCGCGGTTTGTATTTAATTACCAATGATGATCCTATTGAACTGTTACTGGCAAAACTAGAAGGTGCAATGGCGACCTATGAAGTGGCTGTTTTGCAATATCGTCGTAAAAATGTGGCGAAAGAAAATCAAGCCTATGAAATTGAATACATGAAAAACATGTGCAATCAATATAACGTTCCTTTCGTGATTAACGACGACTTAGAAGCAGCGGTGCAATATGGCGTAGGTGTGCATTTAGGTCAAAACGATGGTTCAATTGTTGAAGCCAAACAACGTCTCCCTAAAAATGTATTGATTGGTCGCAGTTGCAACAACTCGATTGAACTCGCTGAGCAAGCGATTGCAGATGGTGCAAACTATGTGGCGTTTGGCGCAATCTATGCAACAGAGACTAAGCCTGAAGCGGGTAATATTGGTTTAGAAACTTTAAAGTTAGCCAAAGAAAAACTCAATGTGCCGATCTGTGCGATTGGTGGCTTAACGGTTGAAAATGGTGCTGAAGTGATTGCGGCAGGTGCTGATCTGTGTGCCGTGATCAGTAATGTATTGGGTGGTTCAATGTCAGCGGTTTCCCAACGTGTATATGACTGGTCTGAGCTATTTACTGAAAAGGCTTAAGGTTGCTGAAAAAGCTTAATCTAAATCATATTGAATAAATTGTAATTTTTGAGTTGAGAATCTTCATGACTTTATCTGCAAAGCAAGAACAACTATTTAAACAAGCCAGTAAACATATTCCAGGGGGGGTGAACTCTCCTGTACGTGCATTTAATGGGGTGGGTGGTACGCCAGTGTTCATCGAAAAAGCACAAGGTGCGTATTTGTATGATGTTGATGGCAAACGCTATGTGGATTATGTGGGTTCTTGGGGACCCATGATTTTGGGTCATGCACACCCTGCAATTATCAAAGCTGTTCAAGAAGCAGCTGTTGATGGTTTAAGT
The DNA here is from genome assembly GCF_059515925.1 of Acinetobacter sp. CY81. Classification (NCBI taxonomy): domain Bacteria; kingdom Pseudomonadati; phylum Pseudomonadota; class Gammaproteobacteria; order Moraxellales; family Moraxellaceae; genus Acinetobacter; species Acinetobacter sp. CY81. Next base: position 68,618 of record NZ_JCAKNC010000005.1, read on the forward strand.
TTTGGGGCACCCACAGTTCATGAAACCACATTGGCAGACATCATTTGTGAAATCATGCCTTCAATTGAATTGGTTCGTATGACCAACTCAGGCACGGAAGCGACCATGACCGCTATTCGTCTTGCTCGTGGCTATACAGGTCGTGACAAAATTGTAAAATTTGAAGGCAACTACCACGGTCACTCAGATTCTTTACTTGTGAAAGCTGGTTCAGGTTTGTTAACGAGTGGTGAAGGTGAAGCGACTTCAGCAGGTGTACCTGCGGATTTTGCAAAACATACTTTAACGCTTCCGTACAATGACATCGCAACATTAAAAGAATGCTTCACGAAGTTTGGTTCTGAAATCGCAGGTGTGATTGTTGAACCTGTGGCAGGCAATATGAATTTGGTGAAGCCGATTGATGGTTTCTTACAAGCCATTCGTGATGTATGTGATGAACATGGTTCAGTATTCATTATCGACGAAGTCATGACAGGTTTCCGTGTAGGTCTTGGTGGTGCGCAGGCACACTATGGCGTAACACCTGATTTAACGACTTTAGGTAAAATTATCGGTGCAGGACTTCCAGTGGGTGCATTTGGCGGAAAACGTGAAGTAATGGAATGCATTGCACCTTTAGGGAAAGTCTATCAAGCAGGGACATTGTCAGGTAACCCATTGGCAATGCGCGCAGGCATTGAAATGTTTAAGCATTTACGTGCTGAAGGATTTTACGAGAAACTGACTGCACAACTTGAGAAATTATTGATTGGTCTACAAGTTGCTGCGGATGAAGCGGGTATTCCATTCAAAACTCAACAAGTGGGTGGTATGTTTGGTTTGTATTTCACAGATCAAACAGATATCACAAGTTTTGATTCGATGTTGAAATGCGATGTTGAAATGTTCCGTAAGTTCTTCCACGGCATGCTGGATGAAGGTGTGAATTTAGCACCATCGGCATTTGAAGCAGGATTTATCTCAAGTGCACACTCAGATGAAGATATTGCGTACACAATTCAAGCAGCTAAAGCAGTTTTTGAACGCATTAAATAATATTTGTGTATAAAATCAATTAAGATATACCCGCAGTATCAGTACTGCGGGTTTTTTGTATCAGGTATTGTCTCAAATAGGAAATTCAGGGATAGCGATTAGAAAATGAAAACCAAGCACTATTTAACGTTGGAAGATGCTGAATTTCTACTCACACGTGCGCATCAATATGCCATTGATCAAAAGTTTAATGTCAGCATTGCTGTTGTAGACGAAACAGGAACGTTATTAGCGATGAAGCGAATGGATGGAGCTTCTCCAATGACGGCTAATTTGGCGATTGAAAAAGCCAAATGTTCAGCGCTCAGTCGTAAGCCAACTCTGTTTTTTGAAGAATTGATTAAAGATGGTCAGCTCGGATTTTTAACTGTTAGTTCGATCTCTGGAATGCTTGAAGGTGCGGAACCGATTCTGTATCAAGGTCAATTGGTCGGTGCATTAGGTGTATCTGGTGTGAAATCGCATCAAGATGCTCAAATCGCGCAACATGCGATTGATGTATTTTTGGCTTTAGCAGATTAAATCTGAATATTGATGCTGTATTCGCTGCCTAAAAAAGTTGAAATGGATTTGAGTCAAGCCAAATGGCGTCTTGAATCAACAGAATCTGTCTTGGTGGTTGTGGGGCTACAGCAGCTCAGACAAATAGCTGGTTTTGAAGGTAGTGAGTTTTCAGAACATTTGATCTCATTGTCAAAAAAAGCCAAAGCACTGGATATTCCAATTCTAGATTTGAACCCTGAGCAATTAATGAATGCAATGGTGAGCTTGGGAGATTATGTCTCTCAAAGTAAGCAAATCATTTTTGCAGGTCAGATTACTCCCACGATTAAATCGGTTATTCAGCATATCAGTTCGATTACGCAGCAGATTTGCATGATTGATGATGCTATTTCCTTAGAATTAAAATCTCAACATATCCATTGGATCAACTCAACAGTAGCTTTGGGTTTACATCACATGAATACCCAAACAGTACTGAGACTTTGGGCGTTGAGTGCGCCAACTGAGTTTATTCTTTCTGAAAAAGGAATATTGTTGGCTGTAGCTGAACAGCTTGATATGGATGCTTTGGAAATTGATCCTTACTATGATCTTAAATTATATGGTTTGGATTCAGTAGGAATCGTCAGTCTAGTGGGTTTATGGCGTGCAAATGGCGCTCATATTCGTTATGAAGATTTTGAAAATAGCATTCACTTAGTGGATTTGATTCATCACATAAAGAACAGAGTCTAGGTAGCAAAATATTCGCTTGAGAGCTAAATGTTCATTTTTTACTTTTTTGATCAAAGAATGAAAATAATTACTAAGTTTCGCAAATACAAGATTGTATTTTTAGGCTAAGCTTTCTATCATTGCCGGCTTGTTTTCACGATCTGATAGGAATTGAACTTTGAGTAACTTTCTAAAGGAAAACCTCATTCATCGTGATCCAGATTTTATGGTCATTCATAAACCTGCAGGTCTACTTTCTGTTCCTGGAAAAACTGCAGATTTACAAGATTGTGCAATCAATCGTCTACTCAAAGAAGAGCGCCGAACTTTACTGATTCATCGTTTAGATCGTGACACTTCAGGTCTTTTGGTTTTTGGGCTATCTAAAGCAGGTCAAAAATCAATTTCTCGCCAGTTCCAAGAACGCCAGACTGATAAAACGTATCAAGCACTGATCGTTGGTCATCTCGAAGGTGAGGGGACAGTTGATATCCCTGTGATCTATGATCCATCTCGACCACCTCTTCATATTGTAGATGAGACGCATAATAAACCTGCACTAACGCATTGGCATGCGCTTGAGCAATTCGAAATAGAGGGTCAGGCTGTGACTCGGGTAAAATTGACTCCGATCACAGGTCGTGCGCATCAACTCCGTGTACACATGCAATATTTAGGTCATCCGATTGTTGGCGATACTTTATATGCATCTCGTGAGCATCAAACATTGATGCCAAGACTTTGTCTACATGCAGAAAGATTAAGCTTTAGTCATCCGATATCTGAGGAACGTATGGATTTTCATAGTCCGGTTCCTTTTTAGTTTTACAATATTAAATCCTAGATTATTTATTTAGATTTGAATTCAATTCAGTTGCCCTCATTGTAAAAGCTAAGCTGAATGGAAAATTGTGAAACATTCCCAAATTTTGCTCACTTTTTAGTGGGCTTTATGTCAAAATATATTGCTTAAAGACGTTAAACTTTGTTCAAATAATCTCCTGATTGAGCATCGGTTTTTCAGTCCTAACTTGAGATAAGGTGGAAAAAATTGCAGCAATTTGCTATTGGTCAACGTTGGCTATCAGACACGGAAACAGAACTTGGATTAGGTGTATTGATTGATGTAGATGAGCGCTCGATCAGCATCCTGTTCCCTAAAAGTGATGAAACTCGTGTTTATGCACGTAACAATGCACCTTTATCTCGTATCATTTTCAATGTCAAAGATGAGCTGCAAGACCAAGAAGGTACAACTTGGACGGTTGAAGCTTTTGAAGAGCGTAATGGCGTTCTTCGTTATGACGTGATTCGTACACTTGAAGATGGGACTCAAGAACGTAAAGCGTTGAATGAAACCCGTTTAGGTGCGACCATTCAATTATCAAAGCCACTTGATCGTTTATTGGCGAGCCAAGTGGATTATAAAGAATGGTATGACCTGCGTATTGAAGCCTTGCAAATGCAAGCCAATATGCAAAATAGTCCATTACGCGGCATGGTGGGTGCACGTGTTGGACTGATTCCACATCAGTTATACATTGCACATGAAGTCGGCAAGCGTTTTGCTCCGCGAGTTTTACTTGCTGATGAAGTAGGCTTGGGTAAAACCATTGAAGCAGGTCTGATCATCCATCAGCAACTCAAAACTGGTCGTTCTGAACGTATCCTGATTTTGGTACCAGACTCATTGCAATATCAGTGGATGATTGAAATGCGTCGACGTTTCAATTTGAATTTCTCATTATTTGATTTGACGCGTACCGCTTCAATCAAAGAGCATGATCCTGAACTCAATCCATTTTTGACTGAACAATGTATTATTGCATCGGTCGATTTGATGATTGACCATGATGATTTGCGTGAACAAGCGATTGAAGCAGGTTTTGACCTACTGGTAGTCGATGAAGCACACCATTTGATGTGGTCTGAAGAAGATGGTGGTAACGACCGCTATGATCTTGTTGAGGAACTTGCAGAGAAAACTCCAGGTGTTTTACTGTTAACAGCAACACCTGAACAATTGGGTGTAGAAAGCCATTTTGCACGTCTACGTTTACTCGATCCGCAACGCTTCAGTTCACTTGATCGCTTCTTAGATGAAGAAGAAAAATATCAGCAAACTGCATCGATTGCAGAAGCCTTAATGTCGGATGCACCACTTGAAGCTGAGCATTTAAATGCAGTAGAAGTTTTATTGGGTCATAAAATTGAAGATGAGCCTGAACAGCGTTTCCGTGCAATTCATGAATTATTAGACCGTCATGGTACAGGTCGTGTGTTGTTCCGTAATACACGTGAAGCCATTCAAGGCTTCCCAGGTCGTGACTGTCAGCCTGCGCCTTTGCCTGCACCTGAAAGTTGGTCGAAAGATGGCAAGCTTCGTGAGCAAATGTGGCCTGAAGAAGCACAGTTAGATGGTGCTTGGATGGAAAGCGATCCACGTGTGTCTTGGATCATGGAAATGCTTCGTACGCAGTTAAAGCACAAAAAAGTGTTGTTGATTGCACGTAGTGGTCCTGTGGTGGAAGCCTTGGAAAGTGCTCTTCGTATCCATGCAGGTATTCGTACTGCAATGTTCCATGAAGGTATGAGCTTGCTTGAACGTGACCAAGCTGCTGCATACTTCGCTGAAGAATCGTACGGAGCGCAGATTTTACTCTGTTCTGAAATTGGTTCAGAAGGTCGTAACTTCCAATTTGCATCAGACTTAATTTTATTTGATTTACCAGCCAATCCAGACGTACTTGAACAACGTATTGGTCGTCTAGATCGTATTGGTCAAGAAAACCGTATTCAAATTCATGTGCCTTATCTATTAGGTACAGCACAAGAGCGTATGTTCCGTTGGTATAACGAAGCATTGAATATTTTCAGCAGTATTTCTCCGACAGCGCAAACCCTTCAAGAAAACTTTATTGTTGATTTGAAAGATTGTTTATTGGCAGATAAGGGACAAGCGTTTGAAGATGTACTTGAAGCTGTAAATGTTCAACGCCAAGCACTTGAAGATGAATTGCAATCAGGTCGGGATCGCTTGCTTGAATACAACTCATGCCGTCCTATGGTTGCACAGGAAATTGTGACCGCGCTTGAAGACTATGATGATAATACCTTATTGCCAATGTTCATGAAGCGTTTCATGGCTTCTACAAATATTGATTTTGATGAACAAAGTAACGGTACTGTGATTATCAAGCCAACAGATCAAATGCAAGTTCAAGGTTTGATGTTGGATGAAGAAGGCATGACTGTGACATTCTATCGTGACCAAGCACAAATCCGTGAAGATGCGCAATACATTACGCTTGAGCACCCATTCACTGAAAGTGTGATGGAAATGATTAATACTCAATCATTTGGTAGTACGAACGTAGCATTGTTGAAATCTGCAGCATTGCCACAAGGTTCAGTATTGTTAGAAGTGTGGTTTAAAGTTGGTGTGGTTGCGCCAAAAGCATTGAACTTGCCTTCAAGCTTGCCGACACAATTGATTCGTGTATTACTCAGTGAAAAAGGACAGGATTTATCGCAAAAAATTGCGCCTGAAATTTTGAAACCTTATTTACATCATTTAGATGGCAATAGCTGTCGTCAAGTGGTGAAAGCTCGTCGCGATGTGGTTGAACAACGTTATGAACAAGCTTTGGAAATTGCTAAAGGTGCATTGCCTGAATTGAAAAAACAGGCGAAAGAAATCTACGGTAGCAAATGGCAATATGAGATTGATCGTTTAAGTTATTTAAAACAATTCAATTCCAGTATTCGTGAAGATGAAATTACACGTCTTCAAAAGCTTCAAAAAGAAGGTTTGGGTCTACTTGATGGTTTATCTGTAACACCTGAAGCAATTCAAGTATTGGTTGTGGTTAAACCTTAATTTGAATAAATTAAAAAAAGCACCTTAGGGTGCTTTTTTATTTATTATTTTGACTATTTCTGATTGTTGTCAAATGAAACGTGAATTCAGGGGAGTAGTATTTACTCAAAGAATGTATATGAGTATAGAGTTTGAGGTAAATACGCTCTAATAAAATGGAACAAGGAAGATAGAAAATTTACTTTATATTTATTTTATTTATAAAAGGGTGTAGCTATATTAGAAAACTTGATTAATTCAAAATTTAGTGTATAGTTAACTTAACTAGAAAAAAGTCTTGTTTCGCTAAATCTTCTTTAAGTATCGCAGTTTTATTCATAATCCTTCGTTTTTTCAGATTTTAAGTCTCATTCTTTATTATTTCAAAGTTAACACCAGTCATTTATTTGACTAAAAATTATTAAAAATTGATGGGATATATTATGTCAAACTCAAATGTTGTAAAAGGGACTGTTAAGTGGTTTAACGAAACTAAAGGTTTTGGTTTTATTCAACAAGAATCAGGTCCAGATGTTTTTGCTCATTTCAGCGAAATTGCTAGTTCTGGTTTCAAAACATTGGCAGAAGGTCAGTTGGTTGAATTTAGTGTTGCTCAAGGTCAAAAAGGTCCTAATGCTGTAAATATTGTTGCTATCTAAGTAACCTTGAACAGTAAAAAAAAGCACTTATAAGTGCTTTTTTTATCTTAAAATTTAATGACTAGATAGTATTTGAATTAAAAATAAATGGAATTTAAATTGTTAAAAATTAATGATTTAATTGCAAAATCTACAAATGGTAATGAAATATCAGTTACATTAATTCCTCTTTTTCGAATGCAAAATACCCGTGAAGGCTTCAAACAAGTAGAAGTTGGAAAAAGAATTTTATTGTCGTCTGGTTTAGAAGTTGATTTAAATTTAGATGGTCGCACATTTTATATATCTTCTAATCAATTATTTAAATTAAATCATAGAGTTAATTCATAAGAATTAAGTCTTATTTAAGTGTTATTAACACTTCAATCTTATTAAAGGAATACATATGTTAAAACACAATATCAATGTAAAAGATCAGTTTGGAACTAAACATGCCATTCAAGCTACGGTAGACCACCAGTTTGAAGTTACCCAGTCTCATTCTAATATCAAGCATATTACAATTGATGGTGAAGATATTAGACCAAGCTTTGAAATGTTCTTCCAAAGTTCTTTAAGTGGTAAAATCTTTAAAATTATATAAATATCTAAGCGTATGACAGATCATTATTCTATAGACTTTTAGAGTGTTAAAACTCGGTAGTTTTTAGAGTAATCATCGTGTTCATGAGTAATATTGAACTAAAAAATATAACGTTGTTACCATAAAAAATAATTCAAGCTGGCTTTATGCAACAAAGCCCTTTTTCAATATCAAAATTATGATGTGTTTCAAATATATTTGAAAATAAATAATCTCTATTTACTCAACACATTGCGTAGTTATTTTATTAAAATTTAGAATGTTAAAATGCTTATTGATTGGATCCGCATTGCATTTAATGTTGATTAAAACTTTATAGCCATGCTGAATATCATTATTCACATTCTGCTAATATTTTATGGTTAATCATGACTTATGAGTGAAACTGTGAAAAATCAGGTGGTCTTTTTTGTATAAAAGCTGAGACCGCTTCAAACATTTCAGGCGATTGAGCACGTTGCATCACCACTTCAGCTTCATCATCAATGCATTTTAAAATCTGATCAAGATTATGCTTCATCAGCTTTTTCACCGCTTTCAATGAAGCAATGGGGAGGGATGCCAAATGCTCTGCCTGAGCTGTTGCACATTCATAAGGATTGTCGACAATTTCATTGATAATGCCAGCTTTTAAAGCTTTATGTGTATCATATTTTTTTGCACTCAATAATATATCTGCTGCTTGATGATAGCCTGCTCGTTGTACCAATAATAAACTTGCTGCACCCTCAAGGGATAAACCTAACCTCACGAAAGGCATTTGAAAAGTAGCAGTATCATCCGCATAGACAAAATCAAAATGTAGAAGTAGTGTATTTGCCACGCCAATACAAGCGCCACGAACAGCAGCAATACAAGGCTTCGAAAACTGAGCCATAGCTTTAAGCAACATAAAGGGTGGTGTTGAACCTGCTTGTCCAGCTTGTGGAAGTTCGGGAAGCTGAAAAAATGATTGCATGTCATTTCCAGCGCTAAAGTCCTGATCTACACCACGTAAAATTAAAACTCTCACTTCACTTGCTTGATCAGCTTCACAAATGGCTTGGCGCAAATTGATATACAAATCCATATTCAAAGCATTTTTAGCTTCAGCACGATCGATCGAGAGTGTTAGTACACCTTGATCAAGTTGAGCATGTAAATGAGCATAAGAGCATTCAATCGATTTCAACATTTTAAAATATCCTTATTTTAAATAGATGATGACTTTTAGCTTTTTAATTTCAAAACGTCATGTTTTAGTGAGTTTTAGCTAAATCAAATAGTGCCTTTTAAAGGCGCATTAAAATACGTTCAGCATCCGCATAATCCATATACTTAGGAACAGCATACATACCATGTGCCTCTGTAAATGCTGCTTCAATCATGTCTGGAAAATCATGTTGTTGAATGCCTTGAACTTGTGTATGGATGTTTAATTCAACTAAAAGCGTTTTGATGCGCTGAATGAAAATATCAGTTGCCTCACTATCATTCTTAGCATCCGTTAAACCAATTTCACGTGCTAACTTGGCTAAACGTTTTTCAGAAGCTTCGCGATTAAATTCGAGTACATGCGGGAGAATGATGGCATTGGCACGACCATGGGGTATACCATATTTTGCACCCAGTTGATGAGCAAGCGCATGTACATAGCCTATAGCTGCTTTGTTCATGGCAAGACCTGCATAGTGAGAACCTAGCGCCATGGCTTCACGTGCAGCTAAGTTTTTTCCATCCTTCCAAGCAGTCACTAAGTTATTCAAAATAAGTTTGGTTGCAGCGCGTGAATAAAAATCAGTTTCTTGATTCGCAAACTCACTGACCCATGATTCAAGGGCGTGTGTCAGAGCATCAATCCCTGTATCTGCGGTAATGGTAGGCGGCATGCCTTGCATAATGACAGGGTCAAGTGCTGTTGCAAGAGGGACAACCTTATGGTCGATGACTAAACTTTTAACATGGGTTTCATTGTCCGATAAAACGGCTGCAACAGTAACTTCTGAACCTGTACCTGCTGTGGTTGGAATCACAAATAAGGGAAATGAAGGTTTTCGGGCTTTTAATATCCCGATCAACTGTTTTGGTGATTTGTTATTGGCAGCAGCCAATGCTAATACTTTCGAGGTGTCTATAGTCGAACCACCTCCAACAGCTAAGACACTATCCGACTGTGAACTTGTAAATAGCTGAATCGCTTTTTCTACAACTTCAAAGGTTGGATCGGGTTTAACTTCAGAAAAAATAGTGACCTGAATATTTGCTTGTTCCAATTTACTTTGTAAAGGTTGAATCACACCGAGTTTGAGTAAAACTTCATCGGTCACAATCAACACTTTTTTCATGCCTAATTGCTGAATGTTGTCGCATAAATTTAATGCCGAATTGGGTCCAGCAAAAACCAAAGGATGGGATACGGGGAGTATATATGTGAGTGCTTGAACTGCTTTCAGTTGCGCCTTTGCTTTAATTATTGTTGATAATTTAGCCATTTACAATTAACTCAATCCATGAATTATTTTTAGTTATAGGTTAAAAAACTTGCTGCTACATTGGCAAAGTCATTCAACTCCATTGACCTAAAATGCTAGTAGTGATTTTTTGTGGAAATATTTTTTTGGGGATGATTCTAATCAAGTTTTAGGCTATGAAATCGAGTTGAGCGCCTTTAGTTATTACTACTCAAGATTTCTAATTAAAATTTTGGGTGATAGGGGTAATGAAATGATGTTTTTTTATACTTGATTTATCTTAAGTTTATGGTAGAAATTTGATATGGATGACAAATATACAAAATAAATTCACCATTTTATCGAGATGATAAGGATAAACATTACATGGAAGATTCGAATAAGATCGGGCGATCGGATAACTTGCCTACACACGTACATTATCTTTTACATTGGGCACAGAAGTCTCCAAATAGAGAGTTTTTAATTCAACCTTTGCCTACTGGCGAAGTGATCAAATTTACATGGCAACAAGTCGCGGATGAAGTAAAGCGCATGGCGACTTACTTACAGGGCATGAATTTACCTCAACGCAGTCAAATTGCGATTTTTGGTAAAAATAGTGCGCATTGGATTATGGCTGATTTAGCCATTTGGATGTCAGGTCATGTTTCCGTTCCGCTCTATACGACATTGAATGCTGATGGTACAAAATATGTGTTGGAGCATAGTGAAAGCAAGGTACTTTTTATTGGTAAATTGGATGGTGTTGGCGACAGTTGGAATGAAGTAAAAGGCATTATTCCAAATGATATGCCCTGTATTCGACTACCACTTGCACCTGACTATGATGCGATTACATGGGACGATATTGTTGCTAAAACACAACCGACAGCTTCACCTTATCTTCCGCAGGCTCAAGAGCTAGCCACGATTATTTATACCTCAGGCAGTACAGGTCTGCCCAAAGGGGTGATGCAAAGTTACGAAACATTGTTATCACCAGCAGCTGAGCTGAAAGGTACTTTTGGAGTGACATCTGATGATAGGGCATTGTCTTATTTACCTTTAGCACATGTGGCTGAACGTGTATTTATTCAATCATCAGTGATCATCTGTGGTTTTACTGTATATTTTGCAAACTCACTTGAAACTTTTATTGAAGATTTAAATCGTGCTAAACCGACGATATTCTTTTCTGTACCACGTCTATGGACCAAATTTTACCTAGGAATTAATGAGAAAATCCCACCTAAAGTCCAAAATATCGTGTTTAAAATTCCAATTTTAGGTAATGCATTTAAGAAAAAGCTGCTTTCCAAACTTGGTCTCAATCATGTGCGATATGCGCTCACGGGGTCAGCGCCTTTACCGATCAATATCATTAAATGGTATCGGAGCCTAGGTCTTGAATTGCTAGAAGTTTATGGGATGACTGAAAACAGCGGTTATTCGCATATTACGCGTTGGGGTGAATATTTGAGTGGTTATGTCGGTCACGTACAACCAGGTGTTGAATGCAAAATTGATGAGAATGGGGAGATTCTTGTCAAAAGCCCAGGTACGATGATGGGCTACTATAAAAATCCAGAGAAGACCGCTGAAGATTTAACAGAAGATCGATTCTTACGAACAGGAGATATGGGGGAGATCGACTCAAGTGGACGATTGAAAATTACAGGTCGCGTTAAAGACATATTTAAAACTCAAAAAGGTAAATATGTCATGCCTGTACCCATTGAACAGAAAATTGGTAATCACCAAATCATTGAGTCGGTATGTGTTGGCGGTTCAAGTCATAAACAACCGATTGCATTTGTGATGTTGGCTGAGGAAATTCGTAATAAGCTCAAACAAGACAATAAGCGTGATGAAATTGAGGAAACGCTCATTGCACTAAAAAATCAGGTTAATGAAAAATTAGAAGCGCATGAAAAGATTGGTTTCATCGTGGTTATTATGGATTTATGGACCATGGATAATGACATGCTTACGCCAACGATGAAGATTAAACGTAATAAGATTGAATCAAAATATGAACCGTTGATTGAGTCTTGGGTGGCTCAGAATAAAGAGGTGATTTGGGAGTCTTAAAATCAGTAGTTGAAATAGAGTTAGGGGTTGAAATCAAGAATTTCAAATCTAAGAGATAAGGTCTCAAAGTGAAAAAAGCCTTGATGGTTCAAGGCTTTTTTATGGATTGTAGAATCAAATTCGCTACTTTTATTTTTCTAAATGACGCGCACCTTCAAGAATCATACGAATCATAATCATGGTTTGTTCAGCAATTTCTTTACGTTCTTCAATAGGCATGTTGATGACTTTAGCGCCCATATTAAACACCAATTGAGTGATGGCTTTGGCTGCAACGTCAGGATAGATGATTTTATTATTGTTCAATTTTTCCAAACGAATTAAATCATCACGTAGTTCGAGCTGAAAATAATTAAGTTGTTTTTCAACAGCTTCTTTATAAGACGCAGAGCCTGTATAGCCCTCACGTAAAAGTAAGCTGAGATAACCTTCATCTGCATCCAATTGTTCAATAAATACTTCGATAGAGCTGCGCACAATACTTGATTTTTTAGAGGCTTTAAGTCGTGCTTGGAGCAAAATTTGACGTAGAACGGTAGCAGAGCTATCAATCAATTCGATAGCAAGTTCATCGATGTCTTTAAAATGTCGATAAAAACTATTGGGTGCAATTCCAGCTTCACGGGCAACTTCACGCAGGCTTAATGAAGCAATACTTTTTTGTGGACCAATTAATTTGAGTGCAGCTTGAAACAATTCATCTTTAGTAATGGTGGCTTTTCTTCCAACAGACCGAACCTGTGTACGTGGTTCAAGTACTGGTAATGGCTCTTGAGTAGTTTCAATATCTGGAAAAATGGAAGAATGACTCATAAATATCAAGCATATAGATTTATGTCACCATTATAGCAACCCACTCCACATAGGGGAATGACAACTTATGCAAAGCTTAACTATACAAATATATATACATGTGTATAATAATTATTAAACCGCAACAAAGTGAGTGGCAAATGCAAGCTGTAACACATCCAAAAACCGTTATTGATTCTATGGTTGAATCCGTTTTTGATCGTCATGCTGCAAATTTCTGGTTGCAAAAGCTCAATCCACTTTGGTCGGTAAATCAATCTTTAGGAAAGATTGTTAGCAAACAAGTAAATGGTGCAGATACAGTTAGTTTAACCATTCAAACCAATAAAAAATTTAAAAAAGCGCAAGCTGGTCAGCATCACCCAGTCATCATTCAAAGCAATGGACGTTTGTATGAGCGTACATATAGCTTGACTCAAGTCGATGATCAACATGTGTTATTAACAGCCAAAAAAGTCGCAGATGGTGTGGTGAGTAACTGGTTGGTGAATGAATCAAAAGTTGGAGATGTGATTGAATTTGGTCTGCCGTATGGTGATATGACGATTCAAGCTGACGCTCAACCGCTTATCTTATTGGCAGCGGGAAGTGGGATTACCCCGATGTACAGTTTGCTCAAAGATCTATTGAAAAAAGATTCAAATCGCTCAGTAATATTAATGTATTGGGTGAAAACTCAAGCGGATGTGGCGTTTAAAACTGAGCTAGAGCAATGGGCTCAGCAACATGAAAACTTTAAGTTGCAGATGTTTTATACCCAAGCTGAACATGCCGACGAAAGAATTAATGCTCAACATGCATCACAGACTGAACATTTAGAACATTCGACTGTTTATGCATGTGGACCTTCAGGTTTTGTTCATTCAGCTGAAGAAGTTTTTGCTCAGGCGGCAACCTTCAAAAGTGAAGCATTTAGTTTAACTCCGATCATTTCAGATGAGGTCGGGTTTATCAATGTCACGTTGACTCAGTCTCAAAAGACGATTTCGATTCCAAAAGGACAGTCGATTTTAGTGAGCTTGGAACAACAAAATATTAAACCGACACATGGTTGTCGTATGGGCATTTGTAATAAATGTGCATGTAATAAAGCACAAGGTTCAACCAAAAACCTTGTGAATGGCGCTGAAAATAATGAGCCGGGGAACTTGCTTAAGATTTGCGTAAATTCAGCACAAACTGACCTGATTATTGATCTATAAGCGAGTACATTTATGAACATGCCAGTTCAATTACAGTATTTTAAAAACCCTAAGAATCGTGAGCTTACAGAGTCTCAATTAAGTGAGCTTGCTCGTGAGCTTGATGCGATTAAACAAGAAGTTTTGGATGATATTGGTGAGAAAGATGCCAAATACATTAAACGTGTTTATGCCGCGATTCGTTATAGTTCAATTTTAGGTCGTGCATGCTTATTTGCAGGATGGTTCCCGCCAGCTTGGGTTTTAGGAACAGGTTTACTTGGTTTTGCCAAAATCATGGAAAACATGGAATTGGGTCATAACGTCATGCATGGTCAATATGACTGGATGAATGATCCGAAATTTAAAGGCACAACCTATGAATGGGATATCGTAGGGACTGCGGCAGATTGGCGTCAAACGCATAACTATAAGCACCATACGTATACCAATATTAAAGGTATGGATGATGATATCGGTTATGGCATCATCCGTTTATTCCCAGAACAACGTTGGAAAAAAGGCTATTTGCTTCAACCGCTGTATAGCATTCCATTCTGTTTGTTGTTCCAATGGGGTGTGGCGATTCAAAACCTTGAAATTGGTAAACGCCTTAAAGGGCGTATGACCAAAGATGAATTTCAAGAACGTTTAGCACCGATGAAAAAGAAAATCGGGAAGCAACTGTTTAAAGACTATGTATTCTTTCCTTTAATTGCAGGTCCTGCGGCGCTCCCTGTGTTCTTGGGTAATTTGGCTGCCAATGGTATCCGTAACATTTGGACTTTTAGTATTATTTTCTGTGGTCATTTCACCAAAGATGTAGAAGTGTTCCCTAAATCTGTGTTGGAAAATGAATCACGTGGTCATTGGTATATGCGCCAAATTCGTGGTTCTTCGAATTTAACAGGCTCAGAAGGCTTTCATATTTTGACTGGACATTTGAGTCATCAAATTGAACATCATTTGTATCCAGATATTCCTGCACGTCGCTACCGTCAAATGGGACCGAAAGTGAAAGCAGTATGTGAAAAATATGGCTTGAATTACAACAATGCAAGCTTAGTGAAACAGTATGGTCAAGTGATTGGACGTATTCTGAAATATGCATTTCCTTTTAAAAAGTAAAAAGGATTAAAGCTCGATCTTTGATTCAGCTGACGTCAAAAAAGCCATTCTATTGAATGGCTTTTTTATTTAATAAAATAAAGGTTTGAATAAATGGTGTTCAAAGCTTATTTAATTTGAATTGATCCATTGGCATTAACGGTAATCTTAGATTCACCTGCAGCCATGTTTTGTGAGTCGGCAGCTTCGGCGCGTGAAAACTTAGCCATTGCAGCACCAATCATTAAAGGTTGTGGATAGCTGTTATTGGTATTGAAGTTGAGTGAAACGAGATTGTAGCTCGATTTATTCCATGCTTGGCTTAAGATTTGCGCACGCTGTTGGAAATTCTTAGAGGCTTCAGTCATGAGCTCATTTTCAACTTTTTTGCGCTGTGCATCTGATACCGTAAAATTAATCGACTGGGTTTGGAAATTTTGTTGTAGCTCGTTCACCAGCTGGCTCGCAGCTTTAAAGTCTGAACTTTCAATATTAATTTCAGCGCGACCACGCCATTCTTTTAATTTAGTTGAATCATTGTCATAAACTGGGTAGGTCGTTTGAGAGCCTGTTTCCACTTTGACTTGAGGGTATTTCTTAGCGACATTTAAAGCTTGATTCATTAATTGTGTGATCTGAGTAGACAGTTCAGCAGGCTGTTTATGGCTTTTTTCAATAAACAAAACCGCATGCATTTCATCATTCGAGACTTGGCGAGTTGCTTCAGCTTGAAAATTCAAAATATTATATTTGATTGCATCATCTGCCATGCTCAATGTACTTGCTCCTGATACCAATAATATTGTTGCCAGTTGTTTTATATTCATGTGCTTGCTCTTATTCATTCCCCGAATTGATCATTTGATACTAATACGAATGTGTGAAGAAATAATGTTGTTTTTTGGCACGTATCATATCGCACTGTAATTTTATTTTTATTGAATACTAAGTGCTCTACTTTAAGACTTAGGTCGGGTTAATTCATTGAGGTTTATGCGTTTTAATGTCTCTATCAAGGCTAAGTTTGAATTTTGAGAACTTTGATTAAAATTTGAATGATTTAATACAGATCGTGAGCAATGCCCGAAATTTGATGGCAGTCGAATAGTCTAAAAGGGTATTAAATTTATAGCTTAAAAGTTGTTATATTGAATAAATAAAATAAAAAAATATTAATTATTATAGTGTTATCTATAGTTGTTATTGTCGAATAATAGCTTAAGACTATTGTTATAAATAAAATAAGTATTGGCATATCCCTTCAGTTTTTCCCATCCTAGCTCACATCAGAGATGACTCTATCTCTAAAAGATTTTGAAGCTTATTGGGTTGGCTTTTCTATAGAGCTGATCAATATAGATTCAATTCCATCGTCACATGAAGTTGAAGGAAGTCTTGATGTCTAATTCTGCTGTGGTTGAATCAGTTGCACAAGCGTTACGTACTGCTGAATTAACACAAACTGCGATCTCTCCAATCCGCCCAGCGCTTGGTGGTGAAGCTGCGAATGTCGATATTGCATACGCTGTTCAAGAAGTGAATACAGCACGTGCATTAACAGAAGGTCGTCGTTTAGTCGGTCGTAAAATTGGTTTGACCTCTAAAGTTGTTCAAGCTCAGCTCGGTGTAGATCAACCTGACTTCGGTATGTTGTTTGCAGACATGGCGTATGGCGATGGTGAAGCAATTCCTGCGGGTCTATTGATTCAACCTAAAGTTGAAGCTGAAATTGCATTGGTGATTAACCAAGACCTAACTCAAGAAAAGCATACTTTTGCAGACATTATCAGCGCGACAGAATACGCACTTCCTGCAATTGAAGTTGTGGATAGCCGTATTGAAAACTGGAAAATCAGTTTGATTGATACTGTTGCTGACAATGCATCATCTGCTGCTTTTGTTTTAGGTTCACGTCCAGTGAAACTAGACAACCTTGACCTTGTAAATTGCAAAATGATCATGACTCGTGGTGAAGAAGTTGTGTCTCAAGGTGTGGGTAAAGCATGTTTGGCAAACCCTTTAAATGCTGCTGTTTGGTTGGCAGATGAGATGGTTCGCCGTGGTCGTCCACTCTTAAAAGGCGACATTATTTTAACAGGTGCTTTAGGTCCAATGGTTGTTGCTCAACCAGGTGATGAATTTAAAGTTGAAATCGAAGGTTTCGGTTCTGTGACAGCTGCGTTCGCTGCTGAATAAGGGAAGACGAGAGAGTACATTCATGAAAAAGATTAAATGTGCAATGATCGGTCCGGGTAACATCGGTACTGATTTGCTTTACAAGTTACAACGTAGCGAATGGTTAGAGCCAGTATGGATGGTGGGTATTGACCCAACTTCTGAAGGTCTTGCTCGCGCTGCTAAAATGGGCTTGAAAACCACTGCTGAAGGTGTGGATGGTCTTCTTCCTCACGTGATCGCTGATGACATCAAAATTGCATTTGATGCAACTTCTGCTTACGTACACGCAGAAAACAGCCGTAAGTTAAATGAACTTGGCGTGTTAATGATTGACTTAACACCTGCTGCGATTGGCCCATTCTGCGTACCACCAGTAAACCTTGAAGCACTTTTGGCTGCTGGTGAAGTGCCAAACGTGAACATGGTGACATGTGGTGGTCAAGCAACGATTCCTATGGTTGCTGCGGTATCTCGCGTTCAACCTGTTGAATATGGCGAAATCATTGCAACTGTATCGACTAAATCAGTAGGTCCAGGTACACGTAAAAATATCGACGAATTCACACGTACAACTGCGGGTGCAATTGAGAAAGTTGGTGGAGCAAAAGCAGGTAAAGCGATCATCATCATTAACCCAGCTGAGCCACCATTGATGATGCGTGATACTGTTCACTGTCTAGTGGAAGGTGAGCCGGATCAAGCTGCGATTACTGAATCAGTGCATGCGATGATCAAAGAAGTTCAAAAATATGTACCAGGTTACAAACTTGTAAATGGCCCAATTTTTGATGGTAACCGTGTTTCTATCTTCTTAGAAGTAGAAGGTTTAGGTGACTTCTTACCTAAATATGCAGGTAACCTTGACATTATGACTGCTGCTGCTGCACGTACTGCAGAAATGTTTGCAGAACACGTATTCAACAAAGAAGCTTAAGGAGCAACCACATGTCTAAGATTATTGTTCATGATATGACTTTACGTGATGGTATGCATCCACAGCGCCATCAAACGACTGTTGAGCAAATGATTGCGATTTCAACAGCACTTGATGATGCAGGCGTACCTTTAATTGAAGTTACACACGGTGACGGCCTTGGCGGTTCATCTGTAAACTACGGTTTTGCTGCGGCAACTGATGAAGAATATTTAACTGCTGTTGTGCCACGTATGAAGAATGCAAAAGTTTCTGCATTACTTTTACCTGGGATCGGTACGGTTGACCATTTGAAAATGGCGCATGAAATCGGTGTTTCTACAATTCGTGTGGCAACTCACTGTACAGAAGCAGACTGTTCTGAACAGCACATCACTGCTGCACGTAAGCTAGAAATGGATACTGTGGGCTTCTTGATGTTGGCTCACATGGCATCTCCTGAAAAATTGCTTGAAGAAGCAAATAAGATGGTGTCTTACGGTGCAAACTGTATCTATGTGACTGACTCTGCTGGTTATATGTTGCCACAAGATGTAATCGACCGTGTAGGTCACTTACGTCAAAACTTAGACGCTAACATTGAGCTAGGTTTCCATGGTCACCATAACTTAGGTATGGGTGTTGCGAACACGGTTGCAGCTGTACAAGCAGGTGCAGTACGTGTTGACTTAGCATCAGCAGGTTTAGGTGCTGGCGCAGGTAACACACCATTAGAATTGTTCATCGCTGTTGCAAACCGTATGGGTATGGACACTGGCGTTGATTTATTCAAAGTACAAGACGTTGCTGAAGACCTTGTCATTCCAATGATGCTTAACCCGATCCGTGCGGATCGTGATGCAGCAACTTTGGGTTATGCAGGCGTTTACTCTTCATTCTTGTTATTTGCTAAACGTGCAGAAGCGAAATATGGCGTATCTGCTCGTGAAATCTTAATGGAACTTGGTCGTCGCGGTACAGTTGGCGGTCAAGAAGACATGATCGAAGATTTAGCATTAACTATGTCTAAAGCTAAATTACAAGCTTAAGATTGAATGCGGAAAAGCACCCTGAGGGGTGCTTTTTTTACATCTAAATTTCTGTTTTGTGTAATTTTTATGTTGTTAAAAAAATTAAAAATTCCATTTAGATATACATAAAAACGCTGTCTTCAATCTTAGAAACGATTACAGACTCTGTGAATGAGTATGGCTCTCAATGTCACTAAAACATAAAAACACTTAAAGAATTGAGATTGCATTAAAAATGAAGTTTTAGCCACTTTATATCATTGTAAATTAATAACTTTATTTGCATTTTAAACACTTTGTGTTGAATGAAATAAGCTAAAAAAACAATTAATAAAAATGAGTTAGACGGTGGGGCGTATTTTTTTGAATTTTTTTTAAGACTGTGGTCTGATTTTTTTAGTTTTTGATTTTGAGCAATATGCATGCCTAAGTTAATTTTCCTTACTCGGGATGAAGCCATGCGTCGTCAAAACTTATGGGTAGCAATGATTGCTACAACTGCAACACTAGGGACAGCTGCAACACATGCAGATTTTATTGATGACAGTAATGTGCAACTCAAATTCAAAAACTTCTATTTAGATCGTGAATATAATCAAGATACTACAGGTGTCGTAAATAAAGGATATGGTAACTGGACTCAAGCAGTCACTTTGGATGCAAAGTCGGGTTATCACGACATTGGTGCAGGTATTCAAGTTGGTGCGGACTTGCTTGCTCAATATGCAGTGAGCTTGAAAGCAAATGGAAATGATATACATATGCCATTTGATGCTTCGGAAGGTAAATCAGAGCGGGATAATGCCAAACTGGGTGCAACCTTAAAAGTTAAAGTTTCTGAAACTGAGCTTAAAGTGGGTGATTTATTGCCGATGTCACCAGTAGTGTTTTTTGATCCATCACGTCAATTACTCACGACTTATAGCGGTGCTTGGTTGGAGTCAAAAGACTTAAAAAATACAAAGCTAACTTTGGCTTATATTGATGGCATCAATGCACGTTATGACAATCAATATCAAGATCTGAGTTTGTTCCCAAATAACAACTTCACTAAAACAACAAATGATGGAATGTACATTGCGGGTATCGATTATCAATTTACTCCAAAGTTTGCGGGTAGCTACTGGTATGCAGATGTAACCAATATCTATCAACAACACTATACAGCGGGTACATTTAAAACAAATTTGTCTGAAAAAACCAAGTTAGATGCCCATGTACGTTACTTTGACAATAGTGAGTCAGGCGATAAGTTGTATGGCAGTATTGATAGTCAGGCTGTATCTGCGGGTGCAAAAATCAACAATGGTATGCATACCGTACAGCTAGGTTATCAGCAAATGTTTGGAGAGCATGGTAAAGAGGCGACAATGTTCCCAACATTGGGTGGTTGGGTGCCACAGCCTTATTTAGACAACTGGTCTGTTGCGAGTTTTATTCGTAAAGATGAGCGTTCATGGAGTTTAGGCTATACCTATAACTTTAAAGATGTTGGTATTTCAGGTCTAACGGCAACTGTGCGTCATTTCCGTGGTGATAATATTGATTTTGGTGCAGCTAAGCCAGAAGGTAAAGAAAACGAAAATAACGTGATCGTTAACTATGTTGTGCCTGAAGGTAAGTTGAAAGGCTTAGGCTTCAATTATATGTTTATTGATACGAATTATAACTTTGGTAATGATTTGCAAGAACACCGTATTGCAACGACCTATAGTTATAAATTCTAAAAAACAAAAAGAGGGTGGATTCAAGGATCTGCCCTTATCACGATTCTTTTAAATTTAAATATCTATACAAAATAAAAACTTAAGTTATTGTTTTAAAGTTGTTTGCTATCGTAATAATGTATCAGTTTGATTCGACTGAACAGTTAATATAAGCGTGTAAAAGATCATTTTAAATGAGTCAACTTGGCGTTGAATTCTGTAAATGAGATGGATGCGTAAGCAAAAGACTTAAGAGGACTATTATGAGCACTGTTCAAATCCCTGAATACACAACCGATCCGTTCTTTGGCTTAGAAGACAAATGGATTGAAACAGCAGAAGGCGAGTTGACGCATTACCATGAAGTTGGTGAAGGTACGCCAATCTTGTTTTTACATGGTTCAGGTACAGGTGTATCTGCAGCTGCAAACTGGTGGTTAAACCTTCCACAAATTGGTGAGCAAGCGCGTTGTATCGCGATTGATACGATTGGTTATGGTCAATCTGTTGTTGCACCGAATACCGCATATGGTATCCGCGCTTGGGTAGATCACGCTGTACGTACTTTAGATGCTTTAGGTATCGAAAAAACGTGGTTGGTGGGTAACTCTTTAGGTGGTTGGTTAGCTTTCCAAATGGCAATTGATTATCCAGAGCGTATTTTGGGTATCGTATCTATGGGTACAGGTGGTGCGGTTCAAACTGCGGCACTTAAAGCACATGCGAATCCAGTACTTACAGAAGAAGGCATCAAAAAGACGCTTTCTATGTTCGTTGTGAACAAAGACTTGATCACTGATGATTTGGTTAAAGTTCGTTTTGATTCTGCAAAAAATGACTATGCTTCAGATCGTTTAATGGATGTTGTTGGCGCACGTGATCGTGACCGTTTTGAATTCCCGTTAGACTTTGAAAAAATGAAAGATATTACAGTACCTGTATTGTTGATTCATGGTACTCAAGATGTCGTGATTCCAGTTTCACGTACTTGGGATATTTTAAATATTGTTCCAAATGCAGACGCTCACATTTTCAGTCAATGTGGCCACTGGTCTCAAGTTGAGAAAGCGGATGAATTTAACACAGTGATTAAAAACTATCTTGCTTTGCATGGTGTTAAATAAAACTGTAGTTATATAAGTAGTGATATAAAAAAGGATGGTTTACCATCCTTTTTTTATGAATTTGGAGTGGCTGATGATCGCTATAGTTGATAATCATTGTTATTTGGGTTGTTTTGAATAATCACTGAATGAAATAGCGGTATGTCTATAATTGATTTTAGGTGGAAAAGTATCCGAATTCAGCATTAGACTTAAGTTGTACACTGTATTCTTATTGATCGAATTTAAGGTTTTTCCCGATTAAATTACTCAGAATAAAGACATGGTTTGGTCATTATTTTATTAAAAATAGCTTAGACTAAAGTCTAAGAATAAATTTAAAAATATCACCTATAAATTTAAGAAATACACCGAAACTCTTCTTGAAAGTAACGGTGTTGTATAAAAAACAATCTAAAAGTTAAGCTAAACGCGGTTAATATCTAAATAAAATACGCCGCTGAGTAGGTCCATAAACTTGTGAACACCAGATGAATCTGAGTTTTTTCTATAGCTCGCATAGAGATCAATTGAAGGTAATTCGACGTCTAATGGACGAATAATAGTGTTGCTCATGGTCAATGGTGCAATATATCCAGGCAGTAAGGTGCAGCCTAAATTCATGCCAATCGAGTTAATATTGAATAGAATATTATCGGCAGTCTGAACGATATTTAAGCGAATATCATGCTTCTTGGCGAAGTCTAGAATGATTCTATTGAGGGTTTGCGACTGTAATTCGGATGGAATGATGAAGTCGATCCCATCCAATTCTTTCACTGGAATACGTTCATATTTCGCTAAAGGGTGATCTTTAGGAAGTAAGAAGATGAGCGGTTCGCGTAGTACAAATTGGCTCTCAATTTCATCACTAAATAGGCTTTGACGCGTAAAAGCGATATCTATTTCACCCTTTTTAAGCAATTTCGACTGTTCTGAGTTATTTAAACTCAGTAGCTCAATTTTTAAATCATCATTTTGAACGCGTAAATTTGGCAGTACATACGGGAAAATTTTCATTTCAACCACAGGGACGAAGCCAATGCGGAGCATTTGCTGTTTTGCTTTGGCAACTTGTCGTGCCATGGCTACCGCTTTATCTGCTTGTGCGAGTGTCAGTCTTGCTTGCTCTAAAAATATATGACCCTCTTCGGTCAGCTCTACCTTACGCTTTGTGCGATAGAGTAATGGAACACCAATCTCAGTTTCCAAATCCTTAATTTGTTGGCTGAGTGAGGGCTGTGCTGTGTAAAGACGAAGCGCAGCTTTGGTGAAGTTAAGTTCTTCAGCAACTGCAATGAAGTAACGAAGATGACGTAGTTCCATATAACCTTCCAAAGATTGATTCATACAAAGTCTTAATATGATCCGAGTGAAGTATAGTTCAGAATCAATTCATCAGAGAAGAGTCGGCTCAACCCCTTTATAATTAAGGGGGGATGATTTAAAGTGGATTAATCACATATTTTAAAAACTATAGATTAATTGCTAAAAGATATTGATTCAAACAAAAAAAATATTTCCCCAAAACGTCCTCAAAATCCATCATCGTCGAAAAGTTGAGTCTATTGAATTTGTGTCTTATCCAGTCACAGGAGAGCTTTTCATGAGTGGAAAAATTGATGTGCGCGAAATCGATGCTTTAGTCGATGCACAAAATGGACGTATCACGCCATCTATTTATACAGATCCAGATATCTATGAATTAGAACTTGAGCGTGTTTTTGGTCGTACTTGGTTGTTCTTATGCCATGAGAGCCAAATTCCTAAGGCTGGTGACTTCTTCAACACCTACATGGGTGAAGATCCAATTATTGTCGTTCGCCAAAAAGATGGTTCGATCAAAGGTTTATTAAACCAATGTCGTCACCGTTCTATGCGCGTAAGTTTTGCAGACTGTGGTAATACACGTGCATTTACTTGCCCATACCACGGCTGGTCTTACGGTACAGATGGCTCACTTAAAGATATTCCATTAGAAGATCGTGCATTCCCACAAGGTGCATGTAAAGAAGAGTGGAGCTTAATCGAAGTTAACCGCGTTAAATCTTACAAAGGTTTAATCTTTGGTTGCTGGGATGAAACCACACCTGATTTAGAAGAATACATGGGTGATATCGCTTGGTATCTTGATGGCGTATTAGATCGTCGTCCAGGTGGTACTGAGATCATCGGTGGTGTTCACAAGTGGGAAATCGAATGTAACTGGAAATTTGCTGCTGAACAGTTCGCATCTGACCAATATCACGCATTGTTCTCTCATGCTTCTGCGATCCAAGTTCTTGGCGCAAAACCAGATGATGACTCTACCAAGAAATTAGGTGCTGCACAAACTGCACGTCCTGTATGGGAAACTGCGAAAGACGCAATCCAATACGGTTCACGTGGTCACGGTTCAGGCTTCTTCTTTACAGAGAAACCAGATGCGAACGTATGGGTTGATGGCGAAGTTGCAAACTACTTCCGTGAAACTTATGACGAAGCAAAAGAACGTTTAGGAGAAATCCGTGCATTACGTCTTGCGGGTCACAACACCATGTTCCCAACATTGTCTTGGTTGAACGGTACTGCGACGCTTCGTGTATGGCACCCACGTGGTCCAAACAAAACTGAAGTGTGGGCATTCTGTATTGCTGATGCTGAAGCATCTCAAGAAGTGAAAGAAGCATTCGAACGTTCTGCGACTCGTGCATTTGGTCCAGCTGGTTTCCTAGAGCAAGATGACTCTGAGAACTGGGTAGAGATTCAAAAAGTTCTACGTGGTTATAAAGCACGTAAAAACCCACTCATTATGGAAATGGGTATGGGTCAAGAAAAAGTTCGTGAAGATGGTATCCCAGGTATCACAAACTATATCTTCTCTGAAACTGCAGCACGTGGTTTATACCGTCGCTGGGCAGATTTGTTAATCCATGAAAAATGGGAAGATGTAGAAAAAGCAGCTGACGAATACGAAAAGGAGATGATGAAATGAGCCAAGTAAGTCTAGAACTTCATCATCAAATTAGCCAGTTCATGTATCGTGAAGCAAAAATGCTTGACGATTGGGAATTCCGTCCTTGGTTAAGCGTATTAGCGGAAGATATTTCTTATACGCTACGTACCACACCAAACGTACAAACGCGTGATCGTCGTCGCTCTGTACAGTTGCCTACAACTTGGGTGTTTAACGATAACAAAGATTTGTTAGAACGTCGTGTTGCACGTTTAGAAACAGGTATGGCATGGGCTGAAGAACCTCCTTCACGCACAACGCATATGGTTTCAAACATCATCGTTGAAGCAACTGATGTTGAAGGCGAATACGATGTGCATTTGACTTATTTGTTGTATCGCACACAGAAAGAGAAAGATGTAACGATCTACTGTGGTAAGCGCCATGACAAAGTACGTAAAGTTGATACAGAGCAAGGCTTTGAAATCTTCCAACGTCAAATTATTTTAGACCAAGTGACTTATAGTTCACATAACCTGAGTGTGTTCTTCTGATGAATAAAATTTTTGTATGCCAAGTTGATGACTTAGATGAAGGCGAAGCATTGAAAGTGGATTGCGGCGTTAACGGTATCGAAGCGCTTGCAGTTTTCAACAATGGTGGTGAATTTTTCGCTATGAACGACCGTTGTTCACATGGTAATGCATCAATGTCAGAAGGCTACCTAGAAGATGATGGTACAGTTGAATGTCCATTACACTCTGCGCGTTTCTGCTTGAAAACAGGTGAAGCACTTTGCTTACCTGCAACTGATCCAATCCAAACTTTCCCTGTGATTGTTGAAGATGGTCAGTTATTTGTAGAAATGGCAGGAGAGTAATCATGGGTTGGCTACAAGGCGAAGTTGCACTAATCACTGGTGGTGGTTCGGGTTTAGGTTGGGCTTTGGTTGAACGTTTTTTGGAAGAAGGTGCAGAAGTTGCCGTTCTTCAGCGCTCACAAGATAAAGTTGATGCTTTAAATGAACACTTTGGTGGTCGTGTTTTGGCTATCGCTGGTGATGTGGCAAGCTATGAAGATAACGTTCGTGCTGTTCAAGCAACAGTGGAACGTTTCGGGAAACTTGACTGTTTCGTAGGTAATGCAGGTATATGGGATCACTATGCTGATATCGTTAATACCTCTGGTGAACAGTTAGAAAAAGCCTTTGATGAGATTATGGGAATCAATACCAAATCTCTCATTTTAGGTGCTAAAGCTGCACTTGAAGAGCTTGTAAAGTCTGAAGGTTCAATCATCTTCACGCTTTCAAACTCTGCATTGTACTCTGCAGGTGGTGGCCCGGTTTATACGGCATCTAAGCATGCAGGCGTAGGTATCATGAAAGAATTAGCCTATGAGCTTGCACCTAAAGTACGAGTGAATGCTGTTGCACCATCAGGTATGAATGTGAATATCAAAGGCGCTGCTTCACTAGGTCAAGAAAATCTTGGTCTACTTGATGCACGTGATCCTGAGAAAATTGCACGTGGTATGCCACTGAATTTCTTACCTGAACCGGAAGAAATGGCTGGTTCATATGTGCTCTTAGCATCTCGTCAAAATAACCGTCCATTGACTGGTGTTCTGATCAATGCAGAATGCGGTCTTGGGATTCGTGGTTTACGTCAACCACGTGCGGGATTCTTTGACGAATAAAATTTAGTCTAATTCAAATGGACTTACCGGCAGCCTGTTCTAGGCTGCCTTCCTTTTAAGGAGTCTCTCATGGCCGTTAAACTCATTTGTGCATCGCACAGTCCGTTAATGGAATTTGCTTCACCGCAAGATCAATCTCAAGAGCAAAAAGTTCGTGCTGCTTTTGACACATTGTCTGCTGAAGTAAAAGCTTACGACCCAACACTGATTATTACTTTCGGTCCAGACCATTTTAATGGTTTCTTCTATGACCTTATGCCAAGTTTCTGCGTGGGTATCCGTGCAACTGCAGCAGGCGATTGGGACTACGGTAAAGAAAATAACAAAATTGATGTACCTGAAGAAACAGCGCTTTCTTTAGTTCGTCGTGTGTTAGATGAAGGTGTTGATGTTGCGTACTCTTATCGTATGCAAGCTGATCATGGTGTGACTCAGCCATTGCATTTCTTATGTGGTGGCCAACTCGATCGTTATCCAACGATTCCAATCTTTATTAATGGCGCTGCAGCACCAATGCCAACGACAAAGCGTACCATTGCTTTAGGTCGTGCTGTAGGTCAGTTCATCAAGTCTTTAAACCTTGATAATGAACGTGTACTT
The DNA here is from genome assembly GCF_059515925.1 of Acinetobacter sp. CY81. Taxonomy (NCBI): domain Bacteria; kingdom Pseudomonadati; phylum Pseudomonadota; class Gammaproteobacteria; order Moraxellales; family Moraxellaceae; genus Acinetobacter; species Acinetobacter sp. CY81. The sequence continues at coordinate 95,763 of NZ_JCAKNC010000005.1, forward strand.
GTATTGGGTACAGGTGGTTTGTCACATGATCCACCTACACCGCAAATGGGTTCAGTTCCACCTGAAGTTGAAGAGTTCTTGATTGCAGGACGTAACCCAACTATCGAGGCACGTAATGCGCGTCAGGCGAAAATTATTGCTGTAGGTCAAAAATTGGCTGCAGGTGATACTTCTGTTGCTGTGCCATTAAGCCCAGAGTGGGATATCGCACTTCTTGAGAAATTCAAGAATGCTGATTTTGCTGCGATGGAAGCAATGACAGAAGCTGAAATTCGTCGTGACGGTGGTCGTGGTGGTCAAGAAGTTCGTTCATGGATGGCAGCATTTGCCGCAATGAGCGAAATTGGTGAATACGAAATGACAACGCACTGCTATGAAGATATCAGTGAATGGATCGCGGGCTTCGGCATCGTATCTGCAGAGTTAAAAGGTTAATAAAATGAGCAATGTAAACAACATCGTTATCGTTGGTGCTGGCCAAGCAGGTGCGAGCGCAATTTTAGAACTTCGTGGCAATAAATACGAAGGTAAAATCACATTGATCGGTGATGAAACGCATCTTCCTTATGAGCGTCCACCACTATCAAAAGACGTGATTCTAAAACCAGAAGAAACCAAAATCGAAATTTTATCAGAAGATAAATTAGTAGATTTAGGTGTGGAGACAATTCGTGGAAATGGCGTTGCGAAAATCAATGCAGAAGCGAAAACTGTTGAACTTCTGAATGGCGATGTTGTTGCATATGACAAATTATTGCTTGCTACAGGTGGTGCGGCACGTCGTTTGCCAAACTTTGATGCTTTGGGTAAACACGTATACACATTGCGTAACCTTGAAGATTCACAAGCTTTGGTTCCTGTTCTTCAAGCAGGTCAACGCATCATCTTGATTGGTGGTGGTGTCATCGGTTTAGAACTAGCATCATCTGCACGTTTCAAAAACTGTGAAGTGACAGTGATTGAAATGGGTCCAATGGTGATGGGTCGTTCATCTCCACGCATTTTGAGTGAATTCTTGCTTGAACAGCAAAAATTGGCAGGTGTTGATGTTCGTCTTTCAACTTCAATTGCAGATTGCAAATTGGATGGCGAAGAAATCGTTGTAACTCTAGGTGATGGCGAAGAACTTCGTGCTGATGCTGTGGTTTACGGTATTGGGATTGTACCAAATGCACAGTTAGCTGTTGAAGCAGGCTTAGATGCTGATGTAGCTATTAAGGTGAATGAGAACTGCCAAACTTCAAATGCTGATATTTATGCTGCGGGTGATGTTGCAACTCAATTGCGTGACTGTGGTAACCATCGTCGTGTTGAAACTTGGGAAAATGCCAACCTTCAAGCAGGCATTTTTGCACGTCATGTCATGGGTGTTGAACATCCAGCGGTAAATCCAGCATGGTTCTGGACTGACCAATTAGATATTAACTATCAGTTTGTTGGTGATATGGCTGCTGCTGAGTGGTTGGTTCGTGGTGAAATTAACGCTGAAAAACGCTCAGAATCATCATTCGTATTGTTTGGTGTGACTGACGGTATTATCGTTGCTGGTATCACTGTCAATGCAGCGAAAGAAATGCGTCATTTGAAGAAATTGATTAGCAAGCAAGCACTTTTTGAAGCAGATAAATATTTAGATTTGACACAAGATTTACGTAAACTTGTGAAATAATCAGTATTTAAAGCATCAAGAAACAGACCTCAGGTAACTCAGGTCTGTTTTTTGTATTTTGAGAGAAAATTTTTAATCTCAAAGACCTAAGTTTGAAAAATGATGGTATTGCTTTGAATGAAGTCTAATGAGGCATCTCGCCCAAAGTAACAGAGAACTATATGAATTCGTCTTCTTTACCCGTTACCGCAAGTATTTATGCTTTATTGGTTTTAATTTGGGCTGCTACACCATTGGCAATTGTTTGGAGTGTTGCCGAAATTCATCCGATGTGGGTACTGATAATTCGTTACTTTGGTGCATCTGTTATTGCTTTATTTTTATTGAAGATTATGCGTGATCCATTGCCATTTGATCAAACTTCAATGAAAAGTTATTTGGCAGGCAGCTTAAATCTGATTGGGGCGCAGCTGTTTATTTATCTGGCAGCGAATTATTTGACTTCAGGATTGATGGCGCTGATCTTTGGTTTTTCCCCCCTGATTGCAGGCTTAATTGGTCATGTGATTTTGAAGACACAGAAGCTCACATTACTGCAATGGATGGGAATGGCAGTGGCTGTAATCGGTTTAAGCTTTGTTTTTGCTGAATCTGCGGATGCTAAGGTGAATCCGTGGGGGATCGTATTGATGCTGATCAGTATGATTTCTTATATCAGCTCGATCTTTTGGGTGAAACAAATCAATGCGCCTTTGAGCCCAATGTCTCAAGCCACGGGTTCTTTAATTTTGTCTGCGCTAGGCTCTCTGCTGATCATTCCATTTATTTGGCAACATATCCCAACAGTATTACCAAGTACTCAAGCGATGATCGGTTTCTTGTTCACCATGATCATGTCATCTATTGTGGCGATGCTATGTTACTTCTGGCTCATCCGTCGTTTGAATGCATCTACTGTTTCATTGAGTAATGTTATGACACCTGTAATCGCGCTCGTACTTGGAGCAACCTTGAATAATGAGATCATTAACGGCTCTGCATTTGTGGGAATTGCAGTTGTGATGATAGGCATTATCATGTATTTCAACCAAGAGTTACGTAAATTACTGAAGGTATAGTGCAAAACGTTTATTTATCTGAAGCGGTGTTTATTGATCTTTTTATGAATATCTTTTGTGATTGATCTATATAGAGGATGGTATCAAATATTTCAGAAAATAAGATTTATACAGGTTTAACAGTAAGCCTGTATGAATGATGGATTATTTACAAAAAATAGCTTTCAAGCCAATGTAATTTTTTCAATACTGAATGATTCTATTTGATGATATTTAGTTCTTTTCAACAAAAAATTTGAGATATTTCTATCTTGTAAAATGTCTAAAAAAATTGAAAATGAGCTAATTATTCACAGTAAAGAATGAATAGTGTACAAGTTACCATTTTGTCACATTATTATTTTAGAATAAGGGTGCGAAAACGATAGAAATCTATTTATTTTATTTCAAAATTCGTTATCATCGCGCCCTCTAGTTATGATGAATAAACTATCGTCTAATTGGAATTTATAAAGCACCGAGTCAAAGGACCGCAAGTCACCCGACTTATTTCTTTCAACCCATATCAGAGATGGTAATTCGATATGAGCGTTTCTTCTGTAAATCCTGCCCCTAATTCTACTAACGAATACTATTTAACTCGCCAAAGTCAAATGGAATCGAATGTTCGTAGCTATCCACGTAAATTACCGTTGGCGATAGCAAAAGCTTTAGGATGTTGGGTTACTGATGTTGAAGGTACAGAGTACCTCGATTGTTTAGCTGGGGCAGGAACATTGGCTTTGGGCCATAATCATCCTGCGGTAATTCAAAGTATTCAAGACACTTTAGCGAGTGGCTTGCCATTACATACTTTGGATTTAACGACGCCTTTAAAAGATGCTTTCACTGAAGCACTACTTGAGCAATTACCGGGTGGTAAGGCTGAGTACTGTCTACAGTTCTGTGGTCCGTCTGGTGCAGATGGTACAGAAGCAGCAATTAAATTAGCAAAAACTTACACTGGTCGTAGCACTGTAATCAGCTTTTCTGGCGGTTACCATGGTATGACTCACGGTGCTTTAGCAATGACAGGTAACTTGTCGGCTAAGAATGCTGTGAATGGCTTAATGCCAGGTGTTCAATTTATGCCATATCCGCATGAATACCGTTGCCCATTGGGTCTTGGTGGTGAAGCGGGTGTAGATGCATTGACATATTTCTTCGAAAACTTCATTGAAGATGTTGAAAGCGGCGTAACTAAGCCAGCAGCTGTGATTCTTGAAGCGATTCAAGGTGAAGGCGGTGTGGTGACAGCACCTGTGAAATGGTTGAAAAAAATCCGTGAAGTGACTGAAAAACACAACATTGTGTTGATTCTTGACGAAGTTCAAGCAGGCTTTGCGCGTTCAGGTAAAATGTTTGCATTTGAACATGCCGGTATTGAGCCAGATGTCGTTGTTATGTCTAAAGCTGTAGGTGGTAGCTTGCCGCTTGCTGTATTGGGTATTAAACGTAAGTTTGATGCTTGGCAGCCAGCAGGTCATACAGGTACTTTCCGTGGTAACCAACTCGCTATGGGTACTGGTCTTGCAACGATCAAAACCATCAAAGAACAAAACTTGGCTCAAAACGCGCAAGAGCGTGGTGATTTCTTACAAGCTGAATTTAAAAAATTAGCTGTAGAATTCCCATGTATCGGTAACGTACGTGGTCGCGGTTTGATGATCGGTGTTGAGATTGTTGATGAACGTCAAGCGGCAGATCACATGGGTTCATTGCCTGGTGATGGTCAATTGGCAGCAGCAATTCAAGCGGCATGTTTTGATAACAAATTATTGTTAGAAAAAGGTGGTCGTAACGGTACTGTAATCCGTTTACTTTGCCCACTGATCATCACGCATGATGAATGTGTTGAAGCTGTTGCTCGCTTCAAGAAAGCACTTGCTGAAGCACTTGTTGCAACTCGAGGCGCGTAATCATGGTTGATTTTGCAGAACATCGTAAAGCGTTATTCTGTAATGATGCACAATCTATTGCTGACTATCAGTCAGCGATGGATTCGGCTGTAAAAGCTGTATCTGCATGGTTACGAAATGATAAAATGTACACTGGTGGTAGCATTAAAGAGCTACGCAGTGCAATCGCTTTCAATCCTTCTAAAGAAGGCATGGGCGTACAACACTCTCTGGATCGTATGGTTGAGCTTTTCTTAAATAAAAGCTTAAAAGTACACCATCCGCATTCACTTGCGCATTTGCATTGCCCAACCATGGTGACTAGCCAAATCGCAGAAGTGCTGATTAACGCAACGAATCAATCAATGGACTCATGGGATCAAAGCCCTGCGGGTTCTTTGATGGAAGTTCAGCTCATTGATTGGTTACGTCAAAAAGTGGGTTACGGTGCAGGTCAGGCAGGTGTATTCACCTCTGGTGGTACACAGTCTAACTTGATGGGTGTTTTACTTGCACGTGATGCATGTATTGCTAAAAACTGGAAAGACGAAAACGGTAAGCCGTGGTCTGTTCAGCGTGATGGCGTTCCTGCGGAAGCAATGCGTAACGTTAAAGTCATTTGTTCTGAAAATGCACATTTTTCTGTGCAAAAGAACATGGCAATGATGGGTATGGGCTTCCAATCAGTCGTGACTGTTCCTGTAGATGCAAATGCACGCATGGACATGGATGCGCTTGAGAAAACCATGGCTCACCTTCAAGCTGAGGGCAAGATTGTGGCTTGTGTGGTTGCAACTGCGGGTACAACCGATGCAGGTGCAATTGATCCATTGAAAGAAGTTCGTGCAATCACCAACAAATATGGCGCGTGGATGCATATCGACGCGGCTTGGGGTGGTGCTTTAATTCTTTCTAACGATCACCGCGATATGTTAGATGGTATTGAACTCTCGGACTCAATTACCCTTGATTTCCATAAGCATTATTTCCAAACGATTTCTTGTGGCGCGTTCTTGTTAAAAGACGAAGCAAACTATCGTTTCATGCATTATGAAGCTGAGTACTTAAACTCTGCTTATGACGAAGAGCATGGCGTTCCTAACTTAGTATCTAAGTCACTGCAAACAACTCGCCGTTTTGATGCATTGAAATTGTGGATGACTGTTGAAGCGCTAGGTGAAGAGCTTTACGGTTCGATGATTGACCACGGTGTAACTTTAACTCGTGACGTTGCGGCTTATATTACTGCAACTGAAGGCTTGGAAATGCTGGTTGATCCTCAGTTTGCATCTGTTCTGTTTCGTGTAGTTCCAGCTGGTTATCCTGCTGAATTACTTGATACATTGAACCAAAACGTTGCAGATGAATTATTTGCACGTGGCGAAGCAAACATTGGCGTAACAAAAGTTGGTCAAAATCAATCATTGAAAATGACGACGTTAAGCCCAGTAGCGACTTTAGACAACGTGAAGAACTTGCTTGCACTTGTGTTAGCAGAAGCGGATCGTATCAAAGGTCCAATTGCGGACGGTACATATGTAACAGCTTTAGATTAATTTTAATCTCGTGCTGTACAAAAAAGGAGATCGATTGATCTCCTTTTTTATTTTTAGATTTTAATTTATCAATCAACAAGCAATTCTAATACCAGCCACAACTATCAAAGATGATAGTGAATATAAAAATAATAGTGTGTATATGTGAATTAATAAATTTTATTATCAGAATATACATGGGCTTAGGTGAAAAAGTGAATTTTAAAAAAACAATAGTTCAACTCATTATCAGTTCTGCTTTTTTGAGTTGTTCAGTGAGTGCAGCCGATTTAATTATTAAAAATGCCAATGTATTTGATGGTACTGGTTCGGATTTGATTGAAAAAGCCAACATCATTATCGAAGATGGCAAAGTTAAAGAAATTAGTACAGGCAAAATCAAGGAAAAAGCAGATCAAATTATTGATGCTAAAGGTAAAACGGTAATGCCGGGTATTATTAATAGCCATTTGCATTTATTTTGGAATTTCTATGATTTGCCACCGAAAATGCCTGCAACCAATGATAAGCAAGCAGAAGCATTTATTAATGGTGAGTTGTCTGAGCGGTTGCGTGGGCATTTAGAGCAGGGTATTACTTCAATTTTATCGCCCATTGATTTTTGGCCGTATATTGATGAAGTGAAAAAGAAGGTTGAGTCCGGCGAAATCTCGGGACCGCGTGTATTTATGGCAGGCCCAGTTTTATTACATTCAGGTGATTATTATGCTTGCGGAGGTTTAGCTGGAGCTGAATTAAAATGGTGTGATGAACACGTTCGTTTACCTATTGATACGCCTGAGCAAGCACGTACTTCAATGAAAAAATTGATTGGCTATAACACCGATGTTGTTGTTTATGATGGTGTGACGAATTTAAAAGAATTTAATCCAGAATCTTTGAAGGTTATTGTTGAAGAAGCACATAAACATAATTTGAAAGTACTTGTACACAATGCAGATGCCAAAAATGTACCTGCAATGATTGATGCGGGTGTCGATGCATTTATCCATCCACCATCAATTACAAAAGATACAGATGGACGTTATTTAGAAATAGTCGGTGAGAAAAAAATACCGATTGCAATCACACTCGGCTTTTTAGAGCGCTATATCGGTTTAGGTTATGCAGCAGAAAAAGACAAGAATGATTATGAAATTTTAAAAAATAATGTACAAGTCATGTTGCAAGCAGGCGCTATCCCATTATTTACATCTGATGTTCCTGGAATTCCTCCAAAAGAAGTTATTCCGATGGTTACGAAAGTAATGAAAGGGCAAGGAATCGATAATAAAACGATATTATTGTCTGCTACCAAAGAGGGTGCAAAAGCATTGGGTGCTAAAGATTTAGGAACGCTTGAAAAAGGTAAGATTGCAGATTTAATTATTGTTGATGGTAATCCATTAAAGGATATTTCTGTATTGCAAAAGGTGAAGCTGGTTGTGAAAGATGGTGTGGTGGTGGTTGATCATCTTCAATAAAAATTGATTTAGCTTTTAAATATAATTGAAATCCGCTGCTTTAGGTTGCGGATTTTTTTAATGATTAAAATATGAAATTCTATAAATCAATAATTTATAAAAATCATAAAATCGTAATAAAGCTGTAACCTCACTGTCATATTATAAAATCAAAATGCATATGTCGAAATAAGTACAATACTTCAATAAAAAAGTAGCGTACTCCATATTTGCATATATTGAGAGATATCAAAAATGCGCTTTAACAACATCGTAATTGCATTAGCTTTAACTGGGGTAGCTGCAGCAACAACCGCGAATGCAGCGCGTGATACGATTCAAATTGCTGGTTCTTCTACAGTATTGCCTTACGCAAGTATTGCAGCAGAAGAGTTTGGTAATAACTTTCCACAATTTAAAACACCAGTTGTAGGTTCTGGTGGTTCATCAGGTGGTTTGAAACAATTTTGTAATGGTGTAGGCGACAATACAATCGACATCGCGAATGCATCTCGTAAAATTAAAGACACAGAATTAGCTGCTTGTAAAAAAGCAGGTGTTAACCAAGTATTAGAAATTAAAATTGGTTACGACGGTATTGTATTTGCTTCAAATGCAAATAAAGCGGCTTACAAATTACGTCCACAACATGTGTTTGCTGCATTAGCTGCACAATTACCATCTAACGGTAAAATGGTTGCAAACCCATATACACGTTGGAACCAAATCGACAAATCATTACCAAATGAACCGATCACACTTGTAATTCCTGCTTCGAATCATGGAACGCGCGAAGTCTTCCAGGAGAAGATGGTGGATGCAGGTTGTGAATCTTATGCTGCAATTAAGTCTTTAGATAAAGATGCAATGAAAAAAGCATGTACAACTTTCCGTAAGGATGGTCGTGTGGTTGAGATTGCAGGTGACTACACTGAAACTTTGGCGCGTTTAAAAACGTCTCCAAGTTCAGTAGGTGTATTTGGTTTAGGTTTCTATGACCAAAACCGTGACCGTCTACGTGTTGCAACTGTAAATAATGTTGCGCCGTCTGAAAACACAATCTTAAACGGTTCTTATCCAGTTTCTCGCCCATTGTTCTTCTATGTGAAAGGCGAACACTTGAAGTCAATCAAAGGCTTACCGCAATTTACTGAATATTTCTTAAGTAAGAAAGTATCAGGTAAAGGTTCTAAGTTAGAAAAAGCGGGTCTGATTTCAATGTCTGATAAAGAACGTGCGCAGATTCTTGCGAATTTCAAAGTAGGTAAAGCAGTTAAATAATCGTTGAAACATGAACTGATGATGGGTGTGTCCCATCATCAGTTTTTTGCTAAATATATTTTTTCAATGCGGAATTGAAAAATGGTGGAGAATTCATGAATCTGCTACTCATCGGGGTGTTACTTGCATTAATTGCGATAGCGTACCAAATCGGGTTGACTAAAAGCCGTAAATTAGCAGGTCAGGGCAGTAATTCTGCGATGCTACATTCACGTCCTGGATACTATGGTGCATTGGTTGCATTGTGGTGTGGGATTCCAGCTTTTCTGATTTTAATCGTGTGGAATATTATTGAACCAAGCATTTTTAAACATGTAGTGCTTAATAATATCCCTGCAAATATTGCTGCAACATTAGATCCTGCTAGCGTGAGTGTACTTGTTGATCGAGTACAAGCCATTGCCTCAGGTTTCGGTGTAAGCGATCAGCCATTGGCTTATGAATTGAAAGCCGCAGAACAGTTAGCAAAAATTGAAGTGATTGGATCATATGCAAAATTTGCAGTGGTACTTTCAGCGGCAATGCTCGGTTTAGCTTGGGCAAAGAAAAAAATCTCTGAACAATATCGTGCACGTAATCAAGTTGAAAAAATAATTAATATCAGCTTGGCATTGTGTTCAGGTGTTGCGATTTTAACGACGATCGGCATTGTAATGTCGATGTTTAGTGAAGCAATGCGTTTCTTCAGCTTTGTTAATCCAATGGATTTTTTCTTTGGTACAGAGTGGAACCCTGGTTTTAGTACATCAGGAAGTGCGGACGGCAGTTATGGATTACTTCCACTGCTATGGGGTACTTTGATGGTGAGTGGTATTGCACTTTTAGTTGCAGTGCCAGTAGGTTTAATGATCGCTATTTATTTAGCTGAATATGCATCTCCATCTTTCAGATCATGGGCAAAGCCTGCGATTGAAATTTTAGCGGGTATTCCAACGATCGTTTATGGTGTTTTCGCCCTGATGATCATTGGTCCTTTTGCTAAAAGTTTAGGTGCGATGGTGGGTATTGATATCAATGCGACCAGTGCTTTAACCGCTGGTTTTGTCATGGGTATCATGATTATCCCATTCGTATCATCACTATCTGACGACATTATTACTCAAGTGCCTCGTTCACTTCGTGATGGTTCATTAGGCTTAGGTGCGACCAAGTCTGAAACTATTCGCCAAGTGGTCATTCCTGCGGCTTTGCCGGGGATTATCGGTGCTTTCTTATTAGCAGCTTCGCGTGCCATTGGTGAAACCATGATCGTGGTATTGGCAGCGGGTAATAGTCCTTTATTACATGCAAATCCTTTAGAAGCGATTTCGACAGTGACGATCACGATTGTGAATCAGTTGACTGGAGATACAGATTTCGCAAGTCCTCAAGCTTTGGTTGCCTTTGCATTAGGTCTGACTTTGTTTGTCATTACCTTAGGTTTGAACATTGTTGCACTGTATATCGTGCGTAAATATCGTGAGCAATACGACTAATGACGACTACAAATTCAACTCAAATCGATTCAAATATTGACGCCATGAATGCTGCGGAAGTGCGTGAAAAGCGTAAACAAAAAATCCAAAGCTCTTTGGCGAAAAGACATCGCAAAGAGAAGACATTTAAATACTTTGGTTTTTCTGCAGTTATTTTAGGTTTGTTCTTTGTTGCCTTATTATTCGGTAGTATTTTATCGAAAGGTCTCCCTGCATTTTGGCAAAACAGTTTAACTTTACCGATTCATTTTGACCCTGCAGTGATTCAAGTTTCAAAACAGCCAGTGAAAACTGCCAATGAGTCTCCAGCTCAGTATGAAGAGCGCTATATTGCTTGGCAAACTGAAATTGGTATGGTGGATTGGGATGCGCTGATTGTGAATGCAATGATCGCTAAAGATCCTGCATTGGCATCGAAGCGTGATGAATTATCAAGCCTTTATACAAGTTCGGAAGCATATCGTTTACGTGATATGTATATGGAAAACCCAAGCTTATTGGGTGCCAATAAAGAAGTTAAAGTCTTAGCAGATGCAAACGTTGATGTTTGGTTAAAAGGTAATATTGACCGTAGTTTGTCAGATGAACAGCAACAGTTGAGTCCAGAAGTTCGACAAATTGCAGATGAACTGAAAGCCAATGGTCTGATCGAAAGTACGTTTAATACCAATATTTTCTCTAGCCCTGACTCACGTAGTTCTCCTGCAACGTCTGGTCTAGCAGGTGCATTCATGGGCTCATTGTTCATGATGATGATTGTGATTTTAATCTCAATCCCTGTTGGTGTAGCTTCAGCCGTTTATCTTGAAGAGTTTGCACCAAAAAATTGGATCACTGATGTGATTGAAGTGAACATTAACAACCTAGCGGCTGTTCCTTCGATTGTCTTTGGTCTATTGGGTGCTGCAATCTTTATTGGCTGGATGCATCTGCCATTATCCGCACCTTTGGTTGGTGGTTTGGTATTGAGCTTAATGACTTTACCGACGGTGATTATTACCACGCGTGCATCGTTAAAAGCGGTACCACCATCTATTCGCCAAGCTGCTTTAGGTTTAGGTGCATCTCGTTTACAAACGGTATTCCATCATGTATTGCCTTTGGCTCTACCGGGTATTTTAACAGGTGCAATTATTGGTGTTGCTCAAGCTTTAGGTGAAACAGCACCACTATTATTAATTGGTATGAGTGCGTTCGTTGCGAGTGTTCCTGCAACGCCATTTGACCAGTCTTCGGCTCTGCCAGTACAAATCTTCCTATGGCAGGGTAATGAACTTCGTAACTTCTTTGAAGGGCGTACAGCGGCTGCAATCATTGTGTTGCTTGCATTAATGATTGGATTAAACAGTTTAGCCATTTGGTTACGTAAGAAATTTGAAGTTCGTTGGTAATTGAGGTCAAATTATGAATACTGCTAGCGCAACTAAAACCAATTCCTTAGAACAGGATAAGTCCGTGAATCAAGAACAGTCACAAGCACCATCTATGGGTACTGAGCAAACTAAATCAGCTACGCCATTTGTTTCGCAATTCGAAACGCCATCTTCTAAGAAAGAGCCGAAAGAATCGACGGTAAAATTAAGCACGTCGGATGTCCATGTTTATTATGGTGAAGCTGAAGCGATTAAAGGTATCGATCTGAAGATTTATCAGAACGAAGTGATTGCATTCATTGGACCATCAGGTTGTGGTAAGTCTACTTTCTTACGTACTTTAAACCGTATGAATGACACGATTGACTCGTGCCGTGTAACGGGTAAAGTGATGTTGGATAATCAAGATATCTATGATCCAAACTTAGACGTGGTTTTACTTCGTGCTCAAGTTGGTATGGTGTTCCAAAAACCAAACCCATTCCCAAAATCAATTTTTGATAATGTTGCTTATGGTCCTAAGCTTCATGGTTTAGCACGTGATAAGTACGATCTTGAAGAGATTGTAGAAAACAGTTTGCGCAAAGCAGGTCTTTGGGATGAAGTTAAAGATCGTTTGAATCAGCCGGGTACAGGTTTATCCGGTGGTCAGCAACAACGTCTATGTATTGCACGTACCATTGCAGTAAGCCCAGAAGTTATCTTGATGGATGAGCCGTGTTCTGCACTTGATCCAATCGCAACTGCAAAAGTTGAAGAGTTAATTTCTGAACTTTCTACGCAATATACGATCGCGATTGTGACTCACTCAATGCAGCAAGCAGCGCGTGTATCAGATCGTACAGCATACTTCCATTTGGGTGACTTAATTGAAGTGAACTCAACTGAAAAAGTATTCACACAACCTGATCATCAATTGACTGAAGCCTACATCACTGGTCGTTTTGGTTAATTCTGAATATATTCTCAGTTCAAAAAAAGAAGAGCATTATTGCTCTTTTTTTTATTGTGGAATTTTTAATGTATTAAATAGGGTCGTAGAAAGAGGTTTATTCAGATCATGAGTGACTATACACATTGATCGTTTATTTTTACTCTAAAACGAATAAGCTTTCTGATCGGTGTTTTAATATATACATGAAATAATAAAACTTGAGATTTAAAATGAAAACTTATCAGTGTTTAGCTTTAAGTTTAGCCATTTCTGGCAGTATGATTTTGAGTGGTTGTACGACATCGCCATCACAACAACAATTACAAAAACAGTCACAACCAAAATTAGAAGATAAAATGTTAGTACAGGGTCAATTGCTTAGCGACATCAAGCTGAGTCCTGAAAAGATGATGATTCATCTTAATGTTTTTCAAGAAATAGCACAGCGTAATGGTGGTAATCGTGCTGTGGGAACGAAAGGTGGTTTAGCATCAGCCAAATATATTCTTGATCAAGCAAAAAAAGAGGGACTCAATCCACAGATATTGGCTTTTGAAAATCGTGAAAAAACAGTAGGTCAAAATATTTTAGTCGAGATCTCAGGTCAATCGAATGAATCTGCAATCTTGATTGGTGCGCATTATGATTCAGTCAAAATGGGTCCTGGAATTAACGATAATGCATCAGGCGTAGCGGTTCTTTTAGAATTGATGCATCAAATTAACCAATCTAAGCAAAAACCAAAACATACAATTGTTTTAGCATTTTGGGATTCGGAAGAAGTTGGAATAGCTGGATCACAAGATTATGTTAAGAAACTTACTCAACAACAGTTGGATGGTATTAAGGCCTATATCAATGTAGATATGGTGGGCACGAAAACACCAAATATTATGATTGCCGATGGAGATAAATCTTCAGTCGATGAAATGGAAGCAATGCTGAAAGAACAAGGTATGAACGAGTCAGATTATAAACCATTGACGGATGGTTTGAGGTCTCTTCCCAATCATGCAGGAGATTTGGCTTTAGAGCAGAGTTTAAAAACTTTTTTTAAAACAAAACAACTCACGATTAAAGAAGATATTTCCACGTTAACCGCCAGTGATACTTTGGCTTTTTTAGGTAAAGTGCCTGTGACCTCAATTATTTTATTCAATGAACAATTAAAGGGCGATGAGCTTGAGTTTGCACCGTGTTATCACAAAGCCTGTGACACCATTGATCAAGTCGATCCACAATCTTTGCTAATCGCATCAGATGCGATTGTTCATTTGATCAATGATATAGATTGATTTTGATTGTAATAATGTAATGCAAGCCTGTGTTTAATACACTTCCGACAGGTTTGCTTAAGTACACGTTATTCTTTTATTCATAAGGATTATGGTGGGTCATGATATTCACCATTTTCTTTGGAATTATTTAGATACAAGCCAATCCAGCCATTTAAAACAGATATATTCAATTTTTTTATCTGAAATTAAAGGTTTTCTTGATCAATTGATTCATATTAGATGCTACATTCTATAAATTCTATCTAGCTGATTGGCGGAATAAGAAGTAGAATATGCGCTCTCTTCAAGTCACATTGTGGCAAGGTTATCTAGACCTGCCCGTGGAGCCAAAAACAGCATGTTTATCGTTGCCGGTGCACCTGCACACTCTTCTTTTAAGAAAACTCAACTACTTTCACGTTTAACGTCTATTAGTTCGGTTCAGTCGATCGAAAGCCAATGGGTCTATCTATTTGACCAAGCGCTAGGTGAGCAACAACAGCAATCAGCTTTACAGCTACTCAATGATGGTGAGTCTTTCGAAGTCCGCCAAGCTACAAGTGATGAAGTGCAAATTTTAGTCACGCCACGTTTGGGAACGATTTCTCCGTGGTCATCTAAAGCGACTGATATTTTTGCCAATTGTAATACTCCGATACACCGCTTAGAACGCGGTGTTTTGTTTACTTTAAAAGGTATTTCTGAAATATCGAATGAAGTTAAACAAGTGTTACATGACCGTATGACTGAAAGTGTTTTCAATCAAATTGAAGATGCAGCAGCATTGTTTTTAGAAACAGAGCCTAAACCATTAAATTCGATTGATATTTTGGGTCAGGGTAAAGATGCATTAGTGAAAGCAAACTCTGAGTTTGGTTTTGCACTTTCAGATGAAGAAATTGATTATTTAACGGATGCCTTTGTCAAAATGGGTCGTAACCCGCATGACATCGAACTGATGATGTTTGCACAAGCAAACTCTGAGCATTGCCGTCATAAAATCTTTGGTTCTGAATGGACAATTGATGGTGAAGTTCAACCATTGTCATTGTTCCAAATGATTAAAAATACCTATAAAGAATCTCCAACCGATGTATTGTCAGCATATAAAGACAACGCTTCTGTAATCGTGGGCTTTGATACACAACGTTTCTATCCAAAATTAGATGCGGAATCAGGTCAGCACGTTTATAAATATAAGAGCCAAGCTGCTCATATCTTAATGAAGGTTGAAACGCATAACCATCCAACTGCAATTGCTCCATTTGCAGGTGCTGCAACTGGTTCAGGCGGTGAAATCCGTGATGAAGGCGCAACAGGTCGTGGTGGTAAGCCAAAAGCAGGTTTAACAGGTTTCACGGTATCTAACCTAAACATTCCAGGTTTTGAACAACCTTGGGAAGACAACTACGGTAAACCATCTCGTATGGCATCTCCACTACAGATCATGATTGATGGTCCTTTAGGTGGTGCTGCGTTTAACAATGAATTTGGTCGCCCTGCGCTAAATGGTTATTTCCGTACCTTTGAACAAAATGTTAATGGTGATGTAAAAGGCTTCCATAAGCCAATTATGATTGCAGGTGGTTACGGCAACATCCGTCCAGATCACGTTGAAAAAGATCCAATTTTACCGGGCGACTTATTAATCGTTCTTGGTGGCCCTGCAATGCTCATCGGTTTAGGCGGTGGTGCAGCGTCTTCAGTAGACAGTGGTAAGCTCGGTGAAAACCTAGATTTCGCTTCTGTACAACGTGAAAACCCAGAAATGGAACGTCGTTGCCAAGAAGTGATTGATACTTGCTGGCGCATGGAAGATCACAACCCAATCGTCTCTGTACATGATGTCGGCGCGGGTGGTGTATCGAATGCAATGCCTGAATTGGTCAATGACCATGAATTGGGTGCGGTGCTTGATCTTCGTAAGATTCCGTCTTTAGAGCCGGGCATGTCACCAATGGAAATTTGGTCAAACGAAGCGCAAGAGCGTTATGTATTGGCGATTCGTCCATCATCTTTAGAATTATTCGAATCCATCTGTGCGCGTGAACGTTGTCCGTTTGCGGTATTGGGTGAAGCGACCGAAGCACGTCACTTAACTGTTGAAGATCCATTGTTTGAGAACAAAGCTGTGGATATGCCAATGCAAGTGATGTTGGGCGGCACACCACGTATGAGCCGTGCTTATGATTGTATCGAACGTCATGGTGATGACTTTGATGCGTCTAAAGTGACGGATTTAAAAGATGCGATTTACCGTGTTCTTAAAAACCCAACAGTTGCCTCTAAATCATTCCTAATCACCATCGGTGACCGTTCGATTACAGGTATGGTTGCACGTGATCAGTTCGTTGGTCGTTGGCAAGTTCCTGTAGCGGATGCTGCGGTAACGACTACAAGCTTAGTCGGCTTTACTGGTGAAGCAATGGCGATGGGCGAGCGTCCACCAGTTGCATTGTTAAATCCTGCGGCTTCTGCACGTTTGTCAGTTGCTGAATCCATCTCGAACATCATGTCTGCAAAAATTGACCAGATCAGCGACATTAAATTGTCTGCGAACTGGATGGCTGCGGCAGGTCAGGTTGGTGAAGATCAAGCATTATTCGAAGGCGTAAAAGCCATTGGTATGGAAATGTGTCCTGCTTTGGGGATCGCAATTCCTGTAGGTAAAGACTCATTGTCTATGCGTACCACTTGGAATGATGAAGGTGAAGATAAATCTGTAACTTCGCCAATGTCAGGTGTCATTACTGCATTTGCACCTGTAACCGATGTTCGCAAAACATTAACTCCTGAACTTAAAAACTTAGAATCTGTACTTGTACGTATTGATTTGTCTAAAGGTCAATTCCGTTTAGGCGGTTCGATCCTTGCTCAGGTTTACAAAGCAATCGGTTCGGTTACCCCTGACGTAGACAGTTTTGACGATTTCAAAGCATTCTTTGCATTGGTTCAAGATTGGAACAACCGTGGTTTAATCAAAGCTTACCATGACATCGGTGATGGCGGTTTAGTTGCGACTGTTGCGGAAATGATGTTTGCATCTCGCTTAGGTGTAGCACTTGAAGATCAATCTGTTGAAGCATTATTTGCTGAAGAAATTGGTGCAGTGCTTCAAATTAGCAAAGCGGATTGGGCGACATTAGCAGTGGAAGTTGCAGCATCTGACCTTAAAGATGCAATTACAGTTGTCGGTACTGTAAACACGACTGATACTTTAACTGTCAATGGTTTGAACTTAGACCGTGCAGATTTGCAACAAGCTTGGACAGAAGTGTCTTATCAAATCCAACGTTTACGTGACAACGTAGAAACTGCGGATCAAGAATACAGCTTGATTGCAGACAAATCTCACGCAGGTTTAATTGCAAAACCAACATTTGATTTGAATGAAGAAATCGAAGCGCCTTATATTAATTCACGTCGCCCGAATATGGTGATTTTACGTGAACAAGGTGTAAACGGTCATGTGGAAATGGCTGCTGCATTCGATAAAGTGGGCTTCAACACTGTTGACGTTCACATGAGCGACTTACTTGCAGGTCGTATCAGCCTAGATGATTTCGAAGGCTTAGTGGCTTGTGGTGGTTTCTCTTACGGTGACGTATTGGGCGCAGGCGGTGGTTGGGCTAAATCTGTATTGTTCAATCCAAAACTTCGCGACCAATTTGAGAAATTCTTCAACCGTGATGAAACTTTCTCTCTAGGGATCTGTAACGGCTGTCAAATGTTGTCTCAGCTTGCACCATTAATTCCGGGTGCAGAAGCTTGGCCACGTTTCCACCGCAATACGTCTGAGATGTTTGAAGCGCGTGCGGTTAACGTACGTGTAGAGAAATCAAACTCTGTGTTGTTACAAGATATGGAAGGTTCGATTTTACCAATCGCAGTGGCGCATGGTGAAGGTCGTGTGGTTGCACCTGAGTCGAGCATTGCTGCATTGAATGCAGGCAATCAAGTGATCTTACGTTATGTCGATAGCCAGGGTAACCCAACTCAACATTACCCAATGAACCCGAACGGTTCTCCTGAAGCGATTTCAGGTGTGACGTCTACAGATGGTCGTGCAACGATTATGATGCCGCATCCTGAACGTAACTTCCGTGCTTTACAGCATTCTTGGAAACCTGAAGATTGGGATCAAGATGGTGCTTGGTTACGTATGTTCCGTAATGCGCGTCAATTTATTGGTTAATTGATCAAAGATTTAAAAAAGCCACCTTCGGGTGGCTTTTTTTGCGTATGGACGAAACCAATTTTGGAAAATAATAGGTTACATTGTTTAACTTGGTTTATTTTTTGCTTGTTATAAATTGTCTATTAAAGGATAGATGATTTGCCCCGTAAGTGTTCAATATGTGAATTATGGATGAGGTGATAATATGATAAGAATTGAAAATTATTTTGATCGAGCTGTTCTGCGCCAAAAAGGATGGATGTTGTTTGGTGCAGTGATCGCAATGCAAGTGTTGGTCATTGGGATTGGCTATTTGTCCCAAATTTGAAGTCTAAACAACCACCGAAAGGTGGTTTTAAACTCTATGCTTAAATGTTTTCTTAGCGTGAGTTTGAATTGTAGTAAACTTAATTTATATCCAAAACAAAATTTAATAAAATGATAAGAATATTTTTATTTAGCTTTATGTATTTAATATTGGTCTCTACTCATGCCGAAACGATTCAGATCGAAGAATTAATGAATGAAAATTCTTTAAATTGTAAGGGATCTGAATGGATTTTTAAGTTTTCAAATGATATGAGTGAGCAGAAGAAAATTGGATTAAAGGTTAATAAATCGGAGCAAAAACTCAGATTAGGCAATAATACGTATTTCGGTATTCAAGCACATCAAAACTATAAAACTCAAAATATGATCCAAAATGATTTTGCTGTAAATTTTCAAAAATATGGGGTTAAGGTACTGAAAATTGCATTTCAAGAAATTAAAACATCAGAAAGTGAATCGGGGGCTTACTATTTTATTTTTCAAGGAAAGCCCGTGACGGTACTACATCAACTGAAAAAAACCTTAGATAAAAATTGGAATATTGAGAATGCATTAGAAGCAACACCTCAGGGAAATACTAAACTGTCATGTGTTTATATCGGTTAAGTAAAATGTATAAATCTATGACGATGGTGTTGATCACATTATTATTAAGTTCATGTTTTCCTATTTATAAGCAGACACAACCTGAACTCAAAATTGATATTTTTGATGAGCCGGGCAAGGCCATAAAGGATGTTGAACTGATCCTTTATACAGCAGTGAGTCCTGCAAAAAAAGAATTTGATCCCTTGATAGAATTCACAAATGAAAATGGTCGAGCTGATTTTAAAGAAGCTCGTCATTGGGCAGTTGAAAGTTTAATTATCCATGGTAGACAGAATTATTCATGGAGTATGTGTGTGAAAAAACAAAACTTTGTTAGCCAATATATTCCCAATATTCAGAATGGATATATAAAAATCATTCTTCTAGAAATAGATAAGAAAAGATTAAAGACTGATGCTGAACATCTTCAACAAGAAATGATTTCTATGGTATGTATCGAATAAAAAGACCACCTTTCGATGGTCTTTTTCATTTAATCAAACAGCCAATTGAATCTGTTGCAATACTGTCTTCAAGGTATTTTCATAATCAAAAGCATTATTGGTACTGTCCTGATAACGCCAAGCGACATAGCCATCTGGACGTACTAATACAGCACCAGATTCATGAATTTCAGATTTCTCATTCCAAGTACCATAAACGTCACGGTATTCACGTGAACCAATTTGAATTACATCTAAATAAGCTAGATCTAAAGCCTCAACGGCTTGCTTCCAACCTTTACCTGATAGTCCAGTCAGTAAAGTAAAACGTCCTTTACCTGTAAAGTCTAAAGTTGAAACCTTGTGCCCTTTGCTGTTAATCAGCCACGTATGCGGAATTTTAGCCCCTGGACGTGTGGTTGCTTGTAAGTACAGTTGTTCATCTTTTTCAAAGACTTCACCTTCAGATTCTGCAATCACAGCATTTGAGGTATAACGTTGATTCAGTTCGACGCCTTGAGCATTAAATTCAAAATTTTTGATCTCTAAAGCTTTAAAAAGTTTTTGACGAATCTCAGCACCTTGCTCATCTTCAGCAAAAATACGATCTAGCATTTGCTTTTGAGTGCTTACACCTTGGTCAAAACCAAACACTTCTTTTAAGTGTTTATAGTCAAAGCGTGATTGATTGGCACGTGCCACAATTTGTTTGCCGACAGGCGCACGTTCAGTGGTGTATGAGTCGAGTAGAGCCGGTTGGCTCCAACCTTTTAACGCATAAGCCAACTTCCAACCAAGGTTAAATGCATCTTGCATACAGGTATTTGAACCCAAACCGCTTGATGGTGGATGACGATGTACCGCATCACCTCCGCAGAATACACGTCCTTTTGAGTATTCAGTTGCCCACGTTTGGTTCACGTACCAGTAAGATAATTTTTGAATTTCAACTTCTTCAACATGTTCGCCGACAAAGGCATCTAATCGTGCACGAACTTGCTCTTCTGTAACTTTTGGCTCGCCTTTAGAAATGTCAAAGCCCCAACCCATAATCCATTCATTCCATGGCGTAAGTGCACGAAGTAAGCCCATCCCCAAATCACCAAAACTCGCTTCAGGATTCACAATCCATTGCAAAATCGCAGGACGATGCTGAACGTATTTTGATAAATCCGCTTTGAAGGTAACATAGACTGTTCCAGCACGCGCCATAATCCCTTCTAAAGGTAAATCAAGCTGTTCTACGACTTTCGAGCGTGCGCCATCCATACCCACTAAATATTTAGCACGTAATGTAAATTCAGTATTGGTAATGAGGTTTAGGAAAGTTGCAGTGACGCCATGCTCATCTTGTACATGGGATAAATATTCGGTATTAAAGTTATAGATTGCACCGCGTTCGCCTGCATTTTTAACCAAAAGTGCTTCCATTTTTGGTTGGATTAAATCAACCAAGGGACATGGGCTGCCTTTGATGTAGTCTCCATGGCGTTCATCACCTGTACCCCAAGCACTGATCCGCGCGATTTCTTCACCCACTAGACTAGTGGTG
Organism: Acinetobacter sp. CY81; assembly: GCF_059515925.1. NCBI lineage: Bacteria > Pseudomonadati > Pseudomonadota > Gammaproteobacteria > Moraxellales > Moraxellaceae > Acinetobacter > Acinetobacter sp. CY81. The sequence goes on from NZ_JCAKNC010000005.1 coordinate 116,795, forward strand.
ATGAGACTTTCACCCATCTGATCCCAAGGGGTCGCAATCTCTTTGACTTGCTCTTCAATGCCCAAATCACGTAAAACTTCCATGGCACGTTGATTGGTAATGTGCGCACGAGGGCTATTGGCTAACCAATTAAATTGAGTGAAAAGTTGAACCTTAATCCCATAATTTGCAAGGGCTAATCCAAGCGTTGAGCCTGCTGGACCTGTACCAATGATTAAAACGTCAGTATCAAATTGTTGGGGCATGAATGCTTCCTATTTATTCATTGACATGAATATGATCTAAATTACATGCGAGTTTAGGAAAAAAGCATCCAGTCCTATAGTTCTATTCATATAAACTATTCACCTATATAATTTTAGTCCTTTTGCATGTTCAGACTGAGCATGTAAAGTCATGACTGCCAAGGATAGAGCTTAGAATATGGAACTTCGACATTTACGTTATTTTATGACTGTGGCGCAGGAGCAAAGCTTTACTAAGGCGGCAGAAAAACTTTATACCGCACAGCCTTCATTAAGCCAACAGATTAAAGACTTAGAGCATGAAGTTGGTGTCGCTTTATTTGATCGAACCACTCGCAAAGTGATTTTGACGGATGAAGGTTTGGCATTTCAGAAATATGCTGAGTTAACGCTAGAAAATGCCAAACAGGCCATCGCAGCGGCAAGACAGGTTGCACAGCAAAAAAACAATCAAATTCATATTGGCTTTTTAAATGTTGCAGAATTAAAGCTGATGCCAACTATTTTGACGCAATTAAAAAATAATATTCCTAATCTTAAAATTCATTTACATAGTCTGACGTGCACTGAACAAATCCAAAAATTACGCAATGCTGAGTTAGATATTAGTTTTACCCGCTATCAGCTTGATCATCCTGATTTTGAAAATATTCATATTCTGACTGAACAAATTTATTTGGTGGGCGCTGAGCATTTGCATCCCACAGATCGAATACTCAAAATACAAGAGTTAAAAAATCATAATATGATTATGTGTGAACAGAATGCATCGCCAATATTTTATGACAAACTTAATGAATTGGTGCATTTTGAAAAAATGGACGATCAGATTCTTTGGGTGACGAATGTCATGCAACATATTAATTTAATTAATATGGGAATGGGTTTGAGCTTTGCTCCTGAATATTTACTGAAGTTCTTTAATCCGAATATTAAAGTCATTGAAACTGACGTAGAACTTCCACAACTCGGCTTGTATGCCACATATCCTCAAAAATCAAATAACTTGGCTTTGAATATGACGACTGAAGCATTAACCCAGTTGATTGATAAAAAGTAATAGGAGGCATCATATATGTTGAAACTGATTTATTACGTACCTGAATCTCATTTGGAAATCACTAAGCTTGCTATTTTTGAAGCAGGCGCAGGGGGGATAGGAAATTATGAACAATGTGCATGGCAAGTTTTAGGTACAGGTCAATTTAAACCTGTCAAAGGCGCACAGCCGTTTATTGGTGAATTAGATGCCTTAGAGAAAATACCAGAGTGGCGTGTAGAAACGATAGTTCCTGAAGTGAAAGCTTCGCAAGTCGCTAAAGCATTAAAGGCAAGCCATCCTTATGAAGAGGCTGCCTTTGAGTTTATTCAATTGATCGACATTGATTAAAATGTTGATGTGACATTCCATTCATAAAGCTATTTTAGACTTCTTGAATGAACAGCTTGCGGTCAAAGCGATATTGTGGAAAGAACACACCATCCTCGGCACGTTCACCTGCACCAATGACCATAATAGGATACTGTTGATCACCTAGGTTTAAGGCTTTACGAACTAAAGGTTCATCAAAGCCTTCCATCATACAGCTGTCAAAACCATGTGCTCTTAGTGCTAAAACCAGATTCTCACAGGCAAGTGCAGTGGTTTTGGTTGCCCATAAAATACTGTCTTCAGGTTTAAATGCCGTTACGGGTAACTGCTTACCAAGCTGTCTTGCAACTTTGAAAGTCACTTTCTTAAAGTGACCTATAGCATTAAATAATCCCGTTTTATAATTGTAGGGAATGTAGGTGTAGTACTTTTTTACCAAAGGTGGAACTTCAGGAAAAGGAAATTCATTGATATTTCGTTTTGCCATTTCATCTAAACGGTCAGTGCGTGCAACACAAACAATCAATTCGGCAGCAGTCCGAGCAGCCCACTGATTTAAACAGGCTTTGATCAATGTTTGTTTTTTAGATTCAGTTTTAACAACGTAAAATGTCCAGGGTTGTAGATTGGATGAGTTCGGTGCAAGTAAAGCCAAATCTAAGCAATCGTTTAATACATCTGCTGGAATCGCTTTGTCGGTAAACTTTCGCACTGAACGACGACTTTTCACTACAGATTTAAAGTTTTCTACATCAATGTGAAGCGGTGCTGATTCGATGTATCTTTTCTTATTGTTAGAACTAGAACTCATAAACTTTACTCATTTCAAACACGTTTAATTAAAAAAGCTCATCGAGTATGAAAAACGATGAGCGATTCAGATCAGTTTTTTAGTTTAAATCAATGCTTAGTTAAATTGAGTAAAGTCTGGTTTACGTTTTTGCATAAATGCACCAACAGCTTCCATCATCTCAGGTGAACCGACACGTTGCATAAAGATTTCAGCTTCATGATCAATCCATTCTACGATCTCATTCACATTGTGTTTCATCAAGGCTTTAGTTTGTACCAATGATGCAAGTGGTAAAGCAGCTAAAGTTTGAGCTTGTTGAGTTGCTTTTGCATAGGCATCTTCTTCAACGCTATTCACTAGACCGATTTGAAGCGCTTTTTCACTATTGAATTTTTGTGCAGTGAGTAACAATTCAGCAGCTTGGTGATAACCCGCTTGCTCAACCAAAAGTTTACTAGATGCACCTTCAGGCGATAGTCCAAGACTGACAAAAGGAATTTGGAAAATTGCAGTATTGTCTGTATACACTAGATCTGCATGAAGCAAGATCGTTACACCAATGCCAATCGCAACACCGCGAACAGCAATAATTAAAGGCTTGGAAAACTTGGCAGCGGATTTTAGTAAAACAAAAGGAGGGCCATCTTGTGGACGAATTTGATCCTTCATTGCTGCAGACTTCATAAAGTCTTGCATGTCGTTGCCTGCACTAAAATCAGTATCTTCACCACGTAAAATCACCACACGAACTGCTTTATCTTGATCCGCTTCATCCAAAGCTTTTGCGATCCAAAGATAAAGTTCTGCGTATAGCGCATTTTTAGCTTGTGGACGATTAATGGCTAAAGTCAGCACACCATTGTCTAGGTTTGCATTTAAATGTTCATGTGGTTGTTGAATACAGCTCAGCGTCATCGTACTATCCTTGCTTTAAAACTTCATTTAATTTTATGCATTCATTATGTCGCATATTTTTTTTGTAGACACAACTGATGAGTTCATAAAAAGTTAATTCATTATGAAATATACATTTGATTATTTAGTTTACATTGGTCGTTTTCAGCCTTTTCATTTGGCGCATATGCAAACCATTAAAATTGCTTTGGAAAATAGCCAAAATGTGATTTTAGCTTTAGGCTCTGCGCAAAATGAACGCAATATTAAAAACCCTTTTTCTGCTGAAGAACGTGAACACATGATTCTTTCTAATTTCTCGAAAGAGGATCAGGATCGAATTCATTTTGTCCATGTGATCGATGTATATAATGATGAAAAATGGCAAAAACTCGTTAAATCATTGGTCGCAGAAGTGGTTCAGCCGAATGATAAAGTGGGTTTGATTGGACATTTCAAAGATGACTCATCGTATTATTTAAAATTTTTTCCAGAATGGGAAATGCTTGAACTCGATAGTCTAAAAGGTGCAATTTCTGCAACGCCGTTACGTGAAGCGTATTATCGAGGTGAGATTATCGAGCGTGAGTTTCCATTGGGTACGCAAGAATTTTTAGAAAAATTTCAAAGAACAGAGATCTATCAGCAACTCAAACTTAAATTTGAACAAAATGATAAAAGTAACTTAGATCTAACGTGATTCACTCCCTTATCAAACTCAAATCGACTCGCTACTGATTCAATATAAAAAGAGGTAGCGCTATTCTCTAAGGTCATAGATTTCATCATTTAGAAAGATTTTTAAATAATCTCTATATCTCATACTTAGTGATTTTAGAGATAAGTGTCATTTAAAAATCGTTACAAGTGATTTGAAAAGATAGCATTCATATTTTGTTGAGCCGTATCTTTTAAAATTTCTGTAAGTAGCTTTAATTGAGGTGACTGTTGTTTCCAGTGATGCCAATACAAACTGATATTGAGCGTAGTGTTTTGCAGTACGTGGATCAATTGACCATGTTCAAGTGCTACACGTGCTTGGAATTCAGGCACCCAGCCAAAACCTAAACCTGCATAAATAGCATCATAAAAAGCGCTATAAGAGGGAATGGCATGATGAGGATACTGATTTGAATAGAGCCCAAAGTTTTCCAATATAAAGTCTGTATGTAAGCGATCCTTTTCGTTGAAAATCACGGCAGGAGCTTGTCTTAGACTTTCACGATCACAGCCTTGTGGAAACCATTTTTGTATATATTGTGGTGTTGCCAACAGGTGATAACGCATATCTCCTAAATATTCAGCGATACAACCTTTTATGGGGTCTGCTTGTGTGGTTAAGCAAGCATTGACACGACCCGCTTCTAATAAGTGATGTGTTTGAGATTGATCATCAACATGGAAATGTAGGGTAATGCGATGCTGTTTCAAACTGTCTTGGATACAGGGGAGTAGCCATGAAGCCAAAGAGTCTGCATTAGTCGCAATGTTAAGTTGAAAGAAATCATGCTCAAGGTTTTGACCACCTAAGTCTTGAAAAAGGCTTTGTTCTAATAACTTTTGATGTTGTAAATAATGGACTAAAGTTTCACCTGCTTGGGTGGTTCGACAGGGGCGGTCTCGAACCAATAATAAATGTCCAAGTTGTTTTTCAAGTTGTTGTACCCTTAAGGTCACGGCTGATGCTGTGATATTCAGTACATGAGCTGCCAAATCAAAACTTCCAGTTTGAGCAACAGCAAAAAAAGCTTCAGTTTGTTTATGATTCAACATTTAGCTAACTAAATTTATTTTAGGTAGGTTGATATTAACTTAGTTTTAATGATTTAAAAGAATTTTCGAGAATAATGAGCCCATTCGCAGATGGGTACAAGGCAATGTTGGATTTTTTAAAAGTAATACTAGAGCAGCTTCGAGGTGCTGAACTTCATGCTGTAATGAGTGGTTTTTTAATTGGCTTGAGTTTAATTGTTGCGATTGGGGCACAGAATGCCTTTATCTTGAAACAGGGATTAAAACAACATTATGTTTTTTTAATTTGTACGATATGTGCATTTTCAGATTCATTACTCATTATATTGGGAGTGGCTGGTTTTGCCCAAGTTATTCAACACTATCCACAAGTAGTTGAAGTCTCAAAATACTTTGGAGCACTATTTCTAATCATTTATGGTGCTCAACATTTCTATAGTGCGTTTAAACATCAAAAATCACTCTCATTAACAGAAGCTCATCCAGATCATTTGTTGAAAGTCATCGCGTTATGTTTGGCTTTCACATGGCTGAATCCGCATGTGTATTTAGATACTGTGGTTCTAGTCGGCTCGATATCAACTCAATATGATGTCAACAAATGGTGGTTTGCATTCGGTGCAGTGTGTTCATCTTGGTTGTTCTTTTTTAGCTTAGGTTATGCAACGAAGTTTCTGATTCCCTTTTTTCAAAATGAAAAAGCATGGAAAATATTAGATACCTTGATTGGCATCATCATGTGGTCTATCGCGATCAGTTTATTATTGTCAGTTTGACTTTGATCTGATCTAAAATTTGTTTTCTTCAATCTATATCAAATAAATCAAAGAATGTTAAGCGATGTAAGCTGACTAAAATTATGAGTGAATACTTAGCTTACATCACTTGATACAAGCTTATATTAAGCCTGAAGTGCCTTTAGATCTTCTAGTACTTGTTCAGCATGACCTGCTGCTTTCACTTTACGGTATTCTTTAACAAGCTTGCCGTTATGAAAAATGAATGTTGAACGCTCAATGCCCATGACTTTCTTGCCATACATATTCTTTTCTTTGATGACATCAAAGTGCTGACATAACACTTCCTCTTTATCGCTAATCAAATCAATAGTAAGGGCTTGTTTTTCAGTAAAGTTTTGATGTGCTTTCACTGAATCACGAGAAACCCCATAGATTGTGGTATTTAAGGCATCAAACTGGTCTTTTAAACATGAAAAACCTACAGCCTGTGTGGTACAACCAGGTGTTGAGTCCTTAGGATAAAAATAAACAATGAGCCATTCCGCATTTGACTCAGCAAGATTCACCTCACCTTGAGTCGTTGGGAATGTTTGATTGGGAAGAGTGATGTCAGTCATGAAATAATCTCTGTATGTTTTAAATAAGTATATCGGAATTATGCCAACTAAAAATTGAATGCCTTAAAGTGAATCTTTGAATTTGGCGATTGAAAGCACAACTTTTGATAAAATTTAAATAAAAATAAAGCCACTCGATAGGTGGCTTTATTTTCTGTAGAAACCAATTATTTCTTTTGCATGCCTGCAAGTTTAGTATCAAGTGCAGTACCTAAACATGCTTTAACTTTAGGTTGCTCAGATTTACCAAATTTTTGCATCAAGGCAACATATTTGTTTTTATCTTTTGCATTTTGAGCACTTTGAAGTTCCCATTGATCTGCATTGGTCATACGACCTTGAGATTCAATATTACATTTACAAAGTTGGGTAACTTCAGTTTTAGATAAAACTTTAGCAGCACCCAATTTATTTTGCTCTTCAACACAAGCGTTGATTAACCCTTGTTTGATGTTGCTTGATTTATAAATCGATTGTAATTTTGCTTGGTTATCAGTAGCAGGAGCCGCGAAAGTTGAAGCAGAAAATAAAGTTGCAGCAGCAAAAACACTTGAAAGAAGAATGTTTGATTTCATCAGTATAAAATTCCTATTTACTCTGGAATGTAACGAGTCGGATCGGCAACAGCAGCATCGGCAAAACCTTGTTTGCGTAAACGGCAACTGTCACACTTTCCACAAGCTCGACCGAGGTTGTCAGCTTGATAGCAAGACACCGTTTGACTGTAGTCTACGCCATGTTCAATGCCTAAGCGAATGATATTTGCTTTGGATAAATGTAACAGAGGTGTTTCAAATTTAAGAGGTTTTCCTTCAACTCCGACTTTTGTTGCAAGGCGAGCCATGTTCGCAAAAGCATCAATAAATTCTGGACGACAGTCTGGATAACCAGAATAATCAACGGCATTGATACCAATCACAATCGCTTCAGCTTCAAAAACTTCTGCAGCTGCCAGCGCATAAGACAAGAAAATGGTGTTACGTGCTGGAACATAAGTTACAGGAATGCCACTTTGTTCATGATCAGGCACTTCGATGCTGTGATCGGTTAGTGCTGAACCACCTAAGTTACCTAAATCAATATTAATCACACGGTGTTCGACACCCGCTTTTTGAGTTAACTCACGTGCAGCATCTAATTCAGTGGTAGAACGCTGACCATACATAAAACTAATCGCGATACATTCATAACGTGCTTGTGCCCAAGCGAGACAGGTTGTTGAATCAAGTCCACCAGATAACAATACAATGGCACGAGGACGCATAGGAGAACTCCACAAAACATGAAAAATAAAACGTTATTATAGCCTTAATTTGAGCATTTGGTTGAAAGCTTCAAAGCATTAAACAGGGAGTTGAAAATAGATCATTATTTAGCATTAAAATCTTTAAAATGTGATTGAAAAGCACTTTTTATTAACTATAATTGATCAATGTGTAATAAATATACAAACAATCTACACAATAAAAATTAGGGATAGAAAATGAAAAAAATGACCTGCCTTGCTCTTGGGTTAGCATGTGTTGCATCACCTGCTTGGGCAATACAATCTCTCACAGATGAAGAGTTATCATCACTGACAGGACAAGATGGTATTACCATTAGTATCGTGCCGATTGGGCCGATTCAAGCAGAAGTGATTTATCATGATAATGATGGTCTAACCAATACTCAACTTGGTGGAACACAACAAGCTGGTGCGCTTATTTTTGGTACTGCTGATGGTAGAAGTGCTAATCCACTTTCTTTATCGTCAGGCTCAGCCAATATTAATATCATTCTTAAAATTGATACAGATGCAGGACAAGGTGCTGATGGATCTTTCGTGAATGTTGGTGTGAGTGTCCCTCAAGATCTTACGATTAATACGGGTGATATTTGGGTGGGAGCATCTAAACAAAAAGTGGGTGCAGTGCGTGGTTATACCAATCCAACCAAAATTCTAGACAATATGAAAGTTTATATCTCGAATTTAAATACCAATATTCAGCTAGGCTCAACTCCACAAGGTGGTTTATTGAGCATGAATGGTATTTTCAAAGATGGCTTACGTATAGAAGGCTATAAGCTAAATGATCATGGTGGAGGTGGTTCGCTAGGCATGGAATATATCAGCCTGCAAAATTCACAACCAGGTCGTTTTGGTGTGACTAATTTAGACTTCGATGTTACAGGTGCTGTCAAAGAAGATGGACTTAGTCTTAAAGTAAATCGTTTGGGTGATGCAGGTGGTATTAATGGCATGATCTGGGGCGTGAGTGCTGGAGATCTGAAAAATCCAAATACTAAACCCTTTGGAGATATTGAGATTCGAGGTCTGAATTTGAACGGAACGACGATCAAAGTATCGGGGCACTAATTTCGTAATTTTAGTTTGTGATCTTTAAGAAATATTGAAAATAAAGACATTTATTTCGAAAATTAAAAAAGCATCTTCAATTGAATGAGGATGCTTTTATTTTAAAAAGGACTATTTAAACGAGAAAACTTAACGACCTGTCTCATCATTCCACAATAACTTATGCAATTGAAGCTGGAAACGAACAGGGATGTGGTCTTCTAAGATCCACTGCGCAAGATCACGTGCTAATTGTGGTAAGCGAACAGCACCTTTCTCAATCGCGAATGCAGGTGAAAACCAAACGGTACTGACTTTTTCATTCAGTTTATAGTTAGCTACTTGTTGTTTTGACCATTCATAATCTTCACGATTACAAATCACAAATTTGATCTGATCATGTTGCGTTAAATGTTCAAGATTTGATATTAAATTACGTTTTTCTTCGCCCGAGTTCGGGGTCTTTAAATCAAGGACCTTAGATACGCGTGGGTCAACTTTAGACACATCTAAAGCGCCACTTGTTTCTAGAGAGACTTCACAACCTAAATCCGCCAATTTTTGCATCAATGGAATTGCATTTGGTTGAGCCAGTGGTTCTCCACCTGTCACACAGACATAAGGTGTTTTGAAATCTAAAGTGGTTTGAATGATTTTATCTAAAGATTGACGTTCACCACCTTCGAAAGAATAAGTGGTATCGCAATAGGTACAACGCAGTGGACAACCTGTCAGGCGAATAAAAACCGTTGGTAAACCCAAAGTATTCGCTTCACCTTGTAATGAATAAAAGATCTCCGTGATACGTAAGCCCGCAGACGGATCAGTAACAGGAATAGCAGAAGAACGGAGAGTACTCATTATAAAATTACCATCAATACAAAAAACAAAAAATCTCTACGATCATGTCTGACCGTAGAGACGCAAGACTATTTTAGTCCTAACTGAGCGCTGTGATCTTAATCTTCGCGTAATAAGTCGTTCAAACTTGTTTTAGAACGTGTCTGAGCATCTACTTTTTTCACGATGATCGCAGCATATAAGCTGTAAGTACCGCATTTAGATGGAAGGCTACCTGCAACAACAACAGAACCCGCTGGTACGCGACCATAATGGATTTCGCCAGTTGCGCGGTCATAAATCTTGGTTGATTGACCAATGAATACGCCCATTGAAATCACAGAACCTTCTTCAACAACAACACCTTCAACGATTTCTGAACGTGCACCGATGAAGCAGTTATCTTCAATAATTGTTGGATTCGCTTGAAGTGGTTCAAGAACGCCACCAATCCCTACGCCACCAGATAAATGGACATTTTTACCAATTTGTGCGCATGAACCCACAGTTGCCCATGTATCAACCATTGAGCCTTCATCTACATAAGCACCAATGTTTACATAAGAAGGCATTAAAATCACGCCTTTTGCTTGGAAAGAACCTTTACGTGCTACAGCAGGTGGCACTACACGCACACCAGCCGCTTTAAACTGTTCTTCAGTCCAGCCATTAAATTTAGTATCTACTTTATCGTAGAAACGAAGATCACATGATTCGATTGGCTTATTGTCATTGATTTTAAAAGACAATAATACAGCTTTCTTTAACCATTGATGAACAACCCACTCACCATCAATTTTTTCAGCAACACGTAATGTACCATTATCCAATCCTGCAATAGCATCCTCTACGGCTTGACGGATTTCAGCAGGGCAATCAGCTGCTGTAAAGTTAGCGCGATCTTCAAATGCCTGTTCAATGATTGTTGAAAGCTGAGCCATCGTCTTCTCTATCCTTAAAAATTTTTAAAGATTCTACAGCAAAAGCCATTAAATTTAGATAAAAAATCACACGCCTGTACAAAATAATGATTCGGATTTTCTGAAGCAAAAGGAAAAATAGGGAGTTGTTTGATTGCCAACCTTGTAAAATTCTTTAAAAACAATGACTAGAACATAATTGTATCAAAAAATAACAAAAAATAATCAATTTTAGACTTAATAGTGAACGAATTATCCATTATGATTCTTTTCGAGTCGAAACACATTAATGATTAAAGAACAACTCATTATCTTGAGGAGAAATAAATGAAAGTGTTTAAATTACTTGCAGTATCTGTAGCGCTTACAGCTTCTGGCCTAGCAATGGCTGAAACTCAAGTTGTTCAAAGTGGTAACGTATTTGAAGCCAACCAATTGATCCCAACAGGTGTTCGTGCTGAAGTAGGTACTACTGGTTACGGTGGTGCGCTTCTTTGGACTGCAAACCCATACGTGGGTCTTGCTTTAGGTTATAACGGTGGTGACATTTCTTGGTCTGATGATATTAAAGTCAATGGTTCTAAGTATGACATCGATATGGATAATAATTTGGCATATTTGAATGCTGAAATTCGTCCTTGGGGTGCAAGCCAAAATGTTTGGGCACAAGGTCTGTACATGGCTGCAGGTGTTGCGTATATCGACAATGAATATGAATTAGATCGTCGTGTTAAACCGGGTGAAGGTTTCTCTGTCAATCATACAGATTTCGTAGCTGGAAATGATGGTGCGCATATCAATGGTAAAATGACTTATAAAAATGATTTTGCACCATACGTAGGTTTTGGTTTTGCTCCTAAAATCAATAAAAACTTCGGTGTTTTTGGTGAGGTTGGTGCATATTACACAGGTAACCCTTCGGCTAATCTTCAATTGGTTAGCGGTGGTGCTCCAGACAACTCAGTCCGTGGAAGTTTAGTAGACAATATCGAAACTGAAGAAAATAAAATCCGTAATGATGATAAACATGAATGGCTTCCAGTTGGTAAAGTGGGCGTAAGCTTCCACTTCTAATTGATCCAAATAAAAAAAACGAGCTTCGGCTCGTTTTTTTTATTGTAATTATACTCAAATTTACTTAGTGGATTGATAAAGTTTGTCGATTTAATTAAATAAAAAGGAGCCAAAGCTCCTCTTTAATCATTATTTAATTTAGGTATTAATCATCTGGATATGCGATTTTCTTCAACGCTTTAATATCTGCACTTGGTGCACAGAGTGAAATAAACTCATAACCGTAGCCACGGAGTAAATGTCCTTTACGAACGGCAATCCAAGTGGTATTTACACCAAATAGATCCGTATGGATTTGTTTTAAACGATGATCACGTTCAGTGTCATATGCAACATCATTGACGATTCCGAGCCCCATGCCCAATTCGACATAAGTTTTAATAACGTCGGCATCAAGCGCAGACATCACCAAATCTACATCTAAATCTGCTTCCTCAAAGGCTTTATCAATTTTAGAACGTCCTGTAAAACCGCCGTGATAGGTAATAATTGGATGTTCAGCCAAACGTTCTAATGTGATTTCACGTGGATTGATTTGTGCCAATGGATGGTTTTGTGGAGTAATGATGCAATGTTTCCAATTATAGAAAGGTACACTGGCTAAATTGTCTTCAGTGGTTAATGATTCTGTTGCAATACCTATATCAGCTGAACCAGTAAGCAACATTTCCGAAATTTCAACAGGACTGGCTTGCTGTAAAATCAAATGAACTTTAGGAAAGAGTTTTTTGAATGAATTTACGATTGGCGGTAAAACGTAACGCGCTTGGGTATGTGTTGTCGCAATGGTAAGGGTCCCTTCATCAACGCGATTAAAGTCATCTGCAAGACGTTTAATATTGTCTGCGTCCACCAACATGCGTTCAACAATGCCTAAAAGTGATTGACCAGGTTCAGTTAAGCCAAGTAAACGTTTACCTTTACGAATAAAAAGCTGTACGCCAAGCTCATCCTCTAAATCTTTAATATGCTTACTGACACCCGATTGAGAGGTATAGAGTGCAGCAGATGCTTCGGTCAAATTAAAATTCTGTCTAACAGTTTCTCGAATAATTCTTAATTGTTGGAAATTCATATTTTTCTATCCTTAAAAGGATGGGGCAGTTTAACGCCCCATTTTACAATGTGTTAAGCCACTTGATTTGCAAATAGATGCAATGTATTGGTGCTTAACCAAACCGTTTGATTCGGACGGAATTGATGGCGTTTTGCTTCGTCTGGTGTCAGTGAAATTTCAATAAGATTACCTTGACGGCTTTGTAATTCAGCAACCACTTTTCCTGCAATCCAGACTTCACGTAGGAATGTTGCTTGGAATGCATTTTCTGTCGGTTGAGCATGAATGGTCAGCTCATCTGGACGAACAAAAGCAATCACGTCACCTTGTGGAGAGTCTTTAGCTTGTGGCACTTGAATGCGATCTTCACCGATTTGAATAATGCCATTGTGGTTTTGACCTTCAAAGCGATTTGCTTGACCTAAGAAGTCAAATACAAATGGAGTCGCAGGTTTCTCATAAACTTCACGTGGAGAACCAATCTGCTCAACATTTCCTTTATTCATTACGATGATCTGATCAGCAACTTCGAGCGCTTCTTCCTGATCATGTGTCACGAAAATTGAAGTGATGTGCAGTTCATCATGCAAAGTACGTAACCAACGACGTAATTCTTTACGAACTTTTGCATCTAATGCGCCAAATGGTTCATCGAGTAACAATACACGAGGTTCAACAGCTAAAGCACGTGCAAGGGCAATACGCTGACGTTGACCACCTGAAAGCTGTGCAGGATAACGATCAGCCAAGAAGCCCAATTGAACCAAGTCTAAAAGGCGGGTTACGCGTTTTTTAATTTCAGATTCAGAAGGTCGTGTTGCACGCGGACGGACACGTAGACCAAATGCAATATTGTCAAAAACAGTCATATGACGGAATAAAGCATAATGCTGGAATACAAAGCCAACTTGACGTTCACGAACGTGCACATTGGTTGAGTCTTCGCCCTCTAGAATCACTTGACCACCATCTGCAGATTCTAAACCTGCAATGATACGAAGTAGTGTGGTTTTACCACAGCCAGAAGGTCCTAATAATGCAACCAATTGACCATCTGGAAAATCGAGAGAGATGTTATTTAGTGCTTGGAATGCACCAAAGTGTTTTTCAATATTTTTTACTTGAATACTCATGAGGTCATCCCTTAAGAAACTTGTGAATCTTCGTTACGTTTGCTTTGGTTTTCTTGGCGAATCTCAACCCATGTTTTGAGGATCAGGGTAACGATTGCGAGTAATGCCAAGAGTGATGAAACAGCAAATGCAGCACTGAAGGTATATTCGTTGTAGAGAATCTCTACATGCAGTGGCAGGGTATTGGTTTCGCCTCGAATGTGACCAGAGACCACCGATACAGCGCCGAATTCACCCATTGCGCGTGCATTACAAAGAATCACACCATAAATTAAACCCCATTTAATATTTGGAAGGGTTACTTTCCAAAAGGTTTGCCAACCAGAAGCGCCTAATACGATTGCAGCTTCTTCTTCTTCGGTTCCTTGCGCTTCCATCAGTGGGATTAACTCACGTGCGACAAAAGGAACAGTAATAAAGATGGTTGCTAAAACAATGGCTGGAACGGCATACAAAATTTTGATGTCGTTGTCCATGAGCCAACCGCCAAACCAACCTTGTGTACCAAACATCAAGACCAACATCAAACCTGCAATGACAGGTGATACAGAGAATGGCATATCAATAATGGTGGTCAGGATCGACTTACCACGGAAGTTAAATTTAGCAACAGACCATGCAGCGGCAACACCAAACACCACGTTTAGAGGCACTGCAATGGCTGCCGTTAAAAGCGTTAGCTTCACTGCTGATAAAGTATCAGGATGAACCAATGCTTGAGCGTAAACGCCTACACCTTGTTTAAATGCTTCTACAAAAACTAAAATCAAAGGCAGAATTAAGCAACTTAAGAAGAAAATTAAAGCAATCGTGATTAGCGTATAACGAACCCATGTTGGTTCACGTGTTGCATCGCGAGACTGTAATTTTTCAGCTAAAGCATTACTATTGGTATTTAAGCTCATTGTGCAGTTCTCCCTGTACGACGGCTTGCCCATGCTTGTAGCAAGTTAATCAAAAACAGAATAAAGAATGAAAGCACCAACATCACAACAGCGATTGTGGTTGCACCTGCATAGTCATATTCCTCTAAGCGAGAAATAATCATTAACGGAGCAATTTCTGTTTCGAACGGTTGGTTGCCTGCAATGAAAATAACCGAACCATATTCACCGACACCACGTGCAAATGCCAAAGCAAAACCAGTGATTAATGCAGGGAATAAAATAGGCAGAATCACTTTAGTTGCGATTTGAAGGCGAGTAGCACCTAGTGCAGATGCGGCTTCTTCAAGTTCAGTTTCCAAGTCTGCAAGGACGGGTTGAACGGTTCGAACCACAAATGGCAAACCAATAAAAATTAACGCCAAAGTAATACCAATGGGAGAATAGGCAACCTTGATACCTAATGGTTCAAGATATTGACCAATCCAACCTGTTGGAGCATATAAAGAGGTTAGGGCGATACCTGCAACCGCAGTCGGCAATGCAAAAGGTAAATCCACTAAAGCATCAACAATACGTTTGCCAGGGAAGCTGTAGCGTACTAAACACCACGCCAATAATAGACCAAATACAACATTGACCAATGCAGCAATAATGGCTGCAGAGAAACTCAGTTGTAAAGATTTAAGAATACGTTCTGAACTTAGAATTTCCCATAAACCATCCCAACCAATACCCATGGATTTGATAAATACAGCAGATAAAGGAATAAGAACAATTAATGACAAATATGCGAGGGTAAAGCCTAGAGATAGACCAAATCCTGGCAGCACTCGGGATCGCTGCGACATGACGACTCCTCAAAGAGAGATGCTCACTGAATTCAGTAAGCTAAATAATGTAAAATCTTGCTAAGGATAAAATGCAAAGCTTAGATTGCAAATTTGTAATACAACTTCTTGTCATCAGTATTGCTTATAAGCGTGTTTAGCTTTTCTGAAAACATGTAGTCGTAAATTTCAGGAAAAGGACCAAAACCCGAAGCAACGTTGATGTGACCTACAGCACCAATATTCGTCGGACGTACTTGCCAAGAATGGGCTAACTTTTTCGCATCTTCAAAACTTAACCATGGGTCATTTTCACTGATGATCATTTCAGTGGGTATTTTCAATTTAATTTGATGAAAATATGCTGCGTAATCATTGTGACTATTTCGAGCAAACCCTTGATCACCAAAGCGAGCTGGATTGGCAGGTGCAACCAAAATCAGTTTTTTAATTTTTTTTGCCAATTCAGGATGCTGATCAAGCGCAGCTACAGTGGTTAGGCAACCGAAACTGTGTGCGACAATTTGAACTGCACCTTCCACAGCAGCAACAGTTTCCACAAAATTCTTGACCCATTGATGTA
This sequence comes from Acinetobacter sp. CY81, assembly GCF_059515925.1. NCBI lineage: Bacteria > Pseudomonadati > Pseudomonadota > Gammaproteobacteria > Moraxellales > Moraxellaceae > Acinetobacter > Acinetobacter sp. CY81. The sequence goes on from NZ_JCAKNC010000005.1 coordinate 132,867, forward strand.
ATACAGGTGCATTCCAATCTTGTTGTTGAACACGAGAGCAACACATCAATTGGCGTTGTAGCCATGATTGCCAATGGTCGTAATCACTACCACCTACGCCTGGAACAATAACTGTATGCATGTTGTTCACTCCCGTGTTCTAAAAATGTCTTGAATTTCTTAACGATTACTTCGCATTAGCCTTGGTGATTTGATCAAATACACCGCCATTTTCAAAGTGCGCTTTTTGTACTTTCGCCCAGCCACCAAACTCTTGATCAATCGTCACTAATTTTAAAGGCTTAAATACTGAATATTTGCTTAAGATAGTTTGATTACGTGGACGATAGAAGTTTTTCGCCGCAATGTTTTGACCTTTAGGTGAGTAAAGGAAATTTAAATAGCCTGTTGCTAAGTGTTTGTTGCCAGATTTCTCGGCATTTTTCTCTACAATTGCAACAGGAGGCTCAGCAAGGATAGAAAGACTCGGTGTGATAATTTCAAATTTACCGGGTTGTTCACGAATCGCTAAATGAGCCTCATTTTCCCAAGCTAAAAGAACATCACCAATACCGCGTTCAGCAAATGTCGTTGTCGAACCACGTGCACCAGAATCTAGTACTTTGGTGTGTTTATAAACGTTCTGAACAAATTGTTGTGCTTTAGCATCATTACCGCCCGGTTGATGTTTTGCCCAAGCCCATGCAGCAAGGTAGTTCCAACGTGCGCCACCTGAAGTTTTTGGATTTGGTGTAACAATTTCAACACCAGGTTTCACCAAGTCACCCCAATCTTTAATGCCTTTAGGATTGCCTTTACGCACGAGGAAAACGATAGTAGAGGTATATGGAGTAGAGTTGTTTGGAAATTTCTTTTGCCAATCTTTTGGTAATAGTGTGGTTTTTTCTGCAATAGCATCAATATCAGCCGCCAAAGCTAATGTCACTACATCAGCATTTAAACCATCAATCACTGAACGTGCTTGTTTTCCAGAACCACCATGCGATTGACGGAAGTTCACATCTTGTCCTGTGCGACTTTTCCAATAAGCACCGAATTCTTTATTCACTTCAACATAAAGTTCACGAGTCGGGTCATAAGAAACGTTTAATAAATCACGTGCGGCTGAAACAGCCGAAGATGTTGAAACAAGAGCAATAAGCAATCCGAGTTTTAATTTTGATAATCGCATGTATATAATCCTGAAAAATTTTGTAAGTTTGGTAACATGCGTGCAGAATATCTTTTCTCTTTATCCATAAAAAATAATAAAAAATGAATTTTATATGAATAAAAGAGATAAGTGAATCGGTTAATGTGTCACTCTATCTGACTCATCCAATAGGGCATTGCGCTATGATTTGTTTAAGAAATGCTGAGATTGTGCATTCAATTGATGTTCTAGACCGTGCTTTTCATTATGGAGATGGTTGCTTCAGTACTGCACGACTATTTAAAGGTCATTTTGAGTTGGAGGATTTGCATTATGCACGACTCAAAAATTCCGCTGAACGGTTAAGTCTAAAGATTGACTTAGGTCAAATTGAATCAAGTTTGGCGTATTTACGTCAAAATCATGGCGTTTTAAATGGCACGTTGAAAATCATCATTAGTCGTGGCCTAGGGCAACGAGGTTATAGTTTGCCTGATCATCCTGCTGACCTCTATGTGCTCTACTATCCGCAGCATCTAGCGCTATTTCAGATTGAAACAATTCAAAGTGGTATGCTTAATTTGGCGATGGGTTTGCAAATGCCAAATTTAGTCGGCATTAAAAGTTTAAATCGTCTTGAGCAAGTCTTACTTAAACAAGAAGCCGATCAACATTCATGGGTTGAAGCTTTGGTTACAGATGTTCAAGGTGGGGTTGTTGAAGGAGTGAGCAGTAATTGCTTCTTTAAGATAAACAATACATGGATTACGCCAGAACTTCGTTATAATGGCGTGCATGGTGTAATGCGCGCATTTATTTTAAACCGCATGCAACAGCTCAATATGTCTTGTGTTCAGCGTTATGTAGATTTTGATGAGATTGATCAAATCGAAAGCTTATTTTTCTGTAATGCTTTAAGTCCGATGAAAGCTGTCCATCAATTTAATGATACTTTCCTAGATGTTCAGCCTTGTGTTGAGCTTTTTAATCTTCTTCAGTTGAATCAGTTGCACGACTATGTCCAAGCCTAAAGTAAATTCTAAAATAAAAAATAAAAATCAATCATCTCCTCAACGTTTTAAAGGGCTCTTGGTGGTGTTGGTCGGGTTAGTCCTGATTTTGATCACTGTTTTGTGGTCAAGTCTATTCAAAAATTATCCCGTTGAAGGTCAAAAGCAAATGATCGCTATTGGTGATGGAGACACATATTCAGGATTTATTGATCGTCTTGCGAAAGAAGATAAGGTTAGCTTTCCAATTATCCTTAAAATTTATCAAAAGTTCATGATTCATGACACCATGAAAGCGGGTGTCTATGAAGTGACAGAAGGGATGAGTGTTCGTCAGGTTTTGGATCTGTTTGCCGATGCAGATAATGCGCAGATGAATCGTATATTGGTGATTGAAGGAACTAACTTTAAGCAACTTATTGAAAGCTTAAAGAAGGATGATCTCGTAACCAAAGAGGTGGCACATTTACCTTATGCTGAGATGCTGAAAGAATTGAATATTCCTTTTCAACATCCTGAAGGATTATTTGCACCTGATACCTATTTCTTTGCTAAAGGTGAGACTGACCGTAAAATTTTGACCAATCTTTATCAGCGCCAAATGAAAGCTTTAGATGCAGCTTGGGAAAAACGTGCATCAGATTTACCGTATAAAGATAAGTATGAAGCTTTGATTATGGCTTCGATCATTGAAAGAGAGACTAGTGTCGATAGTGAGCTTGAACAAGTCTCAGGTGTATTTGTTCGTCGTCTGAAAATGGGCATGCGCTTACAAACTGATCCGACCGTGATTTACGGTATGGGCGATGCGTATAAGGGTAATATTACACGTAAAGATTTACGTACACCGACGGCATATAATACATATACCATCTATGGATTGCCTCCTACGCCAATCGCGTTGCCAAGTTCAAAAGCCATTGAAGCTGCAATGCATCCAGACAGCTCAGATCAAATTTACTTTGTCGCAACAGGTAATGGTGGTCATAAATTTAGCTCGAATTTACAAGATCATAACCGTGCCGTTCAAGAATACTTGTCGGTGATCCGTTCTAAAAATTAAGGATAGTGAATGTTTATTAGTTTCGAAGGCACTGAAGGTGTAGGTAAAACAACACTTATTCGTAAGTTATTTGAACATTTTCAAGCTCATGGTCAAGAGGTTGTGTTGACTCGTGAGCCGGGTGGTACGCCTTTAGCGGAACAAATTCGTTCACTGTTGTTGTCTGTCAATCACAATGAAAAAATGTCGAATGACACTGAATTGTTGTTGATGTATGCCGCACGTGCTCAACATTTACAACAAGTGATTCTTCCTGCGTTAGCACAGGGGAAAATGGTGCTTTGTGATCGTTTTACCGACTCAAGCTTTGCTTATCAGTGCGCAGGGCGTGGCTTGAGTCGTGACAAGCTTGAACTTTTAAATCAAAACTTCGTGGCGAAAATGCCAGATATAACGTTTTGGCTAGATGCGCCGATCGAAACAGGTATGTTACGTGCGCGTGAACGTGGGGCCTTAGATCGTTTTGAGCAAGAGAAAGTCGCATTTTTTGAGAAAGTACGGTCTGGTTTTCAGGAACTCTACCAAGCTCAGCCTGAACGAATGAAACGTATTGATGCGACTCAAACACCTGAACAAGTATTCGATCTTGCACTGAGTTATTTAAGTGTCAAATGAATAAGCTAAAGGAATAGCATTTTCCATGTTGAGAAGTGATATTGACTGATCATTGTTTATTGTCAAAAATCAAAATTATCCAAAATGATTAGATTTTGATGACTTCAGTTAATGCACTTCATCCTGAATATCTTTATATTACAGTGGATAATAAATAAAGATTCAGGATGAAGAGCAATAACGATGAAAAGTAATAAAGCAGAAATTTTGGAATTTTTAGAGCGTGAATTTCCTCAAAGTTTAGTCAAATGTGAAATTGAGTCTGTAGTTGATAAAGGGGCGACTGTCATTTTTCATGTCGATGAGAATGACCTAAGACCCGGTGGTACGGTGTCTGGACCAACCATGATGACTGCAGCAGATTATGGTCTTTATATTGCAATTTTAGGTGAAATTGGAATTGTAGGATTAACAGTCACGACCAATATGAATATCAACTTTTTAAGAAAGCCTTCTGGTGGAAAAAATCTACGTGGCGTATGCAAGTTGATGAAAGTAGGTAAAGTTCTCATCGTGGGTGAAGTCTATTTATATTCAGTTGATTCAGATGAACCGATTGCTCATGTAACGGGGACTTATTCTATTCCTCCGCAGAGAGCATGATTTTAGCTCAGGCTGGTCAAAGTCTTTTTTAAATTAGAATTATTTTCAATTTTGTAAATATCCATTTAGACCATCAAAAATGTAAAAAGAGCGAAACTTTCGCTCTTTTTATTTTCAATAATTTTATCAAATTGACTTAAACAAGCGAATAAAAAACTTAAACGGCTTCATCTACCAATGGACTTTCAACTTGAAAATTCGGTGGTGTCAAAATGGTTTTTCGAAGTTCATTGGATAGTTCTGGATAATCAAGCGTGTAATGTAGACCACGTGACTCTTTACGTTGCATCGCACAGCGGACAATCATTTCAGAGACAAGGACGAGATTGCGTAGTTCGATTAAGTTTTTACTGACATGATAGTCTTGATAATACTCAGTAATTTCTGACTTCAACATTTGAATGCGGTTAAGCGCACGTTCTAGACGCTTGGTTGTCCGTACGATTCCGACGTAATTCCACATGGTTTGACGAAGTTCGTCCCAATTTTGCAGGATCACCACATCTTCATCAGGATTTTCAACTTGGCTGGCATCCCATGCAGGTACAGTCGGTGCTTGGAATTCAGACGTAAATTGTGCCTGAATATGTTCTGCAGCACTCATACCGTATACAAAGCATTCTAATAAAGAGTTACTTGCCATACGGTTTGCGCCGTGTAGACCTGTATAAGAGGTCTCTCCAATCGCATATAAACCTGCGATATCGGTTTGGCTGTGATCATCGACCATGACACCACCACAAGTGTAGTGAGCCGCAGGAACGACAGGAATCATTTCTTTTGTAATATCAATGCCTAACTCAAGTAGTCGTTCATATAACGTTGGGAAGTGTTCTTTGACAAAAGTTTCAGGTTGATGAGTGATGTCCAACCAAACATGACGAATACCTAAACGCTTAATCTCGTAATCAATGGCACGCGCTACAATATCCCGTGGTGCGAGTTCTGCACGTTCATCAAAGCGCAACATGAAGCGCTCACCATCTGGCAGTCTTAGATAAGCACCTTCGCCACGCATTGCTTCAGTAATTAAAAATGAACGGGCTTGAGGGTGGTATAGGCAAGTTGGATGAAATTGGTTGAATTCCATATTCGCGACACGACAACCTGCACGGTATGCCATGGCGATGCCATCACCTGTGGCAATATCTGGATTTGAAGTGTAGAGATAGGCTTTCATTGCTCCACCACATGCAAGTGCAGTAAAGGGTGCAAGAAAGGTGATGACCTGTTCAGATTGTTCATCTAACGCATATAAACCAAGTGCTCGATTTTCTTGATCTATGTGTCCCAATTTATGTTTTGTGATTAGATCAATCGCGACGTAATTTTCAAAAATTTGGATATTTTGTTTTTCTTGAACACGTTGTACCAAGGTGGTTGAGATTGCTTTACCTGTAGCATCAGCACTGTGAATGATTCGGCGCTGAGAATGTCCGCCTTCACGTGTTAAATGGAGTTGTTCGTGTTCATCTAATGTGAATTGAACGCCATGTTTAAGTAAGAAATCAACAGAGGGTTTACCGCCTTCAACGGTGTGTTCTACAGCTTGCTTTTCACATAAATGAGCACCTGCGATTAAGGTATCGTCAATGTGTTGTTGGATTGAATCTGACTGATCAAGTACTGCTGCAACACCACCTTGAGCATAATACGTGCTGGCATCGGTAAGGTTTGATTTTGCTAAGATGGCAATACGATAATGTTCTGGAAGTGACAGCGCTAAACTCAGACCTGCACCACCACTACCGACGATAATTACATCAAACTGCAGACTTTGATTTGAATCAGACATTTCCATTCGCTAATTTGGTCAAAAAAAGTCTGTCAATAACACTCTTTTTTGCACAAAAAAACAATAGTCCTAAAGGTCAAAATTCAGAGAAAATGTCTAAAAGGGCTAATTTTAAGAAAAAATTAAGTAAAGTATTGTTTTTTAAAAAATTAGAAACATTTATTTACTTAAATAAATAAATTACTATGCTAAAAACATAGCTATCAAAAAATTAAAAATACGTGAGTAAAGGTTTTATGAATAATCGCTTAATGCAAAAAGGAATGTTCGCTGTTGCTTTTACCATGGCAGCTCAAGTGAATGCTTCAGCACCTGTGGATTTCTCGAATTTGGTTGAACAAGTCAGTCCGGGTGTGGTGAGTGTAAATGTTGTAAAAAAAATGTCTCAGGAAGAGTTATTACAACAGCAAGTTCCTGAAATTTTAAAACGTTTTTTTGGTAATCAAATTATTATTCCAGAACAACAAGCCCCACGTGAAAAAACGGCATTTGGTAGTGCATTTTTTATCTCTAAAGATGGTTATTTACTGACAAACCACCATGTGGTTGAAGATGCCTCAGAAGTGACGATTGTATTAAATGATCGCCGTGAAATTGATGCGAAAGTCGTTGGAAGTGACGCACGTACTGACGTTGCACTTTTAAAAGTATCTGGTTCGAATTTTCCATCTTTAGCGACAGGCAATATAGATCAACTTAAAGTAGGGCAGCCTGTTTTAGCGATTGGTTCTCCATTTGGCTTTGATTATTCTGCTTCTGCAGGGATTGTGAGTGCAAAATCGAGAAATATGTTGGGCGAAACTTCAGTGCCATTTATTCAGACCGATGTAGCGCTAAATCCAGGTAACTCTGGTGGTCCACTGTTTAATCAGCAAGGGCAAGTTGTTGGTGTCAACTCACGAATTTTTAGTGGTACGGGCGGATACATGGGCTTGTCATTCTCTATTCCTATTGATGTGGCGATGGATGTTGCGGATCAATTGAAGAAAAATGGTAAAGTCACTCGTTCATATCTAGGCGTGATGTTGCAAGATATTGACCGTAATTTGGCAGAAGCGTATAAGCTATCTAAACCTGAAGGTTCATTAATCACACAAGTTGCTCCAAACTCTCCTGCATCAAAAGCTGGAATGAGAGCGGGTGATGTCATTTTGAAATTTAACGGTACACCGATTTCACGTACGTCTGATTTACTCAATTATCTGAATCGTACTTCACCGAATCAAAGTATTAATTTAGAAGTACTTCGAGACGATAAACCCCGTTTTATTTCAGCAACACTAACCACGTCGCCAGATGACACACCGGCTAAATCAACAGGGACTTCAACGACTAAAGCACAAAAAGGACCTGTTTTAGGTATTTCAATTCGAGGTCTGAGTCCAGCAGAATTAGAACGCTTAAATGTAAAAGGTGGCGTCTATGTGCAAGATGTGGTGCGTGGTGGACTTGCAGCGCAATCGCGGATTCAAGCAGGTGATGTCATTAAACAAATCAATGGTAAGCAAATTAGTGGTGCGAATGATTTTGTTGAATCAGTATCGAACCTGAAAAATAATACGGTAGCCCGCGTTGCAATTGTTCGCCAAGGTCAAAATGCAATCCTTGGTTTACGCATTCGTTAAGTTGGAAATATTTACTCATAGTTGAAATGAGATATAAGAAATCCACTCATCAATTGAGTGGATTTTTTTATTGGTTGTTCCAATTACTCAAGTGCTTTGTTAGATTTGAGGGCACTATTAGATAGCATGAAAACAAGGTTGTTGCGTGAGTACTCTTTTTGACTTAAAACTAAAAGTAAAAGCTGAGCATATTGATGTATTAGGTCATGTGAATAATGTTGTATACGTGAGTTGGATGCAAGATGTAGCGACTGCCCACATTGAAGCCTTGGGATTGGGTATACAGCAATATCTAGAATTAAAACATGCGATGGTGGCTGTTGAGCATCATGTTCAATATCGAAAAGCAGCCATGCAGGATGAAGAAATCATTTTGCGGACTTGGTTTAGTGAGATCAATGCGCTGTACTCTTTTAGACAATATGTTTTTTATAGACCTGCGGATCAAAGTGTTTTATTTGTGGCAAACACTAAATGGGCGTGTATTGAAATTGCGACAGGTCGTCCAAAACGTATGTCTCCAACCTTCAGTAATGCTTACCAGCCATTGTCGGAAGAGGTTAATCCACTGGATTTTAGTCAGTTTTATTTAGGTTGATGTTGAATATTCAATAAGATGAATCATTCGAATGAAGTTTGGATATTTCAACCTTTGCTCATGATTATTTTTGAATACTTTGAAAAAACCATCTGCTATAATCGTCCGCAATTAATTAAACATCTTTTTGCTATGCAATCAGTATTTCTTGTATAGCGCACTATATTGTTCAAGGTAACCCATGGCGCAAGCTAAAAAATCCGTTGATATCAAAAACATTCGTAACTTTTCGATCATTGCTCATATCGATCATGGAAAGTCGACATTGGCCGACCGTTTCATTCAAACATGTGGTGGTTTACAAGATCGTGAGATGCAAGCTCAGTTTCTTGACTCTATGGATATTGAACGCGAACGTGGGATCACCATTAAAGCCGCTTCAGTAACGCTTTACTATAAGCACCCAGACGGTGAAGAATACCAATTGAACTTCATTGATACGCCAGGACACGTTGACTTTTCTTATGAAGTTTCGCGTTCTTTGGCTGCATGTGAAGGTGCATTACTTGTTGTTGATGCCGCACAGGGCGTTGAAGCTCAGTCGGTAGCAAACTGCTACACAGCGATTGAACAAGGTTTAGAAGTTCTTCCTGTACTGAATAAAATTGATTTACCACAAGCTGAACCTGAACGTGTGATTCAAGAAATTGAAGACATTATCGGGATTGAAGCGACTGAAGCACCAACGTGTTCTGCAAAAACGGGTCTAGGGGTTGAAGGTGTTCTTGAAACACTGGTGAATATCATTCCGCCACCAGTAGGCGACCGTGATGCAGCGTTACAAGCGTTAATCGTTGACTCATGGTTTGATAACTACTTAGGTGTAGTGTCTTTGGTGCGTGTAAAACATGGTCGTATCCGTAAGGGCGACAAAATGTTGGTGAAATCTACAGGTCAAACGCATATTGTGACTTCTGTCGGTATCTTCAATCCAAAACACACTGAAACAGGTGAGTTGGAAGCGGGTGAAGTAGGCTTCGTAATTGCAGGTATTAAAGACATTTTTGGTGCACCAGTGGGTGATACCATTACATTGTCTTCTACACCTGAAGTTGCAGTTCTACCTGGTTTTAAAAAGGTTAAACCACAGGTTTATGCGGGTTTATTCCCAATTGATGCAAGTGACTTTGAACCATTCCGTGAAGCTTTGCACAAACTTCAAATTAACGATTCAGCATTGTTCTTTGAACCAGAAAGCTCAGATGCTTTAGGTTTTGGTTTCCGTTGTGGCTTCCTTGGGATGCTACACATGGAAATCGTACAAGAGCGCTTAGAACGTGAATATGATTTAGACCTGATTTCTTCTGCACCGACAGTAATCTATGAAGCTGTGATGAAAAATGGCAGTACCATTTATATCGACAGCCCTTCAAAAATGCCTGAAGGATCAACTGTAGAAGACCTTCGTGAACCAATTGCTGAATGTAATATTCTTGTTCCACAAGAATATCTTGGTAATGTAATGACATTGTGTGTTGAACGTCGTGGCGTTCAAAAAGACATGAAGTTTGTGAGTAACCAAGTTGCGATCACTTTTGAGATTCCAATGGCTGAAGTTGTAATGGACTTCTTTGACCGTTTGAAATCTTGTTCACGCGGTTTTGCTTCACTTGATTATAACTTTGTACGATTTGAAAGTTCTTCATTGGTGAAAGTAGACGTTCTAATCAATGGCGATAAAGTTGATGCTTTGGCGATGATTTGTCACCGTAATGATGCACGTCACCGTGGTATTGCACTTGTCGAAAAGATGAAAGAATTGATTCCACGTCAGATGTTTGATGTTGCGATTCAAGCTGCAATTGGCGCTCAAATTATTGCTCGTTCTACTGTAAAAGCAATGCGTAAAAACGTATTGGCTAAATGTTATGGTGGTGACGTTTCACGTAAGAAAAAACTTCTTTCTAAGCAGAAAGAAGGTAAGAAACGTATGAAGCAAGTGGGTAGCGTTGAGATTCCACAAGAAGCATTCTTAGCTGTACTCAAAGTAGAAAGATAATAAAAGAGGATATGTAAGCCATGGATTTTGATTTTAATTTGATCCTCGTACCTGTAACACTGATTTTTTTCGGTTTGTGGTTACTCGATAAGTTTGTTTTAAAACAGCGAGCAACTCAGGGTAAAGGTAATGAAAATTTCATTATCACATGGGCTTATGACTTCTGGCCTGTCCTTGCTGTAGTGCTTGTATTACGTTCATTCTTTTTTGAACCATACAATATTCCATCAGATTCGATGGTGCCTACACTTGAGACAGGTGATTATATCTTGGTGAATAAATACCAATATGGTGTTCGTTTGCCGATTAGCAATACTAAAATCATTGATGTATCTGAACCAGAGCGTGGCGATGTAGCTGTATTCCGCTACCCACCACAACCAAGTATCAGTTATATTAAAAGAATTATTGGTTTACCTGGGGATCATATTGTTTATGAAAATGGTAAGCTCAATATTAATGGTAAAGCAGTGCCATTTGAGGCGGCTGAATTTAGTCGTAAAAAGGATGATTTAGACACACCTGAGTCTATTTATCACTACGAAACATTGGGTGAACATAAACACCTTGTACGTAACCTTGCTGGTCAAAATACTTTAATTGCGCAATTTAACTATGCACAATCGAAGAAAGACCTACCATTTGTTGCAACAGAAAATGATCGTTTTGTGAAAACCAATGGATTAAGTTGGGAAGTAAAAGTGCCAGCAGGACATTACTTTGCAATGGGTGATAACCGTGATCAAAGTGCTGACAGTCGATTCTGGGGATTCGTACCGCAAGCAAACTTAACGGGTAAAGCTGTTTATGTGTGGATGCATAAAGAGCCAGGTTTAAAACTTCCTTCATTCAGTCGAAATGGTCAAATTCAATAATTTAGCCTTTGGATAAAAATAATGCGTAATACTCAAAAGGGTGCGTCTTATATTTCGATTTTATTGGGAATCATGGTTGTTGCTTTTGTATTAAAGGCAACAGTAGCGGTTTGGCCGTCCTATTGGGATGATCGTGTGATAAATCAACAAATTGAATCGCAAATTAAAAAAAGCCCTTCAAATATCACACCCGCTCAGTTCTCGACTCAAATGAGTCAGAATTTTAGTATGAACAATATTCGAGATATTAATTTTCAGGATATTGCGCATGTTTCAACAGAAAATGGTCTACAAGTGACAAAGAAATACGAGGTAAGAAAACATTTCTTGCTGAATATTGATTTAGTCCTCACATTCGAGAAGAGTTTTGATCAAAGGTCAGTTCAAAGTAAGTGATTCACGCTTACTCAGTCGCATCGGTTATCAGTTTAATCAAATTGAGCTACTCAAGCTTGCACTGACGCATCGATCGGTAAGTCATAAACACAATTACGAACGCCTAGAATTTCTAGGTGATTCGCTATTGGGTATGATTATTGCCAATTATCTATATGAGCATTATCCAAACGAAAATGAAGGTCGCTTAACGCGTATGCGTGCGACTTTGGTTCGTCAGGAGGCTTTAGGTAAAATTGCAACGGATTTGAAACTTAGTCAGAGTTTAATACTCAGTGTGGGTGAGTTAAAATCTGGTGGGCATCATCGTGAATCCATTCTTGCCGATACTGTTGAAGCCATAATTGGTGCGATATATATCGATTGTCATGATTTACCCCTTTTACAATCGATTGTTTTAAATTGGTATACGCCATACCTAGATCATATTGAGCCTACGGATCAATTGAAAGACCCGAAATCACGGTTACAAGAATATTTGCAAGCACGTAAAAAGCCTCTCCCAATTTACGAAGTTGTCGATATTCAAGGTGATGCACCTAATCAACATTTTAAAGTAGAATGTGTGATTGAGGGCTTACCGACCCGATATGGTGAGGGTTCAAGCCGTCGCTTCGCAGAACAAAGTGTTGCGGCAGATATTTTAAAAATTTTGGAGCAAAAGTCTTTATGACTACTCATTCCGATCACAATGATGCTGATCACGACTCGAACGACAATGCTAATGATCTAATCAATAACTTTTTTAGTGCACAAGGAACTGAAATTCCTTCTGACTTTAAAAGTGGATTCGTTGCTATTGTTGGACGACCAAACGTAGGTAAATCGACGTTAATGAACCATATTTTGGGTCAAAAATTGTCGATTACTTCGCGTAAGCCACAAACGACACGTCACAAGATTGTCGGGATTGATTCTCGTGAAAAATCTCAAGCTGTATTTGTAGATACACCTGGGATGCACAAGAAAGAAGTTCGTGCCATTAATAAAATGATGAACCGTGCTGCGCATTCTGCATTACGTGATGTGAACTTGGTGTTATTTGTCGTTGATGCTGATAAGTGGACTCAAAACGATGAGCTCGTTTTGGAAAAACTAAAAAATGCTGAGATGCCAGTGATTCTTGTAATTAATAAAGTTGATACTTTTGAAAACAAGAACAGTGCCTTACCATTGATTTTGGCACGTGAAAAACTAATGAACTTTGCTGAAATTGTTCCTGTATCTGCACTGCGTGGTGCAAACCTTGATCATTTACGTCAAACGATTGAGAAATATTTGCCATTCCAACCGCCATTGTATTCCTTAGATCAATTGACCGACCGTTCAGAGCGTTTCCTTGCGAGTGAAATCATTCGTGAAAAGATCATGCGCCAGTTGGGTGAAGAACTTCCATACGATTTAACGGTTCAAATTGAATCTTTCAAAATTGAAGAACCCGCTTTAAATGAAAAAACGGGTCGTATGAAGCCAGCTTGTACCTATATTGATGCAACCATCTTTGTCGATCGCCAAGGCCAAAAAGCGATTGTGATTGGTGAAAAAGGTGCTAAGTTGAAAAAAATCGGTATGGATGCACGTGCTGATATGGAAAAAATGTTCGAGCAGAAAATCATGCTGACACTTTGGGTGAAAGTTAAAGGTGGTTGGTCTGATGATGAGCGTGCATTGAAAAGTTTAGGGTATAGTGATATTTAATCGCTACACCTTGTTTATTGCCCTTTAATGGAAGAAACCGAATGATCAAAGTATTGGCTGTATTGACGTGTATGTTCATGTTACAAGGTTGTATTCATAAAATCGTTACGGTTCCCGTTAAAGTGGCATATAAAACGACGAAAGGCGTGGTGAAAGGCACAGCAGCCGTTGTTGGTGCAGTCATTCCAGATGGTGATGACGAAGAGTCTGATAATAAGAAAAAAGATAAGGATGACTAAGTAGTTTAGTACCCATTCAATGCGTAATGAAATTTTGCATGGTTTTTTGATTCATCATCGAAAATATCGAGAGCGTAGCCATATTGTTCATTTATTTACTGAAGAATATGGTCGTGTCGATGGTATTTTGAGGCAGATGCCTCCACCGCAATATCAACCGATTATTCTGCAAGCTACTGGCAAGTCGGAACTTAAAAATTTTGCTAAATTAGAGATTTTGACGCATCCTGTTTTTTTTCATGGGGATGCATTTTTTGCCGGTTTTTATCTGAACGAAGTTTTATTGCGCTTATGTCCATTAGAAGAGGCGATGCCTGAAACTTTTCAGCAATACCATATTACCCTCGCTCAATTACAGCATTTAGCAGATCAAGAACATCCCAATGAATTTTTAAAACAAATTTTAAGACAGTTTGAGCATGTTCTTTTAGAAGAGCTAGGCTATTCACTGAACTTTGCAATTGATTCACAACAAAATGAAATTCTTCCACAATTAAAATATCAGTTCCAGCTCAATGATGGCTTTATTCCAGTCGCACATAATTCCAACGCAACGCTGGCAGGTGAATCTATTTTATCAATGGTTCATTATGAAAAGGGTACAGAATTTAACGTTGAGCAGTTACAATTACTGGCTAAACTTTATCGACAAATGATCGCGTCTTTGCTTGGTGATCGACCTTTAAAGAGTCGTCAACTTTGGATTCAAAACGCTCAAACGAAATCTCAATCAGCATTTCAATCTCAATCAAATTAGGAATATGCTATGGCTGCTTTGCTTGGTGTAAATATTGATCATGTTGCAACGCTTCGACAAGCACGCGGAACAATTTATCCTGACCCTGTTCAAGCAGCGCTGATTTGCGAAGAAGCGGGTGCTGAAGGGATTACGTTGCACTTACGTGAAGATCGTCGTCACATTCAAGATGATGATGTAAGACGTATGCGTCCAGTGCTTAAAACGCACATGAATTTAGAGCTTGCTGTGACCTCTGAAATGGTTGCATTTGCCAAAGAGATTAAGCCACAACATGTATGCTTTGTTCCAGAAAAGCGTGAGGAAGTAACCACTGAGGGTGGTTTAGATGTGGTTGGACATTTTGAAGATGTGAAGGCTGCGACAGCTGAACTTAGCGCAGTCGGTTGTGATGTGTCGTTGTTTATTGATGCAGATTTTGCACAAATAGATGCTGCTGTTGCATGTGGTGCACCAACAATTGAAATTCATACAGGTGCGTATGCAGATGCTGATACGCCAGAAGCTCAAGCAAAAGAGTTAGAGCGTATTGTGAAAGGTGCGGAATATGCCGCTGCCAAAGGCTTAGTTGTAAATGCAGGGCATGGTTTGAATCTGTCTAATGTTGCACCGATTGCACAAATTCCACAAATTCATGAGTTAAATATCGGTCATTCGATCGTGGCTGACAGTGTTTTTGTGGGGATGACGCAAGCTGTGAAAGACATGAAAGCTGCGATTAAAGCGGCACGTTGATTTGTGTATAAATTGAAAATGAATGAAGTAATCTTAGATGTCTAATTTGAATTATGATGAACTCATGAAGCCAGTGATTGGCTTCTTGGGTTGTGAAACACCAAAAGCGTGGTTGGATGAAGCTGTGAATAATCTTGATATTCTCATGCAAGACCATGCCAACTGTGAGAAAAAAGCAGCAAGTACAGCCATGAACTTGATGTTTCGATACAGTTTTTTTGCAGATTTACAGATTAAATTAGCACAATTGGTTCGTGAAGAGATGCTGCACTATGAACAAGTTTTAGAGTTCATGACTAAGCGTGGTCAAGCATGGTCTTCAATTAGTGCTGGACGTTATGCAGGTGGTCTACGTAAAGAGGTTCGTACCTATGAGCCAGAAGCACTGATTGATATCTTAGTGATAGGCGCATTTGTCGAAGCACGCTCATGTGAGCGCTTTTATGCGCTTGCACCGTTAGTTGATGATGAGTTGGGTCGATATTACCGTTATCTTCTTAAGTCTGAATCTAGACACTATGAAGACTATCTAGCGCTTGCAGTTGATGTGGCTAAAAATCATCAATTAAAAAATCCTGAAGAAACGATTCAAACGCGTATTGATCATATTCGTGAAGTTGAGAAGGATTTAATTCTTACACCAGATGAATTATTTAGATTCCATAGTGGTGTACCTGTTAAAGCAGCTTAAATTTGATTATCAATATCTACGTGATTAAATAAGATGAAGCTCTGTACGCAGGGCTTTTTTATAGGATAATTTAAAATAATAAATAAGAATCATTTACATTGTTTGTTTAAAAATTTAGGATAACGGCTTTAAAATATCACTGATGAAATAATGACTTTAATCAAAACACACATTGTTCAAACGGCTATTCTCTTTACGGCGGGTCTTGTTGCTCAGTTGGCATCTGCACATTACCCATTTGTCGCGCCATTGGCATATCAAACCTTTAATAATCAAACCGCAATTATTTCTGGTTTTTATGACAATCCATTCGCTTCTGAAGTTGCGATTAAGAATTTTAATTTTCACTTTCATACACCTACCGGTGAAAAAGTACAGATTAATGAACAGAACTGGCAGAAAACACAGGCTGTCGCTGTTTATAGCTTGAGTAATAAGCTTGATGGAACTTATCGTATTCGTGGGGAAAAGAAAGGTGGTACCGCACAGTTTACGCAGGTTAATCAGCAATGGAAGCCTTTGGTGAGTGCGAAACCAAAGGAGGGCACTCTAAAAAATGATAATGTTATTTATGCATCAAATTTAAAAAAGAATGCAGTTGTGAAGCAAGTTCAAACTTTAGAAATCGTAGAAACATTTGTGTCTCGTAGAGTGGTTTCTGATCATGTGATTCATCATATTCATGATGGTTTTGATGTTCAGTTTTTAACGCATCCAAATCAAATGAAAGTCGATCAAAATATAAACCTAAAGGTATTAGACGATAAAAAAGGCATTGAAAATCTTAAGGTAGAAATTTTAGCACCGACCACTGATTTTTCACGCGAGGAAAAAGTCTATCAGGTTGAGCAAACGGATCAATCTGGCAATCTTAAATTTAAGATGAAAGAGAAAGGGCAATACTTGCTTAAAATTGATTATCAGCAACCATTTTCAAAACCATCGAACGATTTAAAACGCTATAAATATACTTTGGCATTCAATGTAGTAGATTGATTGTTTATTTAAAAAGCCTGTTCGTGAGCAGGCTTTTGACATCATGCGAGGTTATTTGAAGTTAAGTCTCTTTCAGGATTATTGGGGTGAGCTTAATTCAAAAATAAAAAAAGCCCACTTCATAATGATTGGGCTTTTAAATATTTGGCTCTCCAACCTGGGCTCGAACCAGGGACCTGCGGATTAACAGTCCGTCGCTCTACCGACTGAGCTATTGGAGAATCTGAGTGCGATTATAAGGGGATTTTAAGTTGGGTCAAGTCAAAACTGTCATGTTTTCTTTATTTTGCGGTTATATGCTTTTTATTTAGGCAAATAGGCGAAAATTCGCAAAAAAACTTGCGAAGTGTGAATTGTGTTGATAAATTAATTTGCAGAACAGAATGTTTAAGATCTCTTAAACAGTGTGGATTTAACCAACTTGCCAGCACTAAATGGCTAAACACGGAGAAAGCGAATGAATACGCTTACCATATCTCAAATTTTCTCAAACCTCTCTTTCTATAAAGACCAGTATCTGAATATTATTCAATCTGCGGATTTATATTTCACCGAAGTTGAAGGCGCATTTGTCGATTTATTTCCTTTTAAAAAGCAACAACTCTTTTTAGGTGATTTACTTCAACTTTGGTTTTCTGAAAAATGGTCAGATGATGCTGTTCAATCACATCGCATAGAAGAATATCTTGCAGCTCAAGATATTAAAAGCTATGCGTCAAAGCATGTTTATATTTTTGCCATTAAAGGCAATGCAGTGAATGGGGTAAATACCTCACACGTTTGGGCTCAGGATAGTCAAAATATCGAACAACTAGAAGTCCGGTCACCACTCAAATACTACGTTGAATTGGTAAATTGTCCACGACCTGATCGTTCATACTCAATTCGTCAATCTTATGCTTAATTTTGGATAGAACTAAATCTTTGAAATTTTAAAGTAGATATGAGAATCTTAATGATCATGTTTGCTCAGTTTTAGAAGATATATGCATAAATAACAATGTACATAATCATTTGTATTATACGTTATTGAACTTCTGGTCTATGAATCTACTTTGTTTATGAACTACTTTTTGATACTGGATGAAGTCTAGAAAACTCATCCAGATTTTGAGTATCTATTTTGCAACTTAGGGTCTAATAATCATGCATGTTGCTGTTGCATGTGCATACAATTTTCCATGTTCATCAATAATTTTTCCTTCAGAAATAGCTAAGTTCTTCGAGACATTGATTACATCGCCAATAGCAATCAAGGGGTGATCTTTCGGAATCGGGCGACACATTTTGATATTGAGATCAATCGTTCCATAGCCTACGCCAGCTTCTAATACGGTATGAATTGCACAGCCTGTAACGGTATCGAGCACAGTTGCTGCGAAGCCACCATGAACTCCGCCTAAAGGGTTGAGATGACGTTTGTCTGCTTGAACTTCAAATGTGACTTGTCCATTTTTAATTTCAGTGGGTTTCATTGGAATGGTTTCACTGATACTTGCAGGTGGAATATGTCCAGCAGCCATGGCTTGCAGGAGTTGTAAGCCAGTCATTTCTTTTGGATTCATTTTTATTTCCCTTTATTTCATGTTTTTAAGGTTTAACTAGGTATTCACAAGTTCTAAAATAGAACTTGTGAATACCTTACACTTTTGTATAAAGTAAGGTCAATGTCAAAATAATTGATAGTGATAGAAGATTAAGTCATGAAATGGACCGAAGCCACTGAGCAAAATTGTCCAATCGCTCAAAGTCTGGCAATTTTTGGTGATCGTTGGACACTCTTGATTATTAGAAACGCATTTTTAGGAATGACGCGTTTTGAGCATTTTCAAAAAAACTTAGGTGTGACGCGGCATGTTTTGGCTGAACGTCTTGCTCGCTTAGTTGAGCATGGAATTTTCGAAAAGAAAGCCTATATCGATCGTCAGCAGCGTTTTGAGTATGTATTGACTCTAAAAGGTCAAAACCTCAAACCTATTTTGATGGCAATGGTTGACTGGGGCGTAAACTGGACTGAGGCTAAGGTTTCAACTCAAATCATGTCGAAGTTAAACTCAGATTCGCTGCTCTGAAATATAATAAAAAGCCTAATGAACACATCTACATTTGCTTGTATAGCATACTAAAGTGACAAACCACATTAGAAATTTAAACAACAATAACGGTGAAGAGCATGCAGGGACAATGTTTATGTGGGAAAACGGTGTTTAGTTTTGAATTAATTAATCATGATGTACATGCGTGTCATTGTTCTATTTGTCGTAAGCAGACCAGTGATGCAAATATGACGATTGATATTGAAGCGGGTAGTTTAAAATTTTTGAAAGATTCAAACCTATCGCTCTATCCATCATCCGAGTGGGCGGAACGTGGCTTTTGTAATCATTGCGGAACATCATTGTTTTGGCGAATGAAGGATCAAAGCTACGGTAATATCAATGTATTTGCCATTGATCATATTCTTCCAGATTTAAATTTTAATACGGAAGTCTATATTGATCATAAACCTGATTTTTATGCATTTAAAAATGAAACGCAGAAGCTCACAGAGACCGAAGTGATTGCTTTATTTTCAAGATAGTGCATTTCATAAAGTAGCCTTAATCTGTTGAAATATTAATCTTAAAGATTGATCAGAGTTTATTTTGTAAAGAGAGATATATACTTTTTAAACTATAAAATAAAACCCGCAATAAATGCGGGTTTTATTTTATTTGAAAAAAATCAGATTATTTTTCAGCAGCGATTGATGCAATTGCAGCATCTACGCCTTCGATAGAATCAGCAGCTTTCTTGATACGTGCAAGCGCGTCAACAAGAACTTCGTCAGCAGTTGCATATGAAATACGCATGAAACCGCCAAGACCGAATGCATCACCAGGAACAACGGCAACACCAGTTTCTTCCAATAACCATTCAGAGAATTCTGTGCAAGACTTTAAACCTTTCGCACGAATTAATGGACGGATGTTTGCGTATGCATAGAATGCACCATCAGCAGGTAGGCAAGAAATACCGTTGATTTCGTTCAAGCCGTTTACAACTAAATCATGACGACGTTTGAATGCTTCAATCATTGGCTCAAGAACGTCTTGAGGGCCATTCAACGCAGCTTCAGCAGCAACTTGTGAAATAGAAGTTGGGTTTGAAGTTGATTGAGATTGGATTTTTTTCATTGCACCAATCAGCTTGGCAGGACCTGCTGCATAGCCAATACGCCAGCCCGTCATTGCATACGCTTTAGACACACCGTTAAGAACGATAGTGCGCTCATAAAGATCCGGAGCTACAGTCGCGATGTTGTAGAACTCATCATCCCAACGGATTGGTTCGTACATATCGTCAGACGCGATATACACTTCTGGATATTTACGAAGAACGTCAGCTAAAGCTTCTAATTCAGCTTTAGTGTAGATCATACCTGTAGGGTTTGATGGGCTATTTAACACCACTAAACGCGTTTTATCTGTGATCGCAGCTTCTAATTGAGCTGGGGTGATTTTGAAGCGTTGTTCTTCACCACATTTAACAATAACAGGAACGCCTTCAGCGATGATCACCATGTCAGGGTAGCTTACCCAAAATGGTGCAGGGATGATAACTTCATCACCTTTGTTTAACAAAGCAAGTGCTAAGTTAAAGAAAGATTGTTTACCACCACAAGAAACCAAGATTTGGTTCGCTGCGTAGTCAAGATTGTTATCACGTTTGAACTTAGCAATGATTGCTTTTTTGAGACCTGGCGTACCGTCTACAGCTGTATATTTGGTAAAACCATTGTTAATTGCTGCAATTGCTGCATCTTTGATGTGTTGCGGAGTATCGAAATCCGGTTCACCTGCACCAAGACCAATGACATTTTTGCCAGCAGCTTTTAATTCAGCAGCTTTATTGGTTACAGCAAGTGTTGGGGACGGTTTGATGGCATTCACACGATCAGAGAGACGTACGTCCACGGTAGTATTCCTTCTTATAGGGATTAAAAAATAAAAAAGCACACTATCTTAGCCTAAATTTTGCTGATAGGTCTTATCAATTCTCATCTTATTGCGAAAAAATAGCAGAAAAATATCAAATAAATGTTTTAGCGTTGTTTGATTAGCCAAATGGGGGATGACTCGCCAAGGAACTGTTTTTTCCGTACAATACACTCAGATTGAATTGAGCTAAACCAATGAGTACGCAAAACCCTTCCCCAAAAAAGCCTGTAGTGAAATTACCATTTCCAATTAAGCAAGTGAATGACGCGAAACCTGCGGATGAAGAAGTGGAGGATTTACGTCCTAAGCCTCAACCTTATGCAGATCGTACTTGGATGCCACCGCGTGGTACACGTCGTTCTTTTGGTAAACGTTAATTTTTTGACGTTTAAGAGCAAAAAATAGGTGCATGCAGCACCTATTTTTTTAATGGAAATTTGCTTGTATTACATGAAATTAAGCTTTTGATCAAGGTCAGTCAGGTCGTAACGTTCACCTGTATGGAACTGAATCGTTTCAACTTGATGTTTATCATTTACAGCCCAATCTTTGATTGTGATTTTGTCTTGACCATTTTGAAGGTTGATGACTAAATCTTTACCAGAGCTGTTGACCAATAAGTCATCTACATTAATGCCTTTGCCAAACAGAATAGTGTCACTACCACCTTTTTCATAGATCGTATCAACACCAAAACCTAGTTCAAATGCATAAGTCTCATCACCTAAACCACCGATTAGTTGGTCATTACCTGCACCACCATTCAGGATATTAATTAGGCCACCGTTTGCATCTAATGTGTCATTACCTGCACCACCAAACAGACTGTTATTTCCAAGGTTTCCTTTGATAATATTATCAGCTGCATTGCCTGTACCATTAATATTGTCATTACCTTGAAGGGTTAAGTTTTCAATATTTTTACTTAATACGTAATTGGTAGCAGCGCTGAAAACGGTATCAGTGCCTTCGTTGGCATGCTCAAGTACGAATTCATTGTTAGATTTTACGTAGTAGCTGTCATTTCCACGACCACCAGCAAGTACGTTGATTCCTTCACCACCGTCTAGGATGTCATTGCCCCAGCCGCCAAGTAATAAATCATCACCTTTACCGCCATAAAGCTTGTCGTTGCCTATACCACCTTTGATAATATCATTGCCAGCTTTACCATTCAGTGTTGCTCCAAATGGATTGATCGTACTTACGATGTTGGTATTTGGGTTCAGGATGTTGGTCGCAACGGCAACAGTTCCAGCAAAATCACCTGCATAGGCATAAGCTATTTGAGTCAGGGTGTTTACGAGCTGATCTTTCGAAGAGAAACCGTTTTGTAGAAGTTCGCCATTGATGAATTGACCGACAAAGTTCAAACCTTCAGTGGTAATTTGACCTACAACGTCAAATAAACTTGCACCAGCTTTAAGGTTTGCTTTTACCACATCACCTAAAAGTTCAACATACCAAGTAAATGGGCGGCTATCACCACCATTCAGCTCAGACGTATCTACACCCAGATAGTGATCTAAAATGCTTGCAGGGGTAATGCCAGTCCAATCGCTTAAAGTGCCACCAAGATTATTCAGCGCTTGAGTCGCATCCATATGAACTAAACCAAACTTACCGTCAGAGCTTGGTAAATATCCAACTGGAATGACTTGGTTGCCAGCAGCATCCTTCACGCCATTTAAGAAATTATCAGCCAATGTTTTAATGAGAACATTCGATGCTTGATAGAAATCTTCATTGGTAAATGTGATGCCTTTTTCTGCTAAAGATTTCTCTGTGCCTAAACGTACATATTGGTATAGGAAGCTTGTAGGGTCTGCTGTTGCAACAGCTTCAGCAACTTTAAGCCAGTTTTTTGTCCCTTGATCAACTGCATCATTTGATGCTAAGTCATTTTTGATCGCAGTGTAAATTGGACGCCATAAGTTGCTTACTTTAAGTGAAGGTGCTTCTGAGAACTTAGCATATAGTTCTTGAACTTGACGGAAAGTTGCATCACTGACCAAGTAGCTTTTTTGACCTAGTAGATCAATAGAGGTTGGTTTAGTTGAAGGACTTGGCTCAGTTGGTGGGTTCGGAACAATAGGTAAAATAGGTAGAGTTGGTTTAACTGAACCAGCAGGCCATTCATTATCAAAATGAGTCGGATCAACAGGTACAGTTCCACCTAAGCCTGTGCCGACAGTCGTTAGGATGTCTGATAGTTTATCGATAATTGTATCGCCAACTTTATGCGCGATCTCAAAACCAGGAAGGAGTTTATTTCCAGCTAAACCTAATGGTGCTACAGCATCTAATAGATCATTAGCAACATTGGTTGTGCCAATCAGGGCGTTACCAATGACTTCACTTGGCACTTTTAAAATATTATCTAGGGTTAATTCTTGATCAACCCATTCATTTTTATGATGTGTATCTTTTGTTTCAACCGTTGCACCTAGCGCAGAGCCAACATCACTGACAGTAGAGGTTAAGCCATCAATAATTTTGTCACCCAACTCATGTACAACTTGGAAAGGTTTGCCTAATAAAGCATTACCTGCAAGACCAAGTGGAGACACAACGTCGAGCACAGTATTTACAGTATTAGCAACAGTTACTAGACCATTGCCAATCAATTGAGCAGGAATTGAAAGTACAGAACTTGTTTTAAAATCTGGAAGATAGTTGAAAATAGGCGAGTCTTTTACACCATCAGTGACTTTATCTACAACATTATCAATGATGCCAGTCACTAAACCAGGTTGAGCCTCTGTCCATTCATTGTCATAGTGTGTGTCATTGGGTTGAACCGTACCACCCACAGCTTGACCAATGGTGTTTAAAGTATCAGACACTGCATCAATAATAGTATCGCCCGCTTTATGTACAGGCTCAAAACCAGGGATGATGTTATTCCCTAAAATAGCAACAGGCGCAGCTGCATCCAATACATCGTTAACAATATTGGTTGCACCAATGACCACATTACCAAGCAACTCACCTGGCGCTTTTAAAATATTATCGAGTTTAAGTTCTTGATCGACCCACTCATTTTTATGATGCGTATCTTTTGCTTCAACGGTTGCACCTAGTGCAGAGCCAACATCACTGACAGTAGAGGTTAAGCCATCAATAATTTTGTCACCCAACTCATGTACAACTTGGAAAGGTTTGCCTAATAAAGCATTACCTGCAAGACCAAGCGGAGACACAACGTCGAGCACAGTATTTACAGTATTAGCAACAGTCACTAGACCATTACCAATCAGTTGAGTAGGAATAGAGAGGACAGAACTGAATTTGAAGTCGGGCAAGTAATCAAAAGATTTAAATTTAAAGAATGACATTTTCGTTATCTCTTATATAGGGAGGATTTTTATACTTTTATATCTAATTAGCCTTATAAAAGTGTGATAATCATCACACTTTGTTGTTTAGCTTTGGCGGTGAATTGTTAAACAATCTGATGAATTTTTTATGAAAAGCTTTTTTGAAATGTTGCTAAATGAAATAACTTTAGAGTTTCGAATGTGTTGTATTCGAAAGTATTTTTAGAAATCGTTGATTAATTGTGTAGCTTGGAAAGGGTGGAATAAGCTTTTGATCTCATTTTAATGAGATCTTGTGAAAAAAAAGACAAGCACTGGGCTTGTCTTTAGAAATTGTTACTTCAGTCGAGAATCTAGAGTTCAGTTTAACTACTCATTATTATTCTCAGCTCTTAGATAAGCATAGTAATCATTCTTTTGCTTATACATCGCTTGATCAGCGCGTTTGAGCATGTCATCGATCGATTCATCTTCAATCGTCGATGCATAACCCATTGATAGGCTAATCGGGTGTGCTGAGTAATATTGATTATCAATATTAAGTAGTTCTTGAATGGTCATTAATGTGGATTGAACCGTGGTTGCATTAGCGCCTTGCATGAGAACCACAAACTCATCACCACCAATTCGAGAAGCAGTGAAACCAGTATTGTTGATGGTACGTTCTAAAATATTACCCATGCGACGCAAAATATCATCACCTGCATCGTGTCCATAAGTATCATTGGTTTCTTTCAAACCATTCATATCAATAAAAATTGCAGATACAGGTCGTACGATTGCTCTTTCTAAGCGATGAAGCTCTTCGGTGAAGAATGAACGATTACACAATTTGGTTAAAACATCATGCTTACCCAAGTATTCGAGGTAGTTTTCTGCTTTCTTGCGGGCTGTAATATCTGTAAGCGCAAGTTGAACCAAACTCCAATCATGTTCATAACCAGGGAACACGGTAAATTGTAGTAAGACATTACGAACTGTGCCATCAAGCGCATAATTTACTGCTTCACGGCTGTGGTGAATTTTTCCATTCCAAAGTTCAATTAACTGCTCTTTAAAGGTTTGATGCATTTCTTTGCTAAACACTTTATTTAAGCTTTTGAACATAGAATCTTTATCATTGGCTTTGAATAGATCTAATGTCGCTTGGTTTACATCTAAAAGAATAATGTCTTCGATACACTGTTGGACAAAATCTTGATGTACATCAAGGAAAGTACGGAAATCTTCAATTCCAATGCGACGCAGATGATCCATACGTAATTTGACGCGACTAAAATCCTCAACCCAAAGTGAAGTCGGTGAATAAGTGAATCGCGCTTCGGCAAGTCGGCGATTTTTCTCTTCTAAACGACTGGCATTTAAGTAATCGGTAATGTCTTCAGTGGTAATTAATACGCGATCTAGTGTTTCTTCAGACCCTGGAAGCACAGCAGCCCGTAATTTGATATCTAAACGACGTCCTGAAATCGAATAATTAGTCGCTGTACTGCTAAATTCTTGATTGCCATCCCAAATTTGCAATAATTCAAACAGGTGAGATTGAAACATTTCTTGTTGGAAAATCACGCTTAAATTTTGGGTGAGGTGTTTCAAATTTTTAGCTTCAAAAAGATCTAAGGTCTTTTGATTTACGCGTAAAATTTTGATGAGATGGGCACAAGAAGCAATACGAGATTGATCTTCTTCTAGAAAAGTTCTTAAATTTTCAACACCGTCAGCTTTCCAGAGATCCAGTTGTTTTTTGACTTCACTGAAATCTTCAAGCCACATCGGAATGGGAGATAAATCAAAAATCGAAGAGTCTAAGATCTCCATGATTGTAATGCCTACTATTTTTTATTTGGTTATGATTAAAATATATCATTAAAAACAACGTGATAGCAAATACATAAATATCTTATAAATGTGACATATTTAACATTTATAAGATAAAATGAGTATTATTTTATTCTATTTTTGAAATTTATAATTGAAAATATAATGGGTCTTGAATCTAGGATTAAATAGCATAATTACAATCACTTAATTCAATAAATTATGACAGTAAAATGACATCAAACAATGTGCTTTTGATAAGCATTGATATGAAAATGAGCTAAACAAGATTTAGCTCAAAGACTAGGTTGATATTTCAAAGATGAAATTAACTTAAAATAGTTTCAAACTTTTTTAGCTCGATGGGCAGGTCGAGGAGGAGAGATCTCTTTTACCCCCGTCCATACATCAATAAAGTCTTTCTCATTGATATTATACAGTTCTAATAAAGCCAAAATTACACCACCAAAAGTCAGATTGCCTTCTACATCTTCTTTTTTTAAATCGACTATATGTGTACTGACATTATGCAGAATATCTTGGATTTCAAAGATTCGATCTCTTCCATTACTATCATTCGGATACATGGGAGTATTCACGACAATTGTCGCTAAGCTTTTTTCGGCTTCAGATAATTCTAAGCGTTGGATTTGTTCCGCTGCATTGTCACTCGTGATGATGTCTTCACGGATAAAAGCGTGTAAAAGTTGCTGGGTGAGTTTTGGGAGTGTTTTCTCTACAAAAGGACGGAATGATGCAGGGAAGATGACATTTTTTGAAATGCCTTTAAACATAGGTGCAATTTCTTCGACTTTATAACCTGCAACACCACAACCAATAGACGTAATAAAATAAGTATTTTTAGGATGGTTTTTTGTATAAATCTTAAAATCTTCGATGTAGTGTTCAATTTGCGATAATGGCATTTGTTGTAAATGCTCATTCATGGTTGGAATTGCATAGCTTTGTCCAGACCAACCTCGCCCAGCACCTTTCATGGCTCCAAAATGCTGTAATGCGATTTTCGCAGCGCCACCTTGATGTGTACCCGCCATATTACTACCAAAAACAAAAATGGTATTTTCAGCCAAAGATTTGATAATGCTTTCGTCATGGTACTGGTAAGTCATAGAGTTCACACTGCTAAATGGGCTTAATCTCATGTTGCAGTTGATTGTACTAATGGTCAAGTGAAACTTAGTGTTATCTATTTAAGATCTATGCATTGCTATTCATTTTATTAGAGTGAGTGAAATAAACACTCTTCAACATTTAACGGCGCAGAGTTCTGATACACTTTATTCTAATATAAATCTTACCGACGTTGCGAGATAAACTGTGAGTGACAGCCGTCCATTTGAACTGGTAACCAACTACAAACCTGCAGGTGATCAACCTCAAGCCATTGAAAAATTGGTGAATGGTGTAAAACAAGGTTATAGAGACCAATTATTACTTGGGGTAACCGGCTCAGGTAAAACTTACACCATGGCAAATGTCATTTCGCAATTACAACGTCCTACCATTGTGATGGCACATAACAAAACTTTGGCTGCACAATTATACGGAGAGTTCAAAGCATTTTTCCCGAATAATGCTGTCGAATACTTCGTCAGTTATTATGATTATTATCAGCCTGAAGCTTATGTACCCTCGTCTGATACCTTTATTGAAAAAGATTCAGCGATTAATGATCACATTGATCAAATGCGCCTTTCAGCAACGCGTTCATTATTAGAACGTAAAGATGCCATTATTGTTGCTTCTGTGTCGGCAATTTATGGTTTGGGTGATCCGAATGCTTATATGAGTATGCTATTGCATATCGTAACGGGTGATCGTGTAAGTCGTGATGACTTGATTCGTCGTTTAGTGGAAATGCAATACACACGGAATGAATTGGAATTTTTACGAGGTACATATCGTATTCGAGGTGAAATTTTAGATATTTTCCCAGCAGAGTCTGATCAAAATGCCATTCGAATTGAATTGTTTGATGATGAGGTAGATTCGATTCGGTGGTTTGATCCCCTGACAGGGAAAATGGTACGTAAAGTACCTCGGATTACGATTTATCCTAAAAGTCATTACGTTACGCCTAAGGATAATCTGCAACGTGCAATTGGGACGATTCGTGAAGAATTAAAAGAGCGACTTGAGTTTTTTAGAGCGAACGATAAATTGCTCGAAGCGCAAAGAATTGAACAACGTACCCGTTATGATTTGGAAATGATGCAACAGTTGGGATATACCAATGGTATTGAAAACTATTCACGACATTTATCGGGTAGACCGTCAGGTGAAGCACCGCCAACCTTATTTGATTATATTCCTGAAGATGCTTTGCTGATTATTGATGAATCACACGTCTCGGTTCCTCAAATTGGTGCGATGTATAAAGGTGACCGCTCACGTAAGGAAAATTTGGTGAATTACGGTTTCCGTTTGCCAAGTGCTTTGGACAACCGTCCTATGCAATTTGAGGAATGGGAACGAATCATTCCAACAACCATTTATGTCAGTGCAACACCTGCTAAGTATGAACTTGAAAAATCTCAACAAATTGCTGAACAAGTCGTTCGTCCAACAGGTCTGATTGATCCTGAAATTGAAATCCGTCCTGTTTTAACCCAAGTCGATGATGTTTTGTCTGAGATTAATGCGCGTCGTGAACTCGATGAGCGTGTTTTGGTGACGACATTGACCAAGCGGATGGCAGAAGATTTAACCTCTTATTTAAAAGAATACGGTATTAAAGTCGCTTATTTACATTCCGATATTGATACTGTTGAGCGGGTTAAAATCATTCACGAATTGCGTAGTGGTGTGTACGATGCAATTGTGGGGATTAACTTGCTTCGTGAAGGCCTCGATATGCCAGAGGTCTCTTTAGTGGCCATATTGGATGCCGATAAAGAGGGCTTTCTGCGTTCTGAGCGATCATTGATTCAAACGATAGGGCGTGCTGCTCGTAATGTAAAAGGTAAAGCGATTCTGTATGCAGATCGAATTACCGATTCTATGCGCAAAGCAATAGATGAAACAGATCGTCGTCGTGCTAAACAAATTCAGTTCAACCTTGAACATGGGATTACCCCTCGATCAGCCGTACGCCAAGTGGTGAAAGAGTTGGATACAGGTGAAGTGTTGGATGATGATCAAATTGAACAAGGTATATCAGATCAAGCTCGTGCATTAAGTGCTGATGAACGTCATATTTTATCTGATCCTAAACTTTTGGCGAAACAATTGGCGAAGTTAGAAAAAGAAATGCTCAAAGCATCTAAAGAGCTGCAGTTTGAACAAGCAGCTCGATTCAGAGATGAAATTGTGCGTTTAAAAGCACAACTGATCCAATAAAATGATTTTTAAAAAGAATGGTTTTGAATAATTAATTGTTCAAAATCATTACATAACACTACATTTATGCCTTGGGAAATAGTGTTATTTTAAAAATGAAAACATATTTCCTCAACTTTATCATTCGCAGGTCAAAGTATGGCTATAAAAACTCTTCCGAAAACCAGTTATAAAATGGGTAAAATTGTTGTGGGTAGTGCTTTGCTTGTAGGATTGAGTCTTGCAACCATGGCATATGCGAAAAATCCTCCGCTTAAAACGGTTGAAAGTGTTGAGCTGGATCGTTATTTAGGCGTGTGGTACGAAGTGGCAAGAAAACCACTTTATTTCCAAAATAAGTGTGATCGTGATGTTTCTGCAACGTACACGTTGAATGAAAATGGCAATGTGAATGTAGATAATAAGTGCTATTCAAAAGATGGTAAATTAAACCAATCTATTGGTGAGGCTTTTGTTCAAAATGCGCCTGCCAATTCAAAATTGAAAGTTAGCTTTTTACCAAGTGCAATCCGTTGGTTACCATTAGGTCGTGGTGATTATTGGGTGCTTAAAATTGATGATGATTACCAAACTGTTTTAGTTGGTGAGCCAGATCGTAAGTATATGTGGGTACTTTCAAGAAATGCACATCCAGATGAGCAAATTGTTGGTGAGTATCTAGACTATGCAAAATCAGTGGGTTATGACTTAAGTGATGTGATTAAGACCAAGCAAACTGCAAAATAATACCATGAGCCAAGCAAACTCTTGCTTGGCTTTTTAATTTGATCATTCTTACTCAATAAAAAATCCTCAATTCTTCATAATAAATAATTATATTTCACAGTCTTTATTTCATCATGAACGCCATTCTTGGATGTTTATCTCTATAATGCCTACATACTTTGAGTGGAATCTTCAATGTTTAAAGGCATAGCGTTATCCGTGTTAGCGTCAGTCACTTTTGGTGTCCTATATTTCTACACTCAATTTTTGAAGCCTTTAGACAGCGAACAAACCTTTGCATGGCGCATGTTAGCAACGATCCCTTTTCTAACCATTTTTTTATGGTGGACAGGTGATTTTAAGTTGGTAACCGGCATATTCCGCCGTATAGCTAAACAACCGATGTTGATTATATGGTTACTGTTTAGCTCATTTTTATGTACCACCCAATTATGGTTATTTCTATGGGGTCCCATTAATGGTCGTGGATTAGAAGTGTCTTTAGGATATTTTCTACTACCTTTAGTGATGGTTTTATTTGGTTGTATTTTATATAAAGAAAAATTATCCAATTGGCAGATTGCAGCAGTTACTTGTGCCGTCATTGGGGTAAGTCATGAAATTTGGAGAATAGGGACAATTGCTTGGGAAACTGCTTATGTTGCAATTGCTTATCCTGTCTATTTTTTTCTAAGACGTAAGTTTCAAACAGATCACTTAGGTGGATTCTGGTGGGATTTATTTCTAGTTCTTCCTGTTGCATTTTATTTAGCATTTATTTATTCAGATACTTTTGCTCTGTTTATTACATTCCCTCATTTAATATGGGCGGTGATTGGTTTAGGTTTTCTCAGTGCGTTTGGTCTAGGGAGTTATATGCTCGCTAGTCGTTATTTGCCCTTTGTTATATTTGGATTATTAAGTTATTTAGAACCTGTACTTTTAGCATTTGCCTCGATTATGTTGGGAGAGCGTGTTGAGGGTGGTGAATGGCTCACCTATATCCCAATTTGGCTGGCTGTGGGCTTATTGGTGCTAGAAGGTGTGGTGTATATGTTTAAGCGCAAAAACAATAATGAAAATTTGCAATTAAATGTGGAAAAATCTAAAGAAAGAACAGGAAGTTGAAAGTTTTTGTTTTTTAATCATTTATTTTAATCTATATTGGATTTGTATATTAAATAAACTCTTTAGAGTCGATTAATTCTAATATTAAAAAATTTAAAACCAAATTATTATTTAGTATATTTGGTTTTAAGTTAATTAAAACTTAATAATGATGAATAAATAACCAGAGATTAAATAATTGATAACTAGTTAACATTATTTATTTTTTGTGCTATTTTAATCAAAAGAAATAATATAACCATACTATGATGATACCATATCAAATTCGAGCAACGTTGTTGCAGATGGAACCGAGTTTAGATGCGAACTGGGAGGAGCTCTTAGCGAATATTTTCGAAGGAGCTGATATCGATGTTCGTGAAGAAATTGATCGTCAAATTTTAAAACCTAAAGAAATTCAATGGAATCGTGTCACCAATAGCTTTGATTATCGGGTGACGAATTCACTTGCGATTCTAAAACATAGCTTTTCTAGCGAACGAATGCGTTCGATTGCCACAAAATTAAGTCACTCCATCAATTGGCTTAAAAATATTACTGATCCGATCCAAATCGCAGATTATTTAGAAAATGCTTTGCATCAAATTGATCAAATCCCAGTAGAGGATGATCTTAAATTACAACGTGAAAAAATGATGATGCGTCGCGTCTATCTGCAAGACGTGGCAAAGTTAATTCGGACTTTAGAAATTGATCCTCCAGGTGGTGTCCGTGGTTTAACCCCAAATCAGATCAAGAGCTTTATTGTTGAAGTTTATATTAAGCAGCAATTATTAGGTTATTGGTTCAAACCTTTACTCGCTCGTTCTTCAGCGATGATGGATCATCCATTTTTTAAGTTTTGGTTGCTCAAAGAACAATCTGTTCGTCGTTTTGATATTGTTAAAACTTCAGAATATCTTTTCATTATTGCGCCTGTCAGCAATTTTGAAAATAATCCGTATTCGATCCGTCGTTTCTTGTTTGAAGATTTTCTTGATTATAACGAGCAAATTTTCCTGAACGGAATTGTATTGGATATGAGTCGTTATACCGAGAAAGGGTATATTGACGAGTTTACCAAGCAAGTTCAAATGATGATCACGGTACAGCATCAAGTTCATAAAGATGTCATTTTAATCGTACAAGAATTTGAAGAGCTGGCAGAAAAAAAACTCATTCCTATGCTGACGCAAACCATTGGAACAGGTGGTGGTAAAAATTCAGATGTCGTGGCGAAGCAACATATTCGAAAATTTGAATCAATATTAACCAATGATCTTTTGATTCCTTTGCACGACGCACTACGCAATCACATTTCGCATTTAGAAGAGTATCAGTACTTATTTGTCAGTATTCACCGTATTTTTTCCGATATTCTTGCGCATTATAAGGACTTCAAAGAACAGCCTGCGTTGTTCTTTAACCATACCATTCAGCTGTTCGAATATCAGTTATTGGCGTATGTAAAATTACTTGAAAAACGTAAAGAAGAAATTTTTGTTCCGATGAATATTTATGAATGGAAAGTGATGAACGACCGTTCAGAGCAACCAATTCTTAGTTTACAAAAAGATCTGACACGTCATATTAGTGATTATCGTGAGACGACTCTTTATATTGGGCGTTTAAAGAAAGAACAAACTGAAGTACAGGGTTCTTTCATGAAGCGAATGATGAGAGGTGATAAGTTAGATAAAGAGCTACAGCAAGTGTCTCATAGTGCGATTCGAATCAAAAAACAAGCGTATTTAGATATTCTGAGTATCCCTAAAAACTTTCGAAAGTATTCAGTATTTATTGAGTTTGAAAGCTTTACTGCAACCAGTGAGCTTGAACGTCATTATGCATTCCCATCGGGAGATAATGGTGTGACTAGACTTCCACTTTTGGTGAAAATTCCTGAAAATCTAGAGCATTTTAATTTGGAAGAGCTGAATAACTCGATTAGTTATGATTTGAGATTTTCACCAACTGCTTGAAGATTGTGTCTAGATGAGTAAATATGAATGATTGTCGTTTGGAAATCGTTAGATCTGTCTTACAAATTTAGAAGACTTTAAATGTCATTTTTCAGTAAAATGAACTTATTTAATTTAAAAATTACACATAAAAACAATTATTTATTTTATTTTTTAAATTTCAGCATGAAACTCTTGCAAATTTAAACGTAGTTTTGATTTCAACTCTTAGATAATTCCATTACAATTGTCGGGTTTAAGAATTTAATGCCTAGATATATAAACTAGAGGAAGTATCTGTGAGCAAAGACACAATCGTTGCCCTACATGCAGAGCACCAAGGTCGCTGGAAAAACCGTGAAGAACTTGCGGAACGTATGATTTCCCTATTGGGTCAGTTATACCGTGAAAAAAATATCGTAGCGTCTGTATATGGTCGCTCGCTAATCAATCGTTCAGTGATTCAAATCCTTAAGGCTCACCGCCGTACACGTGTTATGGATGTTGAACTTTCTGTTGTTCATACTTACCCAATCTTAGAAGCATTGGCTAAAGTTGAAAACATCGGTTCTGCTGAAGTTGATCTAGGTAAACTTGCTGTTGAATATAAAGAAAAAGGCGGCGACATCGATGCATTTGTTGCTGATGCTGTTCAGTCTTTGGAAGGTAATGCTAAAACTGTAGCGCACAGAGATGTGGTTCTTTACGGTTTTGGTCGTATCGGTCGTATCCTTGCACGTTTAATCATTAGCCAATCAGGTTTGGGTCGTGGTTTGAACTTAAAAGCAATTGTTGTTCGTAAATCATCTGATGGTGATTTAGAAAAACGTGCTTCTCTTTTACGTCGTGATTCTATTCACGGTCCATTTGCAGGCACAATTTCTGTAGATGAAGAGAACGAAGCAATTATTGCTAATGGTAACTTTATTAAAGTGATCTATGCATCTAGTCCTTCAGAAGTGGATTACACTGCATACGGTATCAACAATGCGCTTGTGATTGATAACACTGGTAAATGGCGTGATGCAGAAGGCCTTGCTCAACACCTTAAA
This sequence comes from Acinetobacter sp. CY81, assembly GCF_059515925.1. Taxonomy (NCBI): domain Bacteria; kingdom Pseudomonadati; phylum Pseudomonadota; class Gammaproteobacteria; order Moraxellales; family Moraxellaceae; genus Acinetobacter; species Acinetobacter sp. CY81. Next base: position 166,997 of record NZ_JCAKNC010000005.1, read on the forward strand.
TGCCCAGGTGCTGCGCGTGTAATTTTGACTGCACCTGGTAAAGGTGACATGAAGAACGTTGTATTTGGTGTGAACCAAGCTGACATTCTTGATGAAGATCAAATCATTTCTGCTGCAAGTTGCACAACAAATGCGATCACACCAACACTTAAAGTGTTGCATGATAAATACACCGTATTAAATGGTCATGTTGAAACAGTTCACTCGTTCACTAACGACCAAAACTTGATCGACAACTACCATAAAGCTGACCGTCGTGGTCGTGCTGCTACTTTGAACATGGTAATTACTGAGACTGGTGCTGCTAAAGCAGTAGCTAAAGCACTTCCTGCACTTCAAGGTAAATTGACAGGTAACTCTGTACGTGTTCCTACACCGAACGTATCGCTTGCTATCCTTAACTTAACTTTGGATAAAGAAGTTGATCGTGAAGAAGTAAACGAATATATCCGTCAAATCTCAATCGGTTCAAGCCTTCAAGGTCAAATTGGTTATACCAACTCGACTGAAGTTGTATCGTCTGACTTTATCGGTTCGCGTACTGCTGGTGTATTTGATGCTCAAGCGACAATTGCATCGGGTAACCGTTTAACAGCATATGTTTGGTACGATAACGAAGTAGGTTATAGCTGCCAAGTATTACGTATTGCAGAACAAATGGGCGGCGTAAGCTATCCAAAAGTTCCAGCTGAAAAAAATGCATAATATGTGATACATAAAGAAAAAGAGCTTCAATTGAAGCTCTTTTTTTGACTTTAAATGACATGAAAATAATTTAAATAGACATAAACTTTAAAGAATAAAATCATTAAATTACACAATTATGCATATTATTTCGCATAATATGTGGAATGTATGAAATAAAAATAATAGTCACATAAGGATAATGCATTGCAATTAAAATATGTGCTCAGTGGACTGGTATTCATCGTGGTCGCGACCGTGTGCGGAGTACTCATTGCGATATGGGTATTTAAGCACTTTAATATCTATATTCCGTTAGAGAATCAAAGTGTCAATATTGATTTGCAAGAACCTTTAGAAGCCAAGGTTAAAATTCATGATGCACTTGATGTCGATGTGACTGGTCGCGTGAATGCATCTATTCCGATTAAAGAAACATTAAACATTCCTCTCAAGCAGACATTGAATCCAATGGTTTACTTTGATAATCAAGTACCGATTAAAACCATGATTCCAGTGCGGGAAAATCTAACCATTCAGCAAGATATGTTTGTGGATACTAAAGTTAAGGTCAGAGTGTTAGGTCGAGATATTAGTTTACCGTTGAAGGGGAATATCCCAATTAACCTGAATGTTCCTATTCAAATGGATGTACCTTTGGAGCAAATGATTCACCTTAAGTTTAATGCACCTGTGGAAACGGTTTTAAAAGAGAATTTAATTGTGCCATTGGATGCAACATTGAAAACCAATATTCCAATTAAAGGTCATTTAAATGTACCGATTAAAACAGCACTGAATGCATCGGTGGATGTTAAAAATACTTTGCCTGTGATTATTGAAAAAGGGGATTTAAAGATTCCTTTGAATACAGTGAAACTGTTTAAATCACAGCAGGAAAGTGTGAATGTTGTAGAGAAAAAGCAAAATAGTGAGTTAAGTGAGCCTAAAGCTACGCAATCAAATAGCACTTCGGAAAAGGTTGCCCAATAATGGTTTTCTTTCGGTCAATCAAAGTTTGGCTGGTGATCTTTCTGATCATAACGGGGTTGGTCGCCATTCTGTTTTGGTTGTATTTGAATATCCAAGCCTCGATGCATGTGACAGCGAAAAATTCCAAAATTAGACTCCCTGAGTCTTTACCTGTAAAAATTGATGTGGGTAATTTCTTGGAAACACAAAGTATAGGGCGTCTTGATACGCAAATTGATTTAGATCGCAAAGTGGATATTGACCTAAAAGGAAAATATCTCGCCAATTTAAAATTTGTAGTTGAAGTTCCTGTCGCAGTGGATGTGGATTATCAAACGAACATTTTGATTGATCAAACCATGCCTTTAAGTACAACCTCAGACTTGGTTTTTCCACAAAGATTGATGCCGAAATTGCCTTTGAATCTAGATATTCCTGTGAAATTAGAAGTCCCGTTTCATTTGAAAAGACAATATACCGTACCAATTCAAATCTTTTTTGATGGTCCAGTTTATTTGGATTTAGATGAAAAAGTACAATTAGCAGTTAAACATCAATTTAATCCTGTGTTGAACGTCAATGATCCAATGACCATGGAGCGGATTTCAAGCTTCAATGCGACCATGACCAACACAGTGCAAAATACCAAAGCAAATTTAGAGTTGAGAATGGATTTGCCACTTAAAAATATTCATCCATAGAAAAGCGTTGAAGTTTAAACCTTAACGCTTTGAAATTGGCTTTAATAAATTGTATTTTAAGCATTAAACTGTAGAGGAAGTATTCAAGGTATTTTTAATCTCTTCTTGAATACTTGTAGTTTTACGCCTGATTAATTTTTCTAGATCTTTGCTGTCGCTAAACATTGCACCAGTTTGTGTTTTCACATCGGCATCAACAATGACATCTACAAGACCTGTTGGTAATCCAGCTTGGACTAAAGCTTGATGATATTGCTCTGATGTTAAATTTTCATATTGAACAGCTTGATCTGAAACTTCTGAAATCGCATTTGCTAAATCCTGCAAAGTAAATGCTGTAGAGCCCGCTAATTCATAGATTTTATTTTCATGAACATCACTGACAAGTACTGTTGCAGCAGCTTCTGCATAGTCTATGCGTGATGCTGAGCTGATTTTACCATCATTGGCTGCACCATAGAGCGTACCTGATTCGATCGCATGACTGAGACCTGCAAGATAATTTTCTGTATACCAGTTATTTCTCAAGAAAGTATAGGTTAAACCGCTGTTTTTGATTAATGACTCAGTTTCACGATGCTCTTGAGATAGACCAAGGGCAGATGCATCCGCATTTAATAAGCTGGTATAAGCAATATAAGGCACTTTGCTTTGTTGGGCTGCTTGGATCACAGCTTGATGTTGAGGGGTACGACGACCAATTTCGTTTGCTGAAATCAATAATAATTTATCAATACCTTCTAAAGCTGGTGCGAGTGTGTCAGTTTGATCATAATCGAAATGGCGCAATTCAATACCTTGCGCTTTTAAATGTTGAGCTTTGTTAAGATCACGAACTAAAGCAACGATGTTTTGTGCATCAGTTTTTGTTAAAAGTGCTTGAATAACATAATGTCCTAATTGACCAGTTGCACCTGTAATTGCAATTTTCATTTTATTTACCCTTGTTTTGATTAAATAATCGACTTGATGGATAAAGCATAATCTGTTAACTTACTAAATGTAAGTACGTACCAAAAAGTAAGTATTAAATAATTTTTTTGAGGTGTTTCATGGGTAGTCAGTATGGTCAAAGTGAATTAGTCGGGCAGGTGCTGTCAAATGCATGTCCATCTCGGGAAATATTAGAGCACCTCACTACAAAATGGTCGGTACTTGTGTTGAGATGTTTAAGTGAGGGTGTCCATCGTTTTAGTGAGTTGAAGCAGCGTATAGAAGGCATTAGTGAGAAAATGTTGGCGCAGACGCTAAAAACATTAGAAAGTGATGGATTCTTGATTCGGACGGTTTATCCTGTTGTACCACTAAAAGTTGAATATCAATTGACTATTCTGGGCTCTCAAGCTTCAGCAAAAATGACTGAGTTAGTCGGCTGGATTGAGCGAAATTTACCTGAGATTCTAGAAAATAAAGAAGCGATAGGTGAGAAAAATAAATAGTGTTTTAGCCTAAGTTATTTAGTTAATGATTAGTTGAAATTAAACGAACTTTGAATGTTTAAATGAGATGTAAAAAGCTTAAAGAGAAATATGAAAATCAATCTATTTCTCTTTAAAATTCATCCGTATTTGAACTTAATTTTTTCGCATCAATTTAAAATCAAATCGATCAATCCATAAAATTCCAATAGCGAAGATCAAACCAAGCGCTACGCAACCAATCCATTGCCAATGTTCCCAAGCATAAACAGCGCCCAGTGAACCTAAGGCAGCACCTGAGAAATAGATCGTCATATAGACTGCATTGATACGAGATCTAGCTTTAGCATCAATCCGATAGACTAAGTTTTGATTCAACACATGGAATGCAGTTAAACCAAAATAGCTCATCAAAACACCAATGGCATAAATCCAAATATTCTGCTGAGCAAAAAATAAAGGGACACAAGAAAATAACATCAGTGAGATACACAGTTTTGCGACTAAATTTTCATTACCCAAGCCAACAGTTTTGCCAGACCAACTTGATGAATAAATACCAATAACACCCAGCAAACCAAATAAGCCAATTTCAAAATCATTAAAAAAGTAGGGTGCAGAACCTAAAACAAAGGTCATGGAGGTGAAAACCATGGATAAAATGCCAAATCCGAGTGCACCTGCACAAGCTCGACGAATCAGATGAGGATTATTTCGTGCAATTTGAAACAGTGACTGGTAGATGCTCACAATATTTAAGTCGGATTGTGGTTGGGTATTTGGGAGTTTTCGCCACATGAGTGTCGCGAATAATAAGGTAATCACCCCACTACTCAAATAAACACCTTCCCATGACCAATAGTTTGAAACGAAGCCTGCAAATGTACGGGATAAGATAATGCCCATGACCAGACCACTCATCAGTTTGCCTACGATTGCAGCACTGGATTCAGGTGGGCTGATGGAGGAAGCGAATGGAATTAGAACTTGCGCCGAAATTGCCCCAAAAGTTGCACATAGGGTAAATAGGTAGAGCGTCGATAATGTGGTGCTAAACGACAGTAGAATTTGAGAAGTTCCAGCAAAAACCATCAAGCTGACGATCAGTTTACGCTTGTTGAGTAAGTCACCCAATGGAACTAAAAGCATTAAGCCTAAACCATACCCAATTTGAGCGATCACGACTGCAAAACCCGCTTGGCTGGTCGTGATGTCTAAACTCTTGGCAATGGAGTAGATTAAGGGTTGATTGAAATAAGCTGACCCAGCACAGAGGCCGCAAGCCACTGACATGAGTAATACAAATTGTGAGGACAAAGCCGTTGAGAGATTCCGTTCCATTTTGATCATATTTGCTGAATATTTGATTGCACACTATAGGTAGTTCAATCCTAATTCAGAAATAACTAAAAACAATGAGCTTAGTGCTTAAATCTATGTACTTAGCTAACTTTAATGGTGATGTACTCATTATTCCAATTGATTTCTTTGCATTTGATAGAAATATTCAAAAAGTGAATGTACTTCATGGAATAGTGAATAAATATATTCGAGAAATTCTTTAAAATATGGCAGAATATGCGGTTTTAAAGTATTTAGAGGATTGGCAGCATGCGCTTTGTTGATGAAGCAGTCATTACCGTAGAGGCTGGCGACGGTGGCAATGGCGTAGCCAGTTTTCGCCGTGAAAAATTCGTACCATTTGGTGGTCCAGATGGTGGTGATGGTGGACGTGGCGGTAACGTATTTGTTCAAGCTGACGAAAACACAAGCACCCTTGTAGATTATCGTTATACCCGTCGTTTCCGTGCAGAACGCGCTAAAAATGGTCGTGGTGCGAACTGTTCAGGTCGTGGCGGTGATGACACCGTTTTATTGGTTCCAGTAGGAACAACAATTGTAGATACAGAGTCTGGTGATATCATTGGTGACTTAGTGAAAGCTGGTCAGCGTGTTATGGTTGCTGCAGGCGGTGAAGGTGGTTTGGGTAATACTCACTTTAAATCATCAACTAACCGTTCACCACGTAAATGTACACATGGTACCAAAGGTGAATTTCGTGAAATTCGCTTAGAACTTAAAGTTCTTGCGGATGTTGGCTTGTTAGGTATGCCGAACGCGGGTAAATCAACGTTTATTCGTGCGGTATCAGCAGCGAAACCTAAAGTTGCGGATTATCCATTTACCACAATGGTACCGAATCTAGGTGTGGTTGATGCAGATAGCCATCGTTCATTTGTAATGGCAGATATTCCGGGTCTCATCGAAGGTGCATCGGATGGTGCGGGTCTCGGTATTCGCTTCTTGAAACATTTGGCACGTACGCGTATCTTGCTTCACATCGTTGATGTGCAACCAATTGATGGGTCAGATCCAGCTTATAATGCCAAAGCAATTTTAGCTGAACTAAACAAATTCTCTCCAACATTGTCAAAACTTCCAATCGTATTGGTATTGAACAAAGTTGATCAGTTAGATGATGCAACACGTGAAGAGTGGTGTCAGCACCTTCTAAGTGAAATGCAATGGGAAGGTCCAGTATTCCGTACTTCAGGCTTAATGTCTGAAGGCACGAAAGATGTTGTGTATTACTTGATGGATCAAATCGAACAACAACGTGAACGCGAAGTTGAAGATCCTGAATATGCAGCAGAAATGAAAGCGTTCCGTGATCAGCTTGAAGCTGAAACACGTGAGCAAACGATTGCTGCAAAAGAAGCTTATCGTGAAATGCGTCGTCAACAACGTCTTGAAGGAATTTTGGGTCAAGATGTTGATGATGAGGATGAAGACGGCGAAGATGAAGCAGAATCGTATTACGTACGATAATCTCTAAAAGAGTCTGAGGACAAAATGATCGAAGTGGTAGATGGACAGCGGCAGCTCAAGGCTTGCAAACGTATCGTTGTTAAAATCGGATCTTCTTTACTTACAGCAAATGGAAAAGGTTTAGATATTGCAGCGATTTCGCATTGGGCGAAACAAATTGCAGATCTACACAATGCAGGACATGAGATTATTCTTGTGTCTTCAGGTGCTGTGGCTGAAGGGATGGTTCGCATGAAACTTGAGAATCGACCCACCGATCTACCCAGTCTTCAGGCATGTGCAGCTATTGGTCAAATGGGCTTAATTCATACTTGGTCAAGCGTATTGGAAAAACATTCAATACAAACGGCGCAGGTATTGTTAACCCATGATGACTTAGCTGATCGTCGACGTTATTTAAATTCTTGTGATGCACTTCAAAATCTAATTGATTGGAAAGTTATTCCTGTCATCAATGAAAATGATACTGTTTCGACAGATGAAATTCGATTTGGTGATAATGATACTTTGGCTGCAATGGTTGCAGGTCAGGTTCATGCAGATTTATTGATCATTTTAACAGATCAAGAAGGCATGTTTGACTCTGATCCACGTTCTAATCCTAACGCTAAATTATTTTCTACCGTCCGTGCTTTAGATGAAAGTCTATTTGATATGGCAGGTGGTGGTGGTAAATTTGGTCGTGGTGGTATGCTCACCAAGGTTCGTGCTGCACGTTTAGCGGCAAAATCAGGTTGTCCAACACTGATCGCCAGTGGTGATAGCGATAACGTACTCTCTCGTTTAATGGCGGGGGAAATGTTAGGCACATTATTCATTACTGATAATGATCGCATTACAGCGCATCAGCAATGGTTAGCAGCACACTTACAAACTGCAGGCCGCTTGGTTCTCGATGATGGTGCAGTAAAAGCCATTAAAGAAAATCATCGGAGTTTATTGCCTGTAGGTGTGAAAGCTGTTGAAGGACATTTCGAGCGCGGTGATGTGGTTGAGTGTGTGGATCAACAAGGCGGACGTGTTGCGGTAGGGCGTGTGAACTTTAGTTCTCGTTCAGCTGATATTGTTAAGGGCTTGTCTTCTGATAAGGTCCATCAGGTCTTGGGTGAAGCTCGTTCATTAGAAATGATCCATCGTAATCATATGGCAATCTATTAGCAAAAACCTATCATAACCAAACATAACACTAAGGCTTGATTCTTAAAGGGATTGAGCCTTTTTGTTGTGTGGTGCAATAACATGCAATAGACTGGCAGGAGGTTAAATAGGGAGGTTAAATGGGAGGTTAAAAATAATTAATCGCCATAAGCACTCAAAAATATGCCTATTTTGGGGGGTATGGAGGTTAAATGCTTTCCCTAATCCTATTAATTGCTTGAAAGCTATAGAATTGTCGTGAGGTCGCCGTGTTATCTAAATTGCAGATTGATGCTATTAAGCCATCTAATAAATTACAGAAAATCAATGATAGTGAGATGCTGTATTTATTCGTATCTCCGACAGGTCGAAAAACTTGGAAAGTGCTTTATACGCTTGATGGGAAAAAGAACACCATCACACTGGGAGAGTATCCAAAGGTACTCAATGCTAAAGATGCACGGTTAAGACGTGATGAAATAAAAAAACAAATATCTGAGGGTATCCACCCGACAGAGCAAAAACGACAGAACAAACTTAAGGATTTATCAGATATGGCATTTGCTGATCTGATACAGCTTTATGCTGAAAAGGTCACACCGCACAAAAGAGGTGGGCGTGTAGAAACTGTCATTTTGAATGGATATATAAAATCATTCCCTAGATTGATGAAGAAGCCAGTAAACCAACTGGGACAATTAGACATGATTCAATTTAGGGATGAGAGATTAAAAAAGGTTAAGAGTGCGACAGTCGCAAGGGATTTAGGCTTATTAAGTGCTGTATTTAAGTATGCACGACAAGAACTTAGAATTATGACCAATTCCCCTTTGGATGACGTAGCCAAACCGAAACAGTCAGTAAGTAGAAATAGACGTATATCACAAGACGAGATAGATAGAATTTTAGAGGCGTTTAAATATGACGGACGTTCTCAGCCAATAACTAAGAAACAGCAAACTGCATGGGCGTTTTTGTTTGCGATTGAAACAGCAATGAGGGCAAGTGAGATAACAGGTTTAAAGTGGGCTGATGTTTACGATAAGCATGTAGAGCTTGAACTTACAAAGAATGGCACGGCGAGAAAAGTCCCATTATCTAAAAGAGCAATTGAGCTTTTAAGCTATATGAAAGGGGTAGATGAGATAGAAGTATGCACTGTAAAAAACAATGTTGCTGATGGTGAAAAGGGTAGAGGTAATTTATCGGCTTATTTTAATCAAGTGGTGACAGGTAAGTTAAAAATTGAAGATTTAACTTTTCACGATACCCGACATGAAGCCATTTCAAGAATGGTGAAGAATGCAAAACTTCCAGTAGAGGTACTAGCAAAAATTACAGGGCATAAAACCATAAGTATTCTAATTAATACTTATTACAATCCTGACATTGAAGATCTTGTGGACCATCTACATAAGGAAGATGACCCTGATATTATTTTATTTAAAAAGTCTGTATAAGAGCGACAAGCTAGGACGTGCAATAACTAGCAATGAATATCTATATTGATTAATATAATGTCGTTAAGTCTAGCCTGACGGGGCGAAAGTCGGATACCCAATCCGATTGGCTTAACTTTTTTATTGGGGGCTGTGGGATGCATGATGAATTTATTTGAAGATATAGAAGCAGAAAATTATAAATTTATAAATGTTATTGAAGCTTTAGAGTTGGTTGCGAAAAAAATAGATTATAGCGTTTCTGATGTAGCTAGGAGATTATTACTTGATGGATTTAATAAAATCGCTCGCATCTTTAAGATTAATGATTATGAAAAAATAGAGATCTTTTGTTCTGAAAAAGACTTCGAGGATAATTATTCAATTACAACTGAATTTCTAAAATTAGCTATATCAACTTCTGGAAGTTTTGACTATATACAAACAGATACTTATGGAAACGAATATGAGAATACTAAGAGTGATTGGTTTGATTTTTACTGGTTAAAATCAGACTTTTTTAATTTCCTATCAATTAAAAAAATAGGGATATCAGAAGAATGTTACGAAAATTATTTACAAGCTAATAGTCAAGAAAATTTATATGATTTCATAGCACAACAAGCTATACATGAACAAAATGAAATGGCTAAAGAGGATGCTAGAAGAATATCACAAAGATTTTTTAAAGAACAAGAAGAGTTAAATTCTACTGAAAAGACTTTTACGAATAGTATTCCATTGTTTTATTTAAATGATTCATTCTCTATAATTGAAGCATCTTGTTTAATCAGTGGTGATGACCCCATTCAAATAAATAGATGCATTAATGATACTAATTTTGATCAAAATTATCTCAAATTTAGTGAAGCATATAGTTTTATTAATTCAGCCATTTGTGTAGGGATATTACCTAAAATTAGGATACCAGCAGATCAATTAAAAGCTCACTTTAAAAATAAAGGTAGAATCATTCCTGGGTTTAATGACATGCCTTTTAGTCAATTAAATTCATCTGAAAAATTCGAATATTCAAATTTTTTAAAATTTAATTTTTCAAAAGAATTAGATGATAAATACATTAGAATATTTACAGTTGTTGATTTTATAAAAAAAATGACATCATTGAATTATAATGAGATCATTATTCATATAAGAAAAATATTTAAAAATTTAGAGCTTTATACGCTTGATGAAAATTTAACACCAGTCACAGGCTTAGATTTCTGCGATTATAATTGTATAGATTACCTATGTAAAAATCTTGAGAAGGCTGATGAGAATATTATAGAGTTGGGTGCTGCTAGATATTTAGTTGATGAATATTTCTGGAGTAAAGATGAATTTTTTAATTGCCATGAGGCTGTAGCTTTTGATTTATCCAAAAAAAATTATAATATATTCTTAATGGCATCTATGCTAAATCCTGATGAAGATAATATTTTCTTAAATTATTCTGATATGAGCATTTTAAAAAAAATATTAGCAAATATAAGTGAAGATCAAAAAAAATATGTTCGAATTAATTTTGATTCATTAAACAAAAAAGCAGAAGAAAATATAAAACTCAAAGCTGAACTTGTAGAGAAAGACCAAAAAATTAAAGAGCTGGAATCATTAAACTTAAAGAAGAATACAGATTTATTGAGTTTGATTTTTGATGAAACAAGCAAAGAAAGATATGCACCTGATTTAGTATTTGCCATTAATGCGTGGAGATCTATTTATATTGATAATCCTAAAACAGATAGTCATAACAATAAAGCAAATACATGGATTAGTAACAATACACCTTACAGTGGTGAACAAGAGGATACAGCCACACGGAGATTGAGAGAAGTTATCTCTCCTTATTCCGAGTGGAAAGATACAAGAAAAAAGATTAAAAATAATTAGATTAGGTCTTTTATTTTATTGTATGTACTTATAAGGGCGTAGATTTTACGCCCTTTCTTTTTGTGTTTATGCCCCTTGTGGGGCGTATACCTTTATTTGTTTTCATTCACCCAAGCAATAACGCTTCACGAATTGCAAGGGTGAATCATGCTACACAAAGAACAATATGCACGAGTTAAACAATTAGCTAGTGCACCATCCACTCCCGAAAAAATCTACACAGTCAAGACAGGTGAAAATGCAGGCATGAAACGCAAAGTTAATGCCAAGCCTGCGCGTGTTGGATTATTACCTGTAAGTGAAAAAACAATCTGGACCTGGGTTAAGCAAGGTAAATTCCCTCAGCCAATCCATATTAGTGGAAATGTCACTGTATGGCGTATGTCAGAAGTACAGGCATGGATAGAAGAGCAGCAAAATAATGCAGTGATAGGGGCTTAATCTATGACTAAAACACAAATTAAAGCCATTGCCTTAAATGCCAGCCGGCAATTAAATGCCGTGGCCAAAGATGTTTATAACCGTGATTTAGTGACAGCTATTAATCATAGCCAGTTAAAAGATACTTCGGCCACGTTAAACGATCTATACGGCGTATTGGATACCCAGTACCAGCGTAGTATGAAAGCCGGAATTGATGAGCCTATGGAATACACAGAGCTTGTCAAAAAGCGCATTGATGCCCTTGCTGAATATATCCGTCCAGCACGTCTTAAAGTGACCCACGTATCTCCTAAGCAAATTGTGCAAATGCTCGATACTGAACAACAGGCGATGCACCATTTATTAACCCTATTGGATGAAATCAATATAGGGGGAAAGGCATGAGTACAAATCATCAAACCCAAGTTTTAGTGCACCTCAAGAGTGGTAAGACACTTTCACAGGCAGAGGCAATTTATCACTTTGATTGCTATCGCCTGAGTGCCGTTGTAGAGCGGTTACGCAAACAAGGTCATGACATCGTGACTCGTGTTGAACCTAATTTGAATGGCAAAGGTACTCATGCCCGGTACGAGCTAAAGGAGTTGGAAGTATGAGAGGATTAATCACATCTCAATATAATGGCCAAGAACTTAGTTTTAATGAACAGGGTTGGTTTAATGCAACACAGGCATCTAAATCATTTGGTAAACGTCCTAATGATTGGCTAAACCTTGAAGAGACTAAAAACTATATCCAGGCCTTATGTGAGTACCTGAAAATAAGTGAACCAAAATCTCTTATTAAAACTAAAAAGGGGGGTAATACCGTTACCAGCGAAAATGGTAACGCTCAAGGTACATGGCTTCATCCGAAATTAGCAGTAGCATTCGCTCGTTGGTTAGATATTCGTTTTGGTATTTGGTGCGATATGCAGATAGATCTGTTACTACGTGGTAATCATCCAGTATTCGATCATCGCCGGTTGCGTCATCAAGCAGCTGCAACTTACAAGGCTGTGTCAGCAGTCCTGCAATTATCTAGACAGCAACAAGGTAAAGAAACCAAGCCTCATCACTACATGAATGAAGCCCGATTAATTAATTGGGCTATTACAGGACAATTCAGTGGTTTAGACCGTGACAGCCTTTCATACGATGAGTTGGATTTGTTGGCAGAGCTAGAGGCGCAGGACTTAATTCTAATCGGCTCTCAGTGTAGTTATGAGCAACGAAAAACAGCATTAAATCTATTTGCCCAAAACTTTAGAGCCAACCGCCTTTTATTAAAGGGTCATATACACTTACCAGGTGGACCGACATGAAAGGACTCTCTCTAAATCTCTTAAAACTGTTCTTTGTTTGGGGAGTAATTATTTTTCTTCTTGCAAGAACCAGTAAACCATCTTATGCTAACGGCGTTCACCCACATGGTGAATTAGCTTTGGTCGGCTATTTTACAAAAGGCGCATATAGTCCGCTCAGGGCTTTTTTTATGCGTAAAATCTCTATGCGCTCGCATTTTATGGTGAAGCTGGAGAGGGACACTTTCGAGTGTGCAGGTTTCCTTTTGTGCCTGTCGACCAACCCTTTTCAGCTTTGCCACCCTCATTTGGTCGTGAATGGCAAAGCTCCTAAACTAACAAAAGGAGCGCATTAACCGTGCCTAATACAAATACGTCTTTAGAAAAACAAAACCCAACTTATAGCTCAGGCGATATGCTTGAGGCTTACTCTTTGGCTTATGAACAGATGGCCGATACAAGTACCATGGTTGGAGCTATTTCTAATGAGTTTAAAAGTCTCAAGGAGTATTTAAGTAAGGTATATGCTGTTCCTGACACCTGTTTTAATGATCTAAAACGCATCATTGCCATCACCAATACGATGATTCAAGAGTCAGCAGAATTAAGTCAAAATCTTGAAAAGCAATATCAAGCTGAATATGAGGAGTCACAAGTATGATTTCTCAAAACTCATTCACTGATTCAGCTGCAGATATTCTTAAGCAGTGCCGACAACTTTTACCTGCTCAATCTGAGTACACTCAACATGCAGTCATTCAGCGTTTTGGCAGTCCATCACAGCCGATTTATGTTGATGAGGCTCAAATTGAAATTGAAGGGATTGAATATCAGGATCCTTTAATTTTGCCGATCGTAAATGGTCAGCTTGAGCAGATCCAATGTGCTGTATTACAGGATGGCCAACGTGTGCAAATCATGCCTGATGGGATGGCCAAAGGCTTTGCCAAGTACGGAGATTTTCACCAGGATAAGCCTGTCATTATCACCTTTGGTTTAGAGTCATTCTTTAAGATTGCCCAGACTGGCTACGCCGTGGCTTTGGTGATATTGCCTACCCTATGTAGCACTAAGAAAACAGCATTAAAGGCTTTTGATTTTGAGCAAATAGCTTTTGTAATACACCAATTGGCAAATGCCGGATATATGCAGTTATATATGGCAGTGCGCCCTGAACATATCAAGCTGGAGGCATTCCAAAGCCTTGAAAAAAATACTGCAGTTAGATTACTGAACCAATATATAGAGTACGGCGAAAGCTCATTTCTGACTGAGCTCTATAAAGATGATGATGTAGAAGAAGTTAAAGCTTTTATTCAGCTGGCGATTGAGCAATTGCCTGCAAATAAACTATTGCCCAAAGGCCATTTAGCCAAGCCTTTTAGAATGGATGACGGCGCATTTCTACATATCCTGGATAACGGGCTATACCTCATCAAAGAAAAAAGAGATGAGGACGGGCAGCTTAAACAAACCCGAACTTTTATCTGTCATTCAGCCATCATTTTAGGTGAAGCGCGAAGCCTGAATAATGATAACTGGAAGCGTGTTATCCAGTTCCATGACAAAGACAGCACCCTGCACCGGCTATTAATCCCTTATGAGCACTTTATGGGGGAAGCCCAGGAAGCACTAAAGATTATTGCCAATCATGGCTTGATGCCACCACGCCAGGCGTACAAGAAAAATGTATTTATTAACTACATTCAAGACTACCCAATAGAACAGCGTTTTCGCTGTGTAGATCGTGCCGGATGGCATGGCTACTGCTTTGCCACACCCAATAAAACCTATGGCAACAGTGAAGATGAAGAACTACTTTTTCATAGTGATAATAAAAGCCCTTATACAGTATCTGGGACCTTTGACGAATGGCAAGAACTTAGCCGGTTGATTGAGCCTCATGCTTTGGCAGTCTTAGCATTTTCATGTGCCTTTTCTGGGCAATTGGTTTTACCCTTAGGTGCTGAAAGTGGAGGCTTTCACATCTATGGTTCATCCACAGATGGCAAAAGTACAGTCACCAAAGCTTCATGCAGTGTATGGGGTAATCCAAAGCATATATCCAAATCATGGCGCACTACGGACAACGCTTTAGAGAATGAAGCGGAATTAAGAAATGATAGTTTTTTAAACCTAGATGAACTGCGCCAGGCTGTGCCGAAAGCCGTGTCTGATATTGTTTATATGCTTACCGGTGGACAAGGTAAGGCCAGAAGTACTAAAGCAGGTAAGAATCGTGATGCCAAGCAATTCAGCCTTATGTATACCTCAACTGGTGAAGTCACTCTGGAAGAACATTTGCGCCGTGGCAATATCGAACTGGATGCAGGCCTATTGCTGCGTTTTGCACATATCCCCAGTGATGCAGGTAAGGGGTACGGCGTATTTGATTGCATTAACTACGGTACCGCACCACAGGACATTGGCAACCGCATTAATGAGCTGGCATCAAATCATTATGGACATGCCGGCATTAAGTGGCTTGAATATCTAACCCAGGATAAAGATACCGTCATGCAAAAAGCCCAGGCTCTATTGGATAGCTTTATTGAACAGCACAGCCAAATAAAGAATGGCCAAGCCAGTCGAGTTTTACGCCGTTTTGCACTTGTCGCTGCAGCTGGAGAACTGGCAACACAAGCAGGCATTACAGGATGGAACCAAGGGCGCGCATTTGAGGCGATAGCACAGTGTTTTAATACTTGGCTGGGTAACTTGGGCAATGGTGAGAACATGGAAGAAACCAAAACGCTCGAGCATATCAAGGCATTCTTTGAGGCCAATGGTACTAGCCGATTTGAGGATCTAACACTAATCAGACAGGCAGATGGGGAAGTCGTCCGACAACGTATCCATAACCGTGTCGGCTATTATGATCCTGAAGAAAAAACTTATCTGGTATCACCGACCATGTTTAAAAAGGAAATGTGCATCGGGATGAATGAGGCCAGCGTCAAAAAGGCATTGATCAAGCATGGCTGGATTAAAGAGTTTATTGAAGGAGATAAAAAACTCTATGTGAAGAAGTCCAGTAATAATCTACCTGATGGTACACGTCCGCGCATGATGCATTTCAGTGCAGAAGCTATGCAGAGTCTAGATCATGAAGCCTGAAAACTATATTGATAAGGTGGACGTAGTGGACAAGGTGGACATATATGCATTTATTTTATTTAAGATACTGTTATATATAGATATTATTATGTCCACTTTATATAAATATATCTATTTTAATAGGTGGACATGAAGTGGACATGATTCAAAGCAATCTATCCTGTCCACCTTATCTATTTTTGATGTCCACTTTTTTGCTATGAAGATTTATATATAGGTGGACTAAATTAATTATTTAAAAACATATAGATAATTACTTTCGTCCACTTTGTCCACCATGTACACTTGAAAAGATACACATAGAAGTACAAACAGATTAAGAGAGTGAACCAATGGAAAACTTGAACAAAGTCACAGTGATGGGTGTATTAGGCCGTGACCCTGAAACAAAGCAATTTCCTAATGGTAGCAGCGTTAACATATTCCGTTTAGCTATCTACATATATCTATAAGCAGGGTAAATGAATTGAAAAAAGATTTATCTGCAACAAGAAATATTTACAAAAGAATATGCAACATAAAAATGATTCTTTCAATACTCTATTAAAAATAAGTGTCAATAATTCCTTTCACCAATACTTTTTCCCAATGATTAATACTACGCTTACTATTATTTAAGATTGGTTCAAGCAAAGTTTCAATAATTTTATTATCATCCAATCCAGCTGACCTTAATCTATGAATTTGTTCATTAAGATGAATAAATGAATCAACTGCATCTTTCGAAAATCTAACCCCTAAATCACAAGATTTAAAATGATTTTTTACTCTTGCTTTATCAGTATCATCCCACTTATCAGGAGCTCTAGCTACATAAAAAAAACTTGTATCTTCATCTAGTACATTAGATTGGAATTCTACATGTATCCACTGCTCATTAAAAAAATGAGGTTTATCTAAATAAGGATGTAATAGTTGATTTTCATAACTTGTAATTATGTTGTCGGCTTTAGCATCCATATTGCAGTCACGACAAGAGGGAACTAAATTCACAGGGAGTATTGAATATTTAGGAAAGTGTGCTTTAGGCAAATAATGATCTAAATTTCTTGGATTCCCGATTCCGCAACAGTAAGGACATTTTTGCTTTGCAGAAGCTAGAATTTGATCATAAATAGCTCTGGCATTAGGCTTATCTTTACTTACAAAGTATTGTTCATATAACTTTATAAACTCTAGGCGACTTATATCTTGAAAGACGACTGGATTGTATTTAGTAGTTTTTCTTTTGAACTCTTTATTTTTTAGAATCCTTATAGCATTTATCTTTTTTAACCGTTCACATCTTTTGACATTAGAGCATTTCAATGGAGCTAACTCATATAATTTTCCATCAATTGCTTTTGACCTATACTCCATATCCAAGATATTCACTTGATTCTGTGCATTAGTTAATCTATTTGATAATTGGTGATTACCAGTAATGCCACTTAAACAAACCTCATAAAGGGTATTAAAATCTATGATTTCAGTTAACTTGATCATTTTTTAAATCTCTATCAAGTAACATAATTTGCAAAATCTTTCTTGCCTCCAATCCAAGTTGGTCGTTATATAAATCAATAATCTCTTGATAATTTAAACCATTTTTTACGCACTGTTCTAATAATGAATGAAAACCAGATTCTGTGACTTCTAAACCAAATACAGATTTAGTTAAGATGCCTACATTTTCTCCAAAAGTTTCTTTTTCAGGAGGATATATCTCTATAGCATTATGCACACGATGAAAAATACTTACACATGATTTCGGAATTTCCTGTAAGACCACAGGAGAATGAGTTGCTAATATAGCGACCGCATTTTTTTTTGCCAACAAATCACTTAATGCTCTTATAAAGGCTGATAATAACGGTGGATGAAGGTGTGTTTCTGGCTCATCCATTAAGATTAATGTTTTTTCCTCAATTTTTTCGACGATCTTAGATATAGTTAATAAAACTATTAAATGACCTGAACTTAATCCTTTTACTCTTTCATCCAATAAGGTTTCAAATGAATCAGACTTATGAGAATCGACTAAAGAGCTAAAATTTTTTTCCGCAATATTTCTATCTGAATTCAGTTGAGATATCGTTTCTTTCCAAAGATTTTTTTTAGTATTAATACAAGCTTTGATTGAATTTTTTAATTCTTCATTGAGTATTTCTGAAGTTTTTAAAATATCATTTTTAGTATCTTTGAGGCCTACATAATAGTAAGTAGTACCTTTACTAGGGTCTCGTCTATCAAGTGGGGGGGTGAAAGGATCAAAGGCACTATATGATACTGAGATTAATGAACTAAAATAATTTGGGCCTAATTCCTCATACTCAAAACTCCATTTATCTGTAAAGTATAAATGATTAGTATCTGAAATTTTATTAATGCTAGTGACAATATTATTAAGAAAAGTTGTTTTCCCAACACCATTTCGGCCTATTACAGCATGAATATTTGTTCTTGGTTCAGAATTTGCTTTTACATTAAATTTAAAACATTTTTCTTCATCAAAATTATTGGGGTTAAAAGAATAGGCAAAATTAAAATCCGTTAATACTGCCAACCCCTCTGTAATTCTTTTAAATTGCCCCTCAATTGAAGCTAAACTTACACTACGTAGTATTGAAAATCCTAATACCTCATTTTTTTTTAATTTTTCTAACACCTCAGATTTGCGAGTAAGATCGTTTAATTTAATTAGGATATCATTTCTCATACCTGCTGATAAATTCATTAACTTTATGTAGTAATCATCTGTTTGGCCTAGTGAATAAAATTTTTCAGATAACTTATCAAATTTCCTTTCAAGCAAATCAAAAGTATGAATATTTCTTCTTTGATCTATTTCAGCAATTTTCACTGAACCAATATTATGTAATATTCCATTTTCATCATGAAGGGTCATATCAAAAGTGGTTTTAAAACCATCATCATCCCAATTATCTTGATGTAGATATACAACACTTTTCCCACTTGAAGGGGGCCAGGTTCTATTTTTTAAAAGTACAAATTCCATTCAGTTATTTCCTAAGTATTATCTTAATTTTACACAGTTTTTCATTGTATTCTGATTATATCGACCTTAATAATTGAAAAGCTTATTCCATTAAAGCATTAAAAATGAGAGTCAAATTTTAACTGTCCGGAAATTAAGGATAACTCATTTGATAATTAGTATCATATTACTCAGATAATAGCCTTTTATCGCAGGCTACCTTTACTTATTTGTTATATCTCTGAGTTTTTTATGAAAAATAATCTGTTGTCTGATACGGTTTTATCATACCGTGTAATGAAGGTTAGAAATTTGTCTGGAATCTCATTGTAAGAACTCATCCAAACTTTTAATGCGTCTGCATATACGTTGATTAGCTCTTTAAAATTAAAGTAATAAACATGCTCTGTTTCGTGAAAAAAAGATGCTTTATTATCTGCAACAAAGAAAGATATACGGCGTACTTTACCTTGTATTATTTTCTTGGATTCTAAGTTCGACATATGCAAGATGCCATTTCTCATCTCCCATAATTCTTCTGCTGTAATCCCTAATTTTTCTAATTGTGCATACTGATTAAGCCACTCTTTGAAGGAGTTATGAGAGCCGAATTCAATGTATCCAATAGAATCAATACATGACATTAATAATTTCATTGAAGATAGATACATCCCGTGTTGGAATGTTAATCTAATCGCTGCAAAATAATCGTCATTGATAAGACGAGGAATATCTACCCCTTCGTCTGTTGTGTAATGAGTTAACCAATCTATTTGATTACCTTCAATACCCATCTGTTTCCGAAGCTCTTCCAAAAAATTTAATCCATATTTTAAGCTACAATCGAAAAGTATCTCATTGTTTACAACTGGTGTTATTACAATTAAAGCATCTTCAGATATTCCAAATTTCCTAAAGCTTTCTAGTACTGCTTTTGATCTTTTATTGAGGCGATGGGATGCATTTTCTTCCTCTTGAGTTATGGGAAAGCTTAAGGTAATGCGTTTACAATTTTTTAAATCTTTGTCTAGGTTATCCTTTAAATACTTAATTTTCTTATCGTCGCTGCCAATTAACTTATGGTTAACAGCTCCAATTTCGTAACATACATCATCAGTATAGAACATAAATAAATTATAGATATTTTCTAGCATATAAGGTTCTTAAAATCATAGGTGTGAAAGTGTAAGCCTAAATCAGATGAGGGATTATGCAAGCATAAAAATACTGGGAACTAGCCCAGGCATTACCATGTTTTCGTATGGTCTTTGTGTAGGTCTGAATTGGATCCAGATATAGTGCATCTACTTTATGCACATAGTCCACCCCTGAACGAGTTTCTAATGCCACACATCATATTTATGGCCATTGGACGGTCCCATAAATGGGACTGGTTGCGCCGTGCTCATAAAAACAATAAGTTAAATTCATCTGAACTTATGATGTAACAAGGGATACCTTTCATACAAAGTATGACGTAACAAAGGCTAATAACTAATCAGTTTATGACGTAACAAAAATATTTCAGACTAAAATTTTCGGTGAGTAACAGTAGTTTTGCTTGTTTAATAATCAATTCATGATTTTTACTCCTGATTGAGAGCAGCTCACCACTCAAGGTGAAAAACATTTGTATTGGTCAGTGGACAATCCCTATCTTCAGCATAGTTTTAAGACTCTCTTATAAAATCCCAGACCGCATAAATCCAAGTAAGTGGCGTAATTTTAAAACCATCAAGGTAAGTTTATTCAATGTATCGCTAAGTTGGCCTGGTAGATCAATGTATATCATCTCAGGTCAGTTTCCTTGATGAGCCATAATCATAAAGTACCCTTAAATAGCCTTAAAACTATGTGCTATATGGTTTAGCTCTACTTTGATGGACTTGGATTTCATCAAGGTAAATAACTCAAATCCGTATAGCTACATATAGCAAAATCTTAGAATATTAGTGATACAAAGCTATCTGTCTTTGTATGACAGTAAGCAATAAAGAATCAGTCCTAAAGCCTTACTATTATTGATTTATAGAAGATTTATAAAAATATGTTTTGTCGTTCTGCATCGTACAAATTCATATCAGTAAATGGTTTTAAATCTTGCATGACAAGTCTTTCGTATTTGTTGGACAAGGTATTAATAAAAGCACCTATAAAAACCCTATCAAACCTAGAATATACAAGGAATATAGCTATTTTTATGAAACCGTATTTCGTCCAACTACGTCCAACAAGAAATACGATTTTGTCATGGTACGTCATGCAAGATAGGCACAATTTTAGTGATATAAGGACTTTGTATTTTGTGCGACAGCAAGCAGTATAAAATCAACCTTAGAACCTTATCAGTATTGATTTATGGCCGATTTTTATAAATCCGTTTTGTCGTTCTTCGTCGTACAATATTTATCAGTAATCAACGACAGAACACTGCTTTAAAACATGAATAGTTTTCTATTCCATCTAAGTAAATTTATTTTGTTTTACAGCCTATCTATATGAATTACGGCATAAATCCTGTTTAGTAAGGGTTACAGCTATTTTGTATTCTTCAATCCGTAAAACAAAATAGGTATAAATTACTGGCCCAGTACGGCGTTTTTTACATGGTAATTAGTCTTACAGCTCAATCCCTAAAAGGTGGTTAAAAAAGGGGGTAAAGCTATACGGTATGGGATTTATGCCACTTTTGGCGAGAAGGTGTTTCGTAAGACTACGTAAGGGTGGATTCATCTTATTTATAAAAGGGGGAGCTTGATATTTTCCTTAGTAAACTACCTCTCTAAATAAGTTTAAATTTACTTTTTAAAATATATATTTTGAGGTTTATGTTCATTTGTACGTATCTTTATTTAATAAAATGAAAATTTTGTAAGTTTATCTTTAACCCAGCTCATAAAATGTTTTACACGAGGCGAAATTAATTTCGTGTGTGGATATACAAAATGAATAGGAATTAGTTTCTGGTTGAAATCATCCAGAATGATGCTCAATTGTTGTGACTCTATTGCCTTGGCAACTTGATAAGAGTAGAAGCAACCCACTCCTAGACCTTCAATACAGGCTTGTCTTGCCACAGAAATTTGGTCTGTAATCAATATTGGTTTATTCGCCAAAATAATTTTTTCACCCTGATCCATAAATACCCACTCTGATCGAAAGCTTGAAACAACAACTCTTTTTTTATGTTCTAGATCAATAGGCTTTAGAATTTTATCCTTAGCTATAAATGATTGACTGGCACAATAAATTAATCGAGTTTCACCAATTCTACTAGCTATCAAGGATGAGTCGGGTAAGTCACCAATACGTATAGCGAGATCAAGCTTACTTTGTAAGATGTCTTCGAATTTATCACTTAAATTTAATTGTATTGATACAGTTGGATATTTCTGAAGGTATTCATTGACTAGAGGGGCAATAAAAATATTGCCAAATTCTATAGGAGCTGAGATTTTTAATTCACCAGAAATACTATTTTTTCGTGCTTCCAATGAAGCTTGCATTAATTCTAATTCATTCAAAATATGGCTGCACCAGGCTAAATATTCAGCTCCTTCCTCCGTTAAGGAAATGCTACGAGTGGTTCGATTGACTAAGCGTATTCCTAAATTTTCTTCTAAAGAGGCTAACAATCTGGCAACAGAGGATGGTGAGCTGTTGAGATACTCTGCTGCTTTTGAAAGGCTTCCTTGCTCAATAATGCATACGAAAGATTTCATTGCTTTCAATTGATCCATTACTTACCTCTATATCTTTGCATTTTTTGCAAAAGACTTATGCTTAGACATTGCTTAATCATTGTTCCCAAAATCATTATAGTTCAAGGCATAAACTTTAAGGTAGATGCTAAATGAACTTACTTCCTTCCAAAGCCCCCATCAAAGTACTTGCATACGATCATGTGGGTATTCGCGTGAGTAATAAGCAACGTGCCCTGAATTTTTATCAGTCTCTAGGCTTTGTTGAAACTGCAAATTTTGAAGCATATGAGGCCAATGAAATGATGAGTGTTGATGGTGTACGGATCAACTTAATCTTTAATGCATCAAGTCATTTAAATGCACAAAATATCTTACTAGATACAGCGATTAAGTTACCCGGAATTACACACCCAGCATTTGTTGTTGATGATATTCAGGCACTAGAACATTGGCTTAACAGTAATAATATTCACATCACTGAAGGGCCGAAAGCAATTGGACCACGACGTACAGCACTTTTTATTCGAGATCCAGATGGAAATGTTCTGGAATTTAATCAACTAATTTTAGACAAAATTTAAGACCTAACTTAGATCACAACCACGCTGAGAAAATATAATGAAACTTTATGATTTAGATCTATCTGGTAACTGCTACAAAGTCCGCTTATTTGCATCTTTAATTCATTTAGATTTGGAAGTTATTTCCGTCAATTTTTTAGAAGGTGAACATAAATCAGAGCCTCTACTGACTTTAAATCCTTTTGGTGAATTGCCTATTTTTATTGATGGAAAAACAATTTTAAGAGATTCTCAAAGTATTCTCATTTATTTGGCAGGTAAATATGCAGGTGAAGCATGGTGGCCAACAACACCACATCTTCAAGCTGAAGTGGCACAGTGGTTATTTACAGCAGCCAATGAAATACAACATGGGCCTTGTTCAGCACGTTTAGTTGATAAGTTTAATTATCCACTGGATAAAAATATAGCTCTTAATAAATCAACAAAAATTCTAGCCCTCATTAATGAACATCTTGAACACCGCGAATGGCTTGCAATCAATCGTCCAACGATTGCTGACATTGCCGTTTTTCCTTATATCGCTTTAGCCCATGAGGGTGGTGTGGATATATCAACTTACAACAATATCCATCGTTGGATGAACAACATTAAAGCCTTAGATGGTTTCTTAACAATGCCTGGTATTTAAAATATATACTACGAATTATGAGGAGGCTTAGCTCTTCATAATTATTATTTTCAATGCTTTACCGGTTTAAACTACTCTAAACATTATCAGTATTAAGTGCCTTTTAAAATGGATGTTATTGATGTCAAAAATCCATTACAGAATTATATTTGGATATTAGAAGAACTTAAGACACACGATGCCATTGTAGTTGATCCAACAGGTGCTCAGCTTGTTGATGAATATTGTCAAATGAATAAACTTGATTTAAAGCAAATTTGATTGACACAGTATTCTGTATTGAGAGAAATGAGGTTTGTCATGCTATGACCTAACAGAATTAGATATACGACAGCTATCAATAAAATATGCTAAGAGGCAGTACTGGTAAGCCATTTATTCATAATTGAAAAAGCAGTTTTGTATAGCTACGTATAGCAAGAAATATCATTCCCTTTGCAGAAAGCACCGTAAATTTTGTTATACAGGACATAGCCTATTTACCTTGACATCCAACTCTTCAAAAAGCACCTTAAAATATGTTAAAAGGCTTGCCAGAAAAGCATCACAGAGCTTTTAAATGTTTTTTAGAATTAGTATTCCGTCAAAGTATGTCAAGGTAAATACGTATGACTACGTATAACAATATTCAGGATTTAGAATCCGAAATTCATCCTTACATTGCATGACAAGGATTTATATTTTGCTGGAAAATGTACTCATAAAGACAGCTATAAAAACCATCTCAAAGGCAATCTATATATGACGTACATAGATTTAACCAAAACTTTATTCTGTCCAACTACGTCAAACAAGAAAAGCAGTTTTGTCATGCTACGTCATGCAAATTATTCTGAGAACATGTAATGAGTTGTCATATTCACTCAATAAAGAACTGCGAAATACTAGTAGCAAAAGAGTGAAAAATCAGTCCAACAAACTAAGTGATTTTATTAAGGTTGTTTTTTATTCATTCCTACCGTTACTCGGCATGAAAACCGATGTTACATGCAAAATATCTGTGTTTTTTAGATATGTTACATACGGAAAAACTGACTGTTTCTGACATAAATGCTGTGCGTTTCATCCACAAATTGAAGGCATTACTCAGCACTAAGGAATGTTGTTACATACCAATTAAGTGTTTGATGTTTGGGTGTGATTAGCCCTTGAGGATTTAAAATCTAATACGGAGGATCTATTATAGGTAGTTTTGGCAAATGCAGCTTCATTCGTCTGACTAGTACAGTACTAAGGTACTAAGTGGAATTCGTATCTGGTGCACCGTCAATATAAAGATTCGAGGGAGTAAACCTAATGACATTTAAAAAAGTGAACAAGTTAATTCGGCATTTGAAATGTGGATTTAAAATCTAAAATTCTGCCAGTTCCCAATCTCAGTTATAGGAGTAATAGCCATAATTGATACCCTGACCATCAAAAAATGACGTTCAGCATAAGGTCAACATAAAAGAGGAGCTTTATCTTCAAGGATAGGAGTTCAAATCTGACCCCATCGGTATTTTAAATGCCATTCCGTTAAAAAACGCAGTAAACCGCTATAACAGTGCAGGTATGACACAAGAACAAAAGGTGTGAGCCTATATAGAAATGTATAACAAAAAATAAGAAAGTAGAAAATAATTTATCCTTCAAAAAGGAGGAGTATAGAAATAGTTGGAGGTTAAATGGGAGGTTAAATATTTAATGCTATTAAAATAATAAATATAAAACAATAACTTATTTTTGTAGTATATTGCAATCATATGGCGATTTACTGATTATTTAATTAGATGATTGATTTTTTAATTAAAAAGCTCGCTTAGGCGAGCTTTTTTTGTGGTCGAATGGAGGGAAGAAGCTGATCCTCACCCACCATATAAGAATAATCAGCAAGACTAAACATGTCTAAATCTTCATGAGAGTTGCCATAAGCATAGATAGCTTCATATTCGTCAAGATTATATTGTTCTAAGACACGGGTTTTCTTCTGCTCACGACTACAATCTGGAGTTGAAAATAATCCTGTAAATACACCATCTTTCACTTCAGCTTCGGTACAGATTAGATTTACATCGAGTAATTCTGCAATATCTTTTAAATACAAATCAACAGAGGCAGAGACGATCACGACATCATCATCATTCTGCTTGTGTTTTAAAAGTTGCTGATAAATCTGTTGATCCAAGCTATTCCGCAATTGGTGTGAATATTCTAAAGCTAATTCGAGAAGCTCTTGGGTAGGCATGTCTGCAAACATTGCTTTGAATAAACGAGGGCGCATTGAATCAGCAGGGTAAATATTCAGAAAATAGGCCTGAATCCAAGGCAGAATTTTGATGCCTTGTTTCACAATATGTCTTTTCTTCAAAGCGTAAAAAATGAAACCTGTGAAGCTGTCTTTATTACACAAGGTTCCATCAAAATCAAATAAGGCTAGGTTTTTAATCTTTGCGCTTTCTGCATACATGTTTGGTATCTTCCATTTACACGAGTTGCAAACCAATTGGTATTATAGTCACGGCTTAGCTTAGGTCCTGAAATCACAACTTCAGGCATAATGGCATAAAAGTCCTTTTTACTGGTGTCTTTTAAATATAATTCTTTGACTGCTTTATACGTCGGTGTTTCTTCAAATTTATCATCTTTTTCATGTTTTAAATCTGAGCGAATTTGCTTTGGAGTAATTAAAACATTATGAGCTGCAAAAAGATTAATCAGTTCACGCTCAGAAGAACTTTTTTCCGGTCTAGGATTTCCATTTTTCCCATAAAGTAATAAGTCGCCATCGAGTGCAAGCTCTGTCTTGGTTAATGCATTAATTTTAGTTTGGAATGCAGCATTACGGCTTGAATAGCGACCAGAGTTGTAATCTGCGAAACGATACAACGGTTTATCATAATCTGCTGGGTACATCATTAAACGATGAATACCGTAATAAAGACCGCCGTAACGGGTGTATAGGTCTGAACGTAATTCGGCAATATTGCCACCTTGACGTTTGTGTTCTTTGGCATAGCTAATATGAACTTGCATTGAACCTAAAGTCGTAATTGGATTGAGCTTTTCTCCAATATCTTGACCGACTAACCTTGCAGCACCTGTTAAAGCACTGACATGATAATGTTTTGCCATATAAGCAAAAATTTCACGGTAAAGTTCATCAAGTTCTTTTTCAGTTTTAACTTTAGCCATTTGTTTCAAATAGTTATTTTCTGGCGTGGGTTGATTCTTTAAAACATCTTGAAAATAGTCTGCAACTGTACCACCAATACTTTCACCCAGTTTGTCTTTAAATTTTTCGTCAAAGCGATCTTGAACTTCTTTTACTGCTTTTTGACCAAGTCCAGGTACAGTTGGGTTTGCCACAAAGTTAGATTCTTGATCTACAACAGCCACAATTGTGCAAATATTTTCTTTATTTTGTGGAATGCCTAATTGCTCAGTGATATCGAAAATATCTTTTGCCCACAAATCACGCTCACTAACGCGACTAGGAATTACTTTTTTGATTTGTTCTGTATTTAAATGCTTTTCTTCATCATCCCACCAAGAACGATCTCCACATCCAGTCAATAGGATGCTGGTCGATAGAATAGCAATCGTATGAACAATAGGAGAAAGGTGAAAACTTTTTTTCATAGAGTAAAACACGTTCATAAATGGGTGAGCCGAAATAGCGGATGGAGTATACTATGGCAGTCAAAAAATGTATGAATATATATGTATATTGGTCCGTATCAACTGTCAAATAATTTAATCGTTGCTCCCATGGCGGGAGTTACTGATCGTCCGTTTAGAACCTTGTGTAAATACTTTGGTGCAGGGCATGCGGTCAGTGAAATGATGACGTCTGATCAGACTTTACGAATGAGTAAAAAAAGTTTGTATCGGGCAAACTTTGATGGTGAACTGGCACCAATTTCAGCACAAATTGCAGGTTCAGAACCTGAAGAGCTTGCACAGGCAGCAAGATACCAAGTATCGAATGGGGCCCAAATTGTTGACATTAATATGGGCTGTCCCGCAAAAAAAGTATGTAGCAAATTGGCAGGTTCTGCATTATTAAAAGATGAAGATTTAGTTGCTCGAATTTTGGATGCTGTGGTTGCTGCGGTAGATGTGCCTGTCACTTTGAAGACGCGATTGGGTTATTTGAATGGTCAAGAAAATATCATGCGTGTGGCGAAGCGTGCTGAAGAAGCTGGAATTGCAGCCTTAGCACTACATGGTCGTACCCGTGAAGATATGTATTTGAATACAGCACGTTATAGTCTGATTAAAGAGGTCAAAAATACGATTTCGATACCTGTTATTGCCAATGGTGATATTGATAGTCCAGAAAAAGCAAAATATGTATTGGACTATACAGGAGCAGATGCGGTCATGATTGGACGTGCTGCTCAAGGACGACCTTGGATTTTCAGAGAAATAGCGCATTATTTGCAGACTGGAGAATATTTAGAAGCACCTTCAATTCAAGAAGTGAAAGATGTACTTTTGGGGCATCTTTCAGAGCTTTATGAATTTTATGGGGAGTATTCAGGTTGTCGAATTGCACGTAAACATATTGCCTGGTATACCCGTGGCTTACATTCGAGTAATGAGTTTCGCCAAAATATGTACAAAGTTGAAAGTACAATTGATCAAGCAAAAGTCGTTGAAGATTATTTTAATCTGTTATTGGATCAAGGGAATAATATGAACGACGTTCAAGTTGAAAAACTAAATTTACTTGAAGTTTAATCAAACTCGAAACCTAATTAAAAGTTAAGTGATTAAAATTGAAAGATTAAATTTAAGCACTAATTGGGGTTTGGTATGCAGCGAAGAGTTTAAATGAATACTCAGCGTTTATCGCTTTGAGTTTCATTTACGTTTTCTAATGTTTTAGGTTCAGTCACTGGAATGGTTTCGTCTAAATTTTGACTTTCGGCTGATGATACTGTGAGCTCAGTCTTTATTGCATTTTCCTTTTCATGATAATGGCTATAAGTATCAATAGATGCCCCGACTAAAACCAAAGCTAATAAAACAATACCCATACAAAAATCACACAAAAAGAAACAATATGAATTTTAGCGTGATTAAGGTTGAATGGGTACTATTTCATTGTAAATTTAGAATTAATCGTACTGATTCATTTCCAAAACCAATTGGTTCATTAAATCTTGCGCTTCGAGTTCTCGAATTTGACTGACATTTGAACCTGCCCAGAATGCACCAAACTCAACATTTTTCGCTTGAGTTGCAGCAGCATTCAGTTGTTTCCCTAGATCATAAGCATAAGGGTAAGGTGCAACCTCTACACGTTCAGGTAGATCTACCAACTTCATCCAGTCATTTAAAATTCCACGTGCAGGACGACCACTAATGCTCGATGTAATTTGTGTGATTGGATTTTCAAACAGGGCTTTGCGATAAGCTGGATTTGCATTGGAGGATTTGCATTGAACAAAAGCCGTTCCAAGTTGGACAGCTGCTGCGCCCAAATTTAAAAGATATTGAGCTTGAAATCCATTCATAATACCGCCAGCAGCAATTACAGGAATTTTACAATTTTCTGTGATTAGGCGGAGTAAGTCAGTTGTTTTGATACCACTGTCGATGTTTTGATTGAAAATGCCGCGGTGACCGCCAGCTTCAATTCCTTGAGCGATAATAAAATCAATACCTGCAGCTTCAATCGCTAAAGCTTCAGCTAAGTTGGTTGCTGAAACCATGGTAATAATTCCAGCTTTTTTTAACGCTTCAATTTGATGTGTTTGGGGGATTCCAAAATGAAAACTGACTGCTTTAGGCTGTGTTTCTAGAACTAAATTTAAAAAATCATCATTATCTGCAAAGCTTGGATAGATACAGTCCAATTTTTGAGGCGGAGTTGCACCATATTTTTGAATGAGTGGCGTTAAATGATCGATCCAAATTTGATTTTGCTCTTTATTGGGATTCACTGATTCATGACAAAAGAAATTGACTTGAAAGGGTTGATCCGTCAATGCCTGAGTTTCCAAAATTTGCTGACGAGCAGATTCAAGACTCGCTGCACCTAAACCAAGAGAACCTAGTCCACCTTGATTGGATACTTCAGCTGCTAACGTAGGTGTGGATACACCTGCCATAGGGGCTAGAAAAATAGGATGTTTAATGCCAAGTGTTTCTA
This sequence comes from Acinetobacter sp. CY81, assembly GCF_059515925.1. NCBI lineage: Bacteria > Pseudomonadati > Pseudomonadota > Gammaproteobacteria > Moraxellales > Moraxellaceae > Acinetobacter > Acinetobacter sp. CY81. The sequence goes on from NZ_JCAKNC010000005.1 coordinate 196,951, forward strand.
AAACAGACATGATGAAGCTCCTTGTTTTCGTTAAATTTGCCTAAGCTTAGGCAACTTAGCAAATTATTTTCATTATTTTATAAATAAATGCGTCATCGTTATTCGTCTCTAATTTTTTAACATACATAATATCTAAATGATTTAATTCAGCAGTGTTTTGATCTTAGGCGCTTTTGTGCTGATTTAGTGAAAGATTAGATTGCAAATCATCAGTTTTATGAGTCACGATTAAAGCGACAGTAGATGTCGCAGATGTGATGACGAACATTAAAGTAAAACTTAAAACTCTTATAATGGTTTGGTTCTTCCCTATAGAGATGTCCTTAATGTCAGATCGTATCCGTGAAAAACTGAAAATTTTAGCTGATGCTGCAAAGTATGATGTTTCGTGCTCTTCGAGTGGGAGTAAACGTAAAAACAAAGATAAAGGATTGGGGAATACAGGTTCGGGTATTTGCCATAGCTATACTGAGGATGGACGCTGTGTATCACTCCTCAAAATTTTATTTTCAAATGTTTGTATTTTTGATTGTTCTTATTGTGTTTCTCGCCGTTCGAATGATATTCAGCGAGCTGCTTTTACGGTTCAGGAAGTGGTTGATCTGACCATTAATTTTTATCGTCGAAATTATATTGAAGGACTTTTTTTAAGTTCGGGAATTTTTAAATCCGCAGATTTTACGATGGAGCGGATGCTGCAAGTGGTGAAAAAACTCCGTCTTGAGGAAAATTTTAATGGTTATATTCATTTAAAAACTATTCCAGGAGCATCTCAAGAGATTATTCATGAAGCAGGTCTTTATGTAGACCGAATGAGTATTAACTTGGAAATGCCGACAGAAGTCGGACTTGTTAAATTCGCTCCAGAGAAATCACACGCAGAAGTTCAAAAAGATTTAGGCATTGTCCGAGATCGTTTGATTCAATTTAAAGATGAACGGAAATTGATTAAATCTGTGCCTAAATTTGTTCCGGCAGGACAAACCACGCAAATGGTGGTGGGTGCTGATAATGAAACAGATCAAGATGTGATCTTGATGGCAGATCGACACTATAAAGAGTTCAAACTTAAGCGTGTCTATTATTCAGGTTATATTCCGATTAATACTGAGGAAAAAGCATTGCCTGCAGTAGGGACAGCACCACCATTATTACGCGAAAATCGTCTATACCAGTCTGATTGGTTGATGCGTTTTTATGGTTTTGAAGCCAATGAAATTGTCAATAATCAACATCCAAACTTAGATTTAGAGGTTGATCCTAAGCTGAGTTGGGCTTTACGAAATCCTGAACAATTTCCTGTAGATATTAATAAAGCAGACTATCGAATGATCCTACGTGTACCGGGTATTGGTGTACGTTCTGCAAAGAAAATTGTCAGTGCACGCCGTTTTGGGAAAATTCATATAGATCAACTGAAAAGAATGGGTGTTGCTTATAATCGTGCGCAACATTTCATTCGTTGTGCAGATACACCACAGTTCATTAAAGATTTAATGCCTAGCCAAATTCGTCATCAAATATTGCAAGGTGGGCAATCTAAATACACATCGCAACTTTCGCCACAGCTTGGTTTAGCTTTTTAACTTTGAATTAAAAGGGCTGATCACTGATGGCACGTTATGTTTTCGATGGCACGATGACTGGATTACTGTGTTGTGTCTATCGAGCTTTTCAATTTAAAGAATTTGATGTTTTAGTCTTTTCAAATGCACACCATTCTGAAAATGATTCAAGTTTGATTCAATCGGGTTTATTTGAAGAGTTCATTCATATTGAATCGAATGAAGAACATGCTCAACGTGTATGGCAAGGTTTAAAGCAAAAAGTCTCAGAAAATGGCATCCGTAATTTTTATTATTCGTTTTTATCTGAGCAACAGCTTGCTTTTCAGCATCTCTTTAATTTCAGTGTCTATGTGTTTCAGTCGACCAAAGCTGTAGATCGAGACTATGGTCATCGAGATGTTTTAGGGATTGCACAGTGGGCAAAGCAAGTTGGGCGTGAAAAGCATCGAATGGAAGCATTTGTGCGTTTTAAAAAGTGTCAGGATGGATTATTTCTGAGTTTAATACGCCCAGATTTTAATGTTTTACCTTTAATTGAACGCCATTTTAAAAGTCGTTATCAAGATCAACGATGGTTAATTTATGACGAAGCGCGAAATTTTGGAATCTATTATGATCTAAAAAAAGTGCATCAAGTTCATATGAATGCATACACCATTGATACGAATTTACAAATTGGGACGAGTCAAAGTTTTAGTATTGAATTGGATGATGAAGAGGTCTTATATGATCAACTTTGGAAAGATTATTTTAAAAGTGTCAATATTGAAGCACGTAAAAATGCCAAGCTCCATATTCAATATGTACCGAAGCGATATTGGCGATATATGAACGAAAAAACTGTTTAATAACTTGAGTTTGCTTTCATAAAAGATTAGGTTTTAATCTTTTATGGGGGGTATGATGAAAATTTTAGTTTTATTTGCAATGTTGTTTTCAGTGTCATCGACATTCGCACACAGTGGTGGTACGGATAAAAATGGCTGTCACCGTGAATCAGCGACTGGCACACGACATTGCCACTAATGGCTCATCATTTAGCGTAAAAAAGCCTGTATAAACAGGCTTTTTATTGTTTGAGGACAGTAATTTAATCAAATTATTAGATTAACAACCAGTGAGTTTTTCAGGTTGTGGTTTTTCATTTGGAAAGAAAATAGGCCGTAATTTGACACCTACAGTATTCCCAACAAATGCAAAAATTAACCATAGCCAACCATGTAAGCTTCCTGATGCAATACCGCTAAAATAAGCACCAATATTACAACCATATGCCAAGCGAGCGCCGTAGCCGAGTAACAAACCGCCGATCACAGCTGCAATGATTGAGCGTTTAGGAATATTTAAGTTAGGAGCAAATTTACCCGCTAAGCTTGCTGCAAGAAGTGCACCTAGCATGATGCCGAAGTTCATCATTGAGGTAATGTCGAACCATAAAGATTCAGCGAGTGCTTTTGCATTACCCGGTTTTTGCCAATAATCCCAAGCTGCAACATCTATACCGACGAGGCTCACTGCTTTTGCACCCCAAACAGCCAGTGCAGAGGTGACCCCCCAAGGGCGACCTGCCAAAGCTAAAGTGGCAAAGTTCAATAAGGTGAGAATAATACCACCCCAGATCAATGACCAAGGGCCACGGATGAAACGTTTCCAGCCTTGTTCTGAAGCTTGTGGCTCTGTTTCAAGACTGCCATGACGTCTCTTTTCCATCACAACAGTGATTAAGGCAATGACAGCGAATAAAACAAAATTAACAATTAATGCAGGAGCGACACCTAATTGCTCAACCACTGAAATAGGCGCTAAATGGGGTAAATTGAACCACCAATCCAAATGAGAGGTTGCAATGACAGAACCTAGGCAGAAGAAAATTAAGGTAATGATCATACGTGAGCTACCGCCACCCACTGTATAAAGTGTACCTGATGCACAACCACCGCCCAATTGCATGCCAATACCAAAGATAAAAGCCCCAATGGCAACAGACATGGAAACAGGGCTCACATTGCCTTTAACTGGATTACCAAACAATTCTCCTGCACCTAATGCAGGGAAAAATAAGAGTACAGCCAAACCTAGCATGATCATTTGAGCGCGAAGACCACGTCCACGACGTTCTTTGATAAATACACGCCAGCTTGAAGTAAAACCAAATGATGCATGATACAAGGTCATACCCAGTGCACCACCAATCAAAAACAAGAGTGCTTGATTCAAGCCAACGATTTGATAAGCGCCAATCGTCCCGATGATGATTAAAAGGGTTGCAACGCAAATCGATGATTGCGATCGATTCGAGCTAGAAGTGAGAATGGACATAAAAGGAGATAATAAAAAGATAAAGAATCAATTTTAACTCAAATCCATTTTTTAAGGTCCTTGAATCTTCTTGAATTTCTGTAAAATATTCGCTATTAAAAAATGCATTATTACTTATATTTTATAACTATTAATAAATATTTTTTAGGTTCTAATGGGTGTAAGGCGTTATATCCATATTGCTAAAAATTAAAAAAATAATGAGTAATATGAATCTATAGTGAGCATAGGCGAAATTTAAGTCATAGCTAAAAAGACTTAAGCAAAAAATAAGCATAGATTTTTAGTGATATTTATATATTCTTTTTTTACTTGTGGTGACAAATTCGCATGTAAACAGGAAGTTGATATTAGACTAAAGGTTTAGAAATTTGATTTTTATTGCCAATTTTTTTTATTTAGAATTGCCACCTTAAACTCGTACTTATACTTTAAACATATTTGATTATGACACTAATGTTATAAATCGAAGGTTTAATTCATATTATTTGATTTCAAAAAAGGGTCTTCTATGGATATTCAAGTTGATGAGCAATCACAACCACCCAAGAAGCAAAAGTTTTACCAAATTCTTTATGTGCAAGTTATTTTTGCAATTATAGCTGGTGTATTGCTAGGTCATTTCATGCCAGAGTTTGGTGAAAGCCTAAAACCTTTAGGTGATGCTTTCATTAAAATCGTGAAGATGATTATTGCACCTGTTATTTTCTTAACAGTGGCAACGGGCATTGCTGGCATGACCAACATGGGGGCTGTCGGTCGTGTAACTGGTAAGGCAATGATTTACTTCTTAACTTTCTCAACACTTGCACTTGTTGTAGGTATGGTTGTTGCTAACCTTATTCAACCAGGTAAAGGTTTGAATATTGATCCAGCGCAATTGGAAAGTGATAAAGTTGCGACTTATGTTGAGAAAGCTCACGATGCTTCTATCGTAGATTTCTTTATGAATATCATTCCAAAGACTTTAGTGAGTCCTTTGGTGAGTGGCGATATTCTTCAAGTCTTATTTGTTGCGGTATTGGTTGGTCTTTCACTTGCTGCTGTGGGTGAAAAAGGTAAGCCGATTACTGATTTGTTGACTGCATTAACTGCACCAGTTTTCTACTTGGTCGGTATGTTAATGAAGCTTGCTCCAATTGGTGCTTTTGGTGCAATGGCTTATACCATCGGTGCTTTTGGTATTTCAAGTATTGGTAACTTGTTAATGCTCATTGCAACGTTCTACATCACTTCATTACTGTTTGTATTAGTAATTTTGGGTGCTGTTGCTCGTTATAACGGATTCTCAATTGTTGATTTGATTCGTTATATTAAAGATGAGTTATGGTTAGTATTGGGTACGAGTTCTTCTGAAGCCGCGTTACCATCGTTGATGGATAAGATGGAAAAAGCAGGTTGTGAAAAATCTGTTGTCGGTCTTGTGATTCCTACAGGTTATTCATTTAACCTTGATGGTACGAATATCTACATGACGATGGCAGCGCTGTTTATTGCACAAGCTTGTAATATTGATTTGACTATTGGTCAGCAAATTACAATTTTATTGGTGGCGATGGTAAGTTCTAAAGGTGCTGCTGGTGTTACAGGCGCAGGCTTTATTACTTTAGCAGCGACATTGTCGGTTGTTCCAGCACTTCCAGTTGCAGGTATGGCATTGATCCTCGGTATTGACCGCTTTATGTCAGAGTGTCGTGCACTTACAAACTTGGTGGGTAATGCTTGTGCAGCGATCGTTGTTGCTCGTTGGGACGGTGCATTAGACAAAGAACAGCTTGATGCAACTTTGAAAAAACCTGAATCGGTTTAATTTTTCAGTTTTATTGATCATACTTTGATTGTTAAAAAGAGCCTCAATGAAGGCTCTTTTTTATTATTTAATTCATCTGATTTAAATTGGACTGACATTAAATAAAGAGCCAATCCATGTAGAACATAGCATGGCAATGATTCCCCAAAGTGTTACTCGTAAACTGCCTTTAACTATAGATGTCCCTGCAAAATAGCTAGAAATTGCACCAAGTAACATGAGAGAAAGAATACAGACAATGGTAATCACCATTTGTATATTTTGTTCTGAGCTTAGCCAAATTGAAATAAGAGGGAAAAATGCACCCAATGAAAAAGATAGGGCAGATGACACAGCGGCTTGAATTGGCTTTGCAGCGGTAATATCGTTGATACCGATTTCATCTCTTGCATGAGCATCTAAAGCATTGTGTTTTGAAAGTTGAACTGCAACTTGATGTGCAAGTTCAGGCGTTAAACCTCGGTTTATGTAAATATGCGTGAGTTCTTTGAGCTCTAATTCAGCATTGTGTTTAAGTTCATTGGCTTCAAACTTTAAATCTGCTTCTTCAATATCGGATTGAGATTTGACAGAAATGTATTCACCTGCCGCCATCGAAATCGCCCCAGAGATTAGCCCTGCAACACATGTAATAAAGAGAGTATTGGATGAAGCTCCACTGGCAGCCATACCTAAAACAAGACTGGTGACAGAAATAATTCCATCATTCGCACCTAAAACTGAGGCTCTTAACCAGCCTGCACGATGCATATAATGTTGTTCAGCGTGATGCGAATGTGACATAGGTAGATATCATTCATGGATATTGAACATAACATATTCAATTTAGAGAGCATTTAGCAATCTATGATGCAGATTTTAATGTAAAAAATAGCCTCTATGTCAGAGGCTATTTTTAACTCATAATTTAATTAAAATTAGTTTTGAGCTTTTTCTTTTACATTCGCTGCACCTTGTTCAACTGCAGCAGCTGCTTCAGCAGTCGCATTTTTAGTTGCATCTACAGTCGCATCAGCAGCATTATCTACAGCAACAGCCGTATTATGAGCTGCATTTTCAGTTGCAGCAGCTGCGTTATCTACCGCTACAGCAGTATTATCCGCTGCATTTTGAGTCGCATCTTTAATATCTTCACCAGCTTGAGTTGCAGCATTTTCTAAATGTTCGCCAGTTGTAGCACCCGTTTCAGGCGCTTTTTCTTTATTACAACCAACTAAAGCAACAGTAGCAGCAAGACCTAAAGCAACAAGTAATTTATTCATTTTATGTACCTTCAATTAGTATTATTTTGATCCAAAGTTTTGGATGAATTAAATATATACAATTATTGGCGTATAAATGATTTAAAATTGTAAATGAATGAATGCTTTAAACTAAAAAACCGATATATCTCTGAAGATATATCGGTTGGTTTACTTAAGTTTAACTATTGCGTGTATTTTATTGCCCTGAACGGATCATGTAATCAAAAGCAGATAGAGAAGCCTTCGCACCTTCACCTGTAGCAATGATAATTTGCTTATAAGGAACAGTGGTACAGTCACCCGCAGCAAATACACCTTTCACATTGGTTTCGTTGCGATCATTAATCATAATCTCACCACGGTTAGTCAATTCAACATTTGAATCTTTTAAGAAATCCGTGTTTGGTAATAAACCAATCTGAACGAAGATCCCAGCCAACTCAACTGAATGCTCAACATCTGTTGCACGATCTTTGTATTTAAGTGCAGTCACTTGTTTACCATCACCCACAACTTCAGTCGATAACGCATTCTTGATCACTGTGGTATTCGGCAAGCTGTTCAATTTATCTTGAAGAACTTGGTCAGCACGAAGTTTCGTATCAAACTCAACCAAAGTAACATGCTCAACAATACCTGCAAGGTCAATTGCCGCTTCAACACCTGAGTTACCACCGCCAATCACAGCAACACGTTTGCCTTTAAACAATGGACCATCACAGTGCGGACAATAAGCAACACCACGAGTACGGTATTCAGCTTCACCCGGTACATTCATTTCTCTCCAACGTGCACCTGTAGACAGGATCACTGTTTTCGATTCAAGTTTTGCACCATTTTCCAAAGTCACTTCAACATTACCGTAAGTGGTTTGGTCTGCACCGACAATCGATTTAACACGTTGTAGGTTCATGATGTCGACACCATACTCACGTACATGTGCTTCCATTTCAGCAGCAAACTTAGGACCTTGAGTCTTTTGAACTGAGGTAAAGTTCTCAATATCCATGGTATCCATCACTTGACCGCCCATGCGCTCAGCCACGATACCTGTACGAATCCCTTTACGAGCAGCATAGATTGCAGCTGTATTCCCCGCAGGACCACCACCAATCACCAATACATCAAATGCTTCTTTGGCATTGAGCTTCTCAGCATCTTTAGCAGCAGAGTTGGTATCTAACTTGGCAATGATTTCTTCCAAAGTCATACGACCTTGACCAATGTGTTCACCGTCTTGGAATAACATTGGAACAGCCATGATTTTACGTTCTTCAACTTCGTCTTGGAAGAATGCACCATCAATCATCGTTGCAGTTGTGCCTGGGTTATTAATCGCGATCAAGTTTAATGCTTGAACCACGTCAGGACAGTTATGACAGCTTAAAGAAACAAATACGTCAAAGTTTGATTTGATACCTAAGTCTTTAATTTGAGCCAACACTTCATCAGATACTTTAGGTGCATAACCTGATACTTGTAACAATGCCAAGATCAAAGATGTGAACTCATGACCCATCGGTAAACCCGCAAAGTACACACGAGGTTCTTCACCCGCTTTCGCGATACCAAAACTTGGTGCACGGCTGTTTTTACCATCGAAACGTGCAGTCACTAGTGCAGACAACGCTGCCACTTCTTCAACCAATTCTTTAATTTGGTTTGATTTATCTGAACCATTTAAAGTTGCCACGATTTCGATTGGGCTTTCAAGGCGTTCAAGAAGTGTTTTTAATTGAGCTGAAGTATTTTGATCTAACATTGCTAACGTCTCCAAAGGAGTAAATGTTTATTTGATAAGGGAATCATAGCTAAATCT
>NZ_JCAKNC010000006.1:0-182669 GCF_059515925.1 Acinetobacter sp. CY81
AAACGACTGTTTGGGGTTGTATAGTCAAGTAATTAAGTGCATGTGGTGGATGCCTTGGCAGTCAGAGGCGATGAAAGACGTAATAGCCTGCGATAAGCTCCGGGGAGGCGGCAAATATCCTGTGATCCGGAGATTTCTGAATGGGGAAACCCACCTGTCATAAGGCAGGTATCGTATGATGAATACATAGTCATACGAGGCGAACGAGGGGAAGTGAAACATCTCAGTACCCTTAGGAAAAGAAATCAATTGAGATTCCCTTAGTAGCGGCGAGCGAACGGGGAAAAGCCCATTAAGTCATATAAGTTCTAGTGGAATGCTCTGGGAAGTGCAACCGTAGTGGGTGATAGTCCTGTACACGAAAGGGCTTATATGATGATGTCGAGTAGGGCGGGGCACGTGAAACCTTGTCTGAATATGGGGGGACCATCCTCCAAGGCTAAATACTCCTGACTGACCGATAGTGAACCAGTACCGTGAGGGAAAGGCGAAAAGAACCCCTGTGAGGGGAGTGAAATAGATCCTGAAACCGCATGCATACAAGCAGTGGGAGCCGGCATTGAGTCCGGTGACTGCGTACCTTTTGTATAATGGGTCAGCGACTTACATTCAGTAGCAAGGTTAACCGAATAGGGGAGCCGTAGAGAAATCGAGTCTTAATAGGGCGTTTAGTTGCTGGGTGTAGACCCGAAACCAGGCGATCTATCCATGAGCAGGTTGAAGGTTGGGTAACACTAACTGGAGGACCGAACCCACTGTCGTTGAAAAGCCAGGGGATGACTTGTGGATAGGGGTGAAAGGCTAATCAAGCCTGGTGATAGCTGGTTCTCCCCGAAAGCTATTTAGGTAGCGCCTCGGACGAATACCATTGGGGGTAGAGCACTGTTTCGGCTAGGGGGTCATCCCGACTTACCAAACCGATGCAAACTCCGAATACCAATGAGTACTATCCGGGAGACAGACTGCGGGTGCTAACGTCCGTAGTCAAGAGGAAAACAATCCAGACCGCCAGCTAAGGCCCCAAAATCATAGTTAAGTGGGAAACGATGTGGGAAGGCATAGACAGCTAGGAGGTTGGCTTAGAAGCAGCCACCCTTTAAAGAAAGCGTAATAGCTCACTAGTCGAGTCGGCCTGCGCGGAAGATGTAACGGGGCTAAAACTATGTGCCGAAGCTGCGGATTTGCAATTTATTGCAAGTGGTAGGGGAGCGTTCTGTAAGCCGATGAAGGTGTATTGAGAAGTATGCTGGAGGTATCAGAAGTGCGAATGCTGACGTGAGTAACGACAAAGCGAGTGAAAAACTCGCTCGCTGAAAGACCAAGGGTTCCAGTCCAACGTTAATCGGGGCTGGGTGAGTCGACCCCTAAGGCGAGGCCGAAAGGCGTAGTCGATGGGAAATTGGTTAATATTCCAATACTTCTGTGTAATGCGATGAGAGGACGGAGAAGGTTAAGTCAGCCTGGCGTTGGTTGTCCAGGTGGAAGGTTGTAGGCATGTATCTTAGGCAAATCCGGGGTACTCTATGCTGAGAACTGATAGCAAGCTGCACTTGTGCAGTGAAGTGGCTGATACCATACTTCCAGGAAAAGTCTCTAAGCTCCAGTTACACAGGAATCGTACCCGAAACCGACACAGGTGGTCAGGTCGAGTAGACCAAAGCGCTTGAGAGAACTCTGCTGAAGGAACTAGGCAAAATGGTACCGTAACTTCGGGAGAAGGTACGCTGTCGACGGTGATGGAATTTACTTCCTGAGCGGTTGACAGCCACAGAAACCAGGCCCCTGCAACTGTTTATTAAAAACATAGCACTCTGCAAACACGAAAGTGGACGTATAGGGTGTGATGCCTGCCCGGTGCTGGAAGGTTAATTGATGGGGTTAGCGTAAGCGAAGCTCTTGATCGAAGCCCCAGTAAACGGCGGCCGTAACTATAACGGTCCTAAGGTAGCGAAATTCCTTGTCGGGTAAGTTCCGACCTGCACGAATGGCATAATGATGGGGGCGCTGTCTCCAGCAGAGACTCAGTGAAATCGAATTCGCCGTGAAGATGCGGTGTACCCGCGGCTAGACGGAAAGACCCCGTGAACCTTTACTGCAGCTTGACATTGAACTTTGATCTTACTTGTGTAGGATAGGTGGGAGGCTTTGAAACTCGGACGCTAGTTCGAGTGGAGCCAATCTTGAAATACCACCCTGGTAATATTGAGGTTCTAACTCTGCTCCATTATCTGGAGCGAGGACCATGTCTGGTGGGTAGTTTGACTGGGGCGGTCTCCTCCTAAAGAGTAACGGAGGAGTACGAAGGTGCGCTCAGCGTGGTCGGAAATCACGCGTAGAGTATAAAGGCAAAAGCGCGCTTAACTGCGAGACCCACAAGTCGAGCAGGTACGAAAGTAGGTCTTAGTGATCCGGTGGTTCTGTATGGAAGGGCCATCGCTCAACGGATAAAAGGTACTCTGGGGATAACAGGCTGATACCGCCCAAGAGTTCATATCGACGGCGGTGTTTGGCACCTCGATGTCGGCTCATCTCATCCTGGGGCTGAAGCAGGTCCCAAGGGTATGGCTGTTCGCCATTTAAAGAGGTACGCGAGCTGGGTTTAGAACGTCGTGAGACAGTTCGGTCCCTATCTACCGTGGGCGTTGGAAATTTGAGAGGATCTGCTCCTAGTACGAGAGGACCAGAGTGGACGAACCTCTGGTGTACCGGTTGTGACGCCAGTCGCATCGCCGGGTAGCTATGTTCGGAAGGGATAACCGCTGAAAGCATCTAAGCGGGAAGCCTACCTCAAGATAAGATTTCCCAAGGACTATATGTCCTCTAAAGAGCCGTTGAAGACTACAACGTTGATAGGTTGGATGTGGAAGCATAGTGATATGTGAAGCTGACCAATACTAATTACTCGTGAGGCTTGACTATACAACACCCAAACAGTTGTTGTATAAAGCTCAATTGATTCGATATTCATCAAAACAGCTTGATTCAGAAGCCCGTTAGTATGACAATATTCAACTCAGATATAATCTGTTAATAACTCATTTGGTAGAAAGCTCAGGCACTTTATAAGACCTAAGCAAGTATCCATAAACAGTTGTGCTGGCGACAATAGCAAGAGTGAACCACCTGATCCCTTCCCGAACTCAGAAGTGAAACCTCTTTGCGCTGATGGTAGTGTGGGGTTACCCATGTGAGAGTAAGTCATCGCCAGCTCATTATTCCTAAAACACCCCCTGTCATACAGGGGGTGTTTTTTTATGTGCGGAAATTGAAGATTCAATAAAGAATAAATGGGAGAGGAACTCTTAGTATTGAACATTACAATGTCATTTCTTGTTACTGTTTAAATAAGAAGCAAACTAAATAGAGAACTACAATATTACTAAATTGAAATAATGCTGATTGAATAGCTTTTGAAAGGTAATTATTCACTGTGAATTACAGGAAGGGGAACACATGAAATTTTTCATATTCCTAATATTTATAATCTTTGTATTTTGCTTTTGGCATTTTTTCTTAATGAATAGATTAGATAGACTAAAAAGTATTCAAGGATTTAATTTTATTAAAAAAATGAAATTTGAAAAAGACCAGAATGTCGTAGATGAAAGGATACTAAATGAGAAAAAAATAAATGATGAAGTAACATTAAAAGGTATAGATCATGAACAAGATATAAAGCTATTTGATGATGTTGCCCAACTCATGTTTGAAAAAGAAATTAAAAATAAAGAATTACAATTTGCAGATCAAATTCAATATGAATTTTTAAATAAAATGCCGACACAGGCTAGAAGCCAGATTCATCAATTTGATTTAGGAGAGTGGTCTATTTTTTGGACTTACGATGCTCAATCCCTTGAATATTATGCAAGTAAATATGGAGTTTTTTATACGCATGTGGATCGAAATGGTGTTGAACATAAAATGGAATTGAAATATTCAGTTTAGTTCTAAATTTTCTATCTTAGTAAAGATAGTTTTTAAATTGAGTCCAAACATTTAAACATTTCATCCCATATAGGTTCGGCTCCTTTTCTAAAATAGCCCATATGTCCAATTTCTTTCAATTGATATTCTTCAGCAGATACATTTAGAAAATGCAATTCAGCATGAGTATAGTGCCGCATAAAGGCTTCTCTAGACTGTGGTAATGCCCAATCATCATCATCAGCTGAAACAGCATAAATAATCGATTTTACTTGTGCATAACGATTTTTAAGTTCATGTTGAGCAGGATCAGCAAAAAAGTAAGTTGGATGCTTACACCATTTACGCCATTGTTGATAAACGCCGAGCGGAAGATCTGCACCCATATTCATCTTGCTCCATGGTAAATAACCATTGAGAGCAACTAAAGGTGGAAAAATAATATTCCACATGACTTGGACTTTAAATCGCTCTTTGAACGGCATATATCCAGCCCAACCGGCACCTGTACCAAAGCAATACATCGCTTTCACCTTATGATGATTATTGGTCAAGCCAAGTGCTTGTCCTCCATAAGAATGTCCGACCACGAACAATGGAGTCACATCATCGGACATATAGTCGATGGCAGCTGATAAATCTAAAGTACCCCAATCTAAATAAGACATTTCAAAGCCCTTAAGAGATTGTGGTGCTGATTGCGCTACACCACGATAGTCAAATGTAAGAACTTGAAATCCTTGTTGAACTGCATATTCAGAGAAACGACGGTAAAAAAGTTGTGGCACTCCTGTCGCACTTGCCACAATGATTTTCGCTTTGATTGGATTTTTCGAACTATAGAGTATACCTGTAAGTGAATAATGGTCATCTGCTTGGATTTTTACAGTTTCTATTAAGCAATCAGAGGTATCCAATTTTCTTACTGAGTTTTGCATAGATTGATCCGTTATAGCTTTCAATAGATAGAGACTATCGATATTTGCCGATGATGAATTATTTTCCAGTAAAGAGAGGTTCTCGTCTTTCAAGCATAGCTTTAACACCTTCTTGTACATCATTGCTGGCAAGTAACGGTTTTAGATGTTTATTGAGATTTTCAAAAGATTTAGATTCGCTCAATTCAATTGCATCTTTTGCGGCTGCTAAAGTCGCTTGTACTGCGAGAGGAGCTGCCTTAGCAATACGCTGAGCCAGTTCAATAGCACGATTTAATGGACGGTCGGCAGTCAGTTCAGTAATCAGATTAAGATTTAAAGCAGTCTGTGCATCAAATAAATCACCTGTAAGTAGGTAGCGCATTGCATTTGACCAACCTGCAGATTTTACGAAGCGTGAGGTTGCACCGCCAAAAGGAAGAATTCCTCGTAATACTTCGATTTGTGTAAATTGAGTATTATTTTGCGCAATGGCAATATCAGCATTTAGTAAGAGCTCGATGCCTGCGGTGTAGCAATAACCGTGAACTGCGACAATGACAGGCTTTTTGCGTTGACGACCTGAAGTTCCCCAAGGGTTGATAATATTGAGATCTGAACTAAAAATTCCTGATGCCATTTTAGGTTGAAGTTCTGCTAAGTCTAGTCCAGCTGTAAAATGGTCTCCATGTGCAAAAATAATGGCACATCTAAGTTGATCATTGTCTTCATACTCCGTTAATGCACGAGATAAGTCATCAATCATATGGCTGTCAAATGCATTCCGTTTATCGATGCGATCTAATCCAATCAAAAAAATATGTTGTTGTATTTCTCGGCTGACTTTTCCATGTAGCTCAGACATTGCAGTTGTTCTCAGTTTTGAATATCTATAGTTTTAACGAAAGAACAAATTTTAATCAAAACTATTGAGTTCAAATTTGTGTCTTTATTTTTAAATGAGGTACTTTTTCAGAATGAATTGGTTGATGTTTGGCTGAGTTTTGATGAAATTAATGGCAACTAAACATTGAAATTATGTGGTTTGATTAGATAATAGATCTATTCAATTTTAAGTAATTTCTTATGTCAACGATTGAAATTATTGCAGTAATCATCAGCATCATTGGTGTAACACTCACGATAAAAAGACAAATGTGGTGTTGGTTTTTTAACTTTATTGCTTTCGTTTTGTATGCCTATATTTTTTATGAATATAAATTGTATGGAGAAACGATTCTTCAGTTTATTTTCATTGTTCTGAATCTCTATGGTTTTTATCATTGGCGAAAAGGTAAAGTCGAGGAACATACAATACGCATTGAAAAATCAAATGCCCCGACATTAGTGATGCAAATGGTGTTGGCCTCGATCGCAGGATTACTGTTTGGATTGGGATTACATTACTTTACAGATGCTTCTTTACCAATTTTAGATGCGCAATTGGCTGCCTTCAGTTTGTTGGCAACGTATTGGACGACACAAAAATATATTGCGACTTGGGTGTTGTGGGTTATCGTTGATATTGTTTATGTTGGAATGTTCCTTTACAAGAGCCTATACCTGACTGCAGGGCTATATGCTGTATTTATTGGTCTTGCGATTTTGGGCTGGAAGCAATGGAATGCTGTAAAAAAGCAACAGCAACATGTGGGTATGATTTAAATACATAGAGATGATCTATTTAAAGCTACCCACTAAAATGGATAAGTCATGCTGATTGATTTTAATGCAGTTCAATTACAAAAGTTTGATGTACTGGCCCAACGCATTTTAGATCATGCTGAAGACTATGCTCATTTTGATTCAATTGCAGATTTTTATAATGCAGCATGGCTTGATGATTTTCCCAAAGGCACGACTTGGACATGTACAGGGCTGGACGATGGTGCAGAGCAATTTTATGCTGTCATCCGCTATAAGAACCGCAGATTGAGTATTGATGTTACAGACACTCTGCGTATCGATTTTAAAATAGTGAACACACCTGATTAAACAGGCATAAATTCTCAAAATTTGACTAGAAATATATAGAGGGGGCGTGATACTTACTCCATCTGTATGATTCAAATGTTTCCATTTTGGTCTCCAAGATAATTAATTTAAAAATAACTGCACAACATATGGTGCTTTAAATCAGAATTCTGATGATTGTATTAAGACCTATAGAAATCTAAAAGAATAATTAAAAATCGCTATATAAATCGAATTAAGTGGGCTAGATGAATATCCTTTAGTTGAACTAATGCCCTTTAAATATTATTAAGTGTTTGAGAAAAGTGTTGTATAAAGCTTTGATACAGCGTAGATTAATAAAAATACTTATTGTTTTAATAATAAAGTGTGATGTATTTATCGTTATTTAGGTGTAGTTTTTAAATATATACGGGGATTTAGGTCAAATAAACTTATTGAGTGAATAAGATTTGATTTATATAAAAAATAAATGAAATGAAAATCTATCATAAAATAGTTCAGTCTAAGAAAATTCAACAATTCATGAATAATAGTGTGCTGATGAATTGGAATGATCTGAATAAAAGCATTTTAGTTTTATTGCTTGGCGGATCTGCGCATATTACATGGATTTGTTGGTATCTCTATTTTTCTCGACATCCATCTTTTACACATTGGTTTAATCATGATTATGGGGTCTTTCATTTAGCTCGAATGATTGTTTTTTGCATCATTTGCTTTGCTCTTATTATTCCAATATGGTTTTGGGGAGAAAAACCTTATATAGCAAAATATTTCCCCTATATCTCCGTGATTTTCTTTGGTATGAGCTTTGTCTATGGGGGATATACTGTTGGTATCACCAGCCCTGTCGCTATTGCAGCCTATATTAGTTTGATTACTGTCGGTATGGTTCTATATAAAAGAACAGTGATGTATGTGGTCTTTATACCAATCACGATATATTTGGTTGCTGCGATTATTTTAACTTTAAATGGTCAAATGACTTATGCACCGATTTATACGCTTGAGTATAATCAAAAGGTACTTCATCGCAATGAGTTTTGGGTCTACTCCCAAATGTATTTCTATATTCCCATTTTCTTTTGTTCATTGGTATTGTTTGAAGTTTTATTAATTCAATGGCGTAATCGAGAAAAGAAGATTAGAGATATTAGCCAAATTGATCCGCTGACTGGAATTTATAATCGTCGAAAAATAGGTCAAAATTTAACTGAAATTCAGAATGAACATCGAGATGTGACGATTATCTTGATGGATCTTGATCATTTTAAAAAAATTAATGACAGTTATGGGCATGATGTCGGTGATGATGTGCTGAAACAAGTGGCATTAACTTTATCGAAAAATGTAAGAGATGAAGATGTGGTCGGACGCTTTGGCGGAGAAGAGTTTATTTTGGTTTTACAAAATAAATCGATTCAACAAGCTTTAGATATTGCCGAACGATGTAGAAAAGAAATCGAAACTACGCGTATCAAAATTAATGATAAAGAATTTATCCAGATCTCTGCCAGTTTTGGGATCACGGTTGGAAATCATTATCAGACCAAACAACAGATTTTAAAACAAGCTGATGAGGCTTTATATTTGGCTAAAAAGTCAGGACGTAATCAAGTGAAACAATTTGAAGAATGTGCTTCTTATTTAAAGGATTCACAAATTTAAAGGCAGCTTACTCAAGGATGAACTTCTGTATGCTGATTGATCGGGGAAAAATATGAAAATCATCAGAAAAATAATGAGTATGCAATCCAGACATTCTCTTGTTAAATTCAATTTAAAAGAATAGTTGTCCATTTATGCTAAATATTGGGTCGAAAATTCCGAAAATTGCATCAGTACAGAAAAGTATTGAAAATTTTATGCATAGTAGTGTGATTATGCAGTGGGATAATATCAGTAAAACGATACTGATCTTGGCGATGGGCGGGTTGGATTTTTTAGTTTGGATACTGTGGCTTATTTATTCTTATCATTCGCCTGAGTTGAATCATTGGATTGATAGTGCGCATTATCCTTTTTTTCTATCTTTTTATATTCTTGCTGCTGTTCTTTATTTTATTCTGATTTTTATTTGCTATCGTTGTAAGCGTAATAAATTATTCCAAAAATATATGCCTTATATTGCAGTAGGATATTTTGGGATCACGATGCTTTTCGCTGGATTTGCCATAGGGACTTCTAATCCTGCAACCATCGCGGGTTATATTACTGTAGTCACAGTGGGGTTGGTTTTATATGAACGTAAAATTATTTATTCCACGTTTATTCCAGGTACGATCATCTTACTGCTATTGATTACGCTTTGTGCTAAAGACCTAATTATTTACGCACCAATATTTAGTACAGAATTGGATGCTGGGAATTTATATCAAAATTCATTTTGGGTTTACAGCATGTTATTTCTGTATACCCCAATATTTATCGTGAGTATTGTTTTATTTGAAGTGTTACTGATTCAGTGGCGTAATCGTGAATTATTAATTAATGAGATTAGTCGTAGAGATCCATTAACGGGCATATTAAATCGACGCAGTATCGGAGAGTTTCTTAAAAAATTAGAAGATCAAAATGAAATGTATGCAGTGATTCTATTGGATTTAGACTATTTTAAAAAAATTAATGATACTTATGGGCATGATGTCGGTGATCAGGTACTGATCACTGTTTCAAATATACTTTCAAATATTGCAATTGATGGGGAGTGTTTAGGGCGCTATGGTGGTGAAGAGTTTATTCTGATTTTGCCAGCGCTAAATAAAGATCAAGCGATCAATATCGCCAATAGATGTCGAGAATCAATTGCTGAGACTTTGATCCGAAATGAAGATGGGACTGAATTTAATATATCTGCAAGTTTTGGTGTGGCGATGAGTGACGAGACTTCTAAAAAAGAAGATGTGATCCGAATGGCGGATCAGGCGCTTTATATTGCAAAGGATAAGGGGCGAAATCAGGTTCAATTCTTATCATAATCATCAAAAGCCAATATTTGATTGAATGGATTCTTCAAAGTCTAGATGACTATTTCATGGATATAACAATACTTATCTAAAAATAGACCTAGCCTTAAATGATAAAAGCGTTATAAATGGTTAGATCATTTTAGAATCTGAATTGAGATAAAAGATTGATCAATGAACCGATAGTATTCTCAATGATGAATGAGATTTTATTTTCCTGCGTAGTTGATAACGCATAGGGTTGGAGCATGAGTACAGCAATCAAAACTACAGTAGCGCAACGTGGTGAGGACGTTTTAAGGTTGATCGCACAACCTATTTTACAAGCCGAGTTTGCTACACAAGCATTGAGCCAACTTGTATCGAACATGCATGACGCCATGAATGAGCGTTTAGGTGTTGGTATTGCTGCGCCACAAATTTATGTGTCGAAGCGAGTTATTATCGTTGCTTCACGACCGAATTTGCGTTATCCAGGTGCACCCGAAATGGATGCGATCGCTATGATCAATCCTGACATATTGGAAGCTGGGGGTGAAAATATATGGGGTGAAGAAGGTTGTTTAAGTGTGCCAGATCAACGAGGGCTTGTTTTAAGGTCTGAAGCTGTACATGTACGTTATCAAACCTTGACGGGTGAATGGGTTGAACAATATTTTCAAGGATTTGCCGCAAGAATCATTCAACATGAAATTGATCATTTAAATGGAATCTTGTTTGTAGATCATGTCGAGAAAACACAAAAAGCATCTGTTAT
The DNA here is from genome assembly GCF_059515925.1 of Acinetobacter sp. CY81. Taxonomy (NCBI): domain Bacteria; kingdom Pseudomonadati; phylum Pseudomonadota; class Gammaproteobacteria; order Moraxellales; family Moraxellaceae; genus Acinetobacter; species Acinetobacter sp. CY81. The sequence continues at coordinate 10,545 of NZ_JCAKNC010000006.1, forward strand.
CAGTGACTAATCGGATCTTACAGAATTGCGGTATTTAGTAGAGCCCTATTTGATTTTAGGGAATCAGTTGCCATTGAATTTGGTTACGACCCATTTTCTTGGCTTGATAAAGTAATAGATCAGCAGCTTCCATCGTATGATCAAATTGAATTCGATTATCAAAGAAATCCATGCCAATACTAACGGTAATGGGAATGGTTTGTTCATTTATGATTAAAGGCTGTGCTTCGATGGCTTTACGAATGCGCTCACCAATATTCAAAGCCATGTCATGATTTACGTCTTTGAGCACAATCACAAATTCTTCACCACCAATGCGTGAAATTTCGTCATAGGGACGAATAGATTTACTCATGATCGCACTGACATGCTTCAATGCTTCATCGCCTATCGGATGACCATAGGTATCATTAATTTTCTTAAAATAATCTAAATCACAGAGCAGTAACGCATTTTTAATCGTACTAGAGTCATTTAATGCGTTAATTCTTTCATTTAAAGCACGACGATTTAGTAAACCAGTTAGCGGATCAATATTACGTTCTATGCGTAATTTTCTGATTTGATCTTGGAGGGCACAGCCTGTAAAGAGAGCAAAAAAGATCAAGTCCAATAGGATCAGTAGTAGTTGAGTGGTTGCCCATATATTTTCACTATCTGAAACTAAGCTGTCATTGTCCATGATCATAAAGAGAATCATGCCGCGCATCACTGCAATAACGACAATAAAACAGACCACATACTTAAGTCCGCGATCGACATAAAGACGTGGTTTAAGTGACCAAAGCTCGTAAATACGATTACCAAAAATCGAAGAGATGGTTACGCCTAAAATGAGATGCCGAATATCTTGATTGTCTTGGATCGCGGAAAAATAAAACAATAAGCAAAAGCCAACTAAGGCAACAAATATGATATTGCCCCAATGGGTTTCGATGTTAAGTCGATGATGAACAGCATGTGTGATAAAAATAGAGGCAAGTAGAAATATACCAAGCACCAAGGCAATGCTATAAGCCATGATTGAATGCGTTAAAATCGAATGTAATAGAATGCATAGTCCAATGCAAACCGTAGCAACAGCATGCCAAGTAATATATTTGGGCAGTGTTTTGATTGCATTAAAACAGATGACACATAAGCCAATAACAATCAAAAATGAAGGAATAATTAAGCTAAAAAAGTTTAAGTTTTCGATAATCATAGCCGTTATTTCAACCTCTTTTTTGCGTCATCATCTAGAGTGATGTTCTTGTTCAATCGCATTATTGTTTGGCAATTCTTTTTACATTCTGACTATTTTTTATCATAAATATAAAACGTTAAATTAGATATGTATTTAGGAGAAAATAACTGATATTTTAAGGAGATAAGGTTAAATCAAAGTCTAATTAATGTGATGTGTTTTTTATTTATGGTTTGAAATATGATCTAAATTTACCCAAAGCGGAATGTTTCAGTAATTTTAAAAATGGTATGGCATGTTTTAATTGTTACTCTAAATTTAGAGATATTATTAGAACCATTCATGAAATAGCATCATTAGAATAATCTTTATTTCATAGATAGGATGATCAATTAGAGGATTTAAAAAAGAAGATAAGACGCTAAAACATGAAGAATAGAACTTAAAAAATAAGCGTTAAATGGCTAAGTCAAAAAAGGTAAAACTAGAACTTACCATTGAAACAAAGAAAAGCTGTGCTGAATTCATGAATTGAAGTTTAAGCATTCTAAATCATTCAAATACTAAAGTAGGGCGTATGCGTAAACGGATTTGGCAAAGCCACGTGGATTCATTACACCGATTCATGCTGACCAGCTCATTACTGAATAGCAGTAATCTGAGCAAGTCAGTTTTAATCTTAATTTTAGGTGCGAATGATTTTATTAAATGGTTTTTGTGGATCTATTTTTCGAATGCGAATGTTCAAAATCAACAGTGGATTAATCAAGATTATTACCTTGCTTTTTTAAGCTACAACATTGCGGGATTCTTTCTATTTTGGGGAATGGTGTGGATCTGCATACGGTTTAAAGATTCATCTGTTATTCAAAAATACATGCCCTATATTGCGGTCATTACGCTTTGTTCGATTTATATGTTTAATGGCTATTGTGTAGGTATAGGAAGTCCTGCAACGATTGCAGCTTATGTTAATTTGATCTGCTTGGGATTGGTTCTATTTACACGAGATATTGTATATAGCGCGCTCATTCCAATGACAATTGCTTTACTCGCACTGATATTTCTCAGTACATATCAATTGATTCCTTATGCACCATTGTTTAGTAATGCACTAAATCAATCTATTTTGATCTACAACACCTTTTGGGTGTATAGCATGTTGATCATTTACATTCCGATCTTTTTCGCAAGTGTGGTGATCTTTGAAATTTTGTTACTTCAGTGGCGTAATCGAGAAAATCTGGTCAATGAAATTAGTCAAAAAGATCCGCTCACAGGTGTATTTAATCGTCGAGTGATTGATCGAGATCTAGAAAAATTACATCAGCTTAATTCATCTTATGCAGTTGTATTGATTGATTTAGATCATTTTAAATCTATTAATGATCGTTTTGGTCATGATGTCGGTGATCATGTATTAAGACGTGTGGCTAAAGTGCTAGATGCAAATATTCGTGGCAATGACATGGTGGGTCGTTTTGGTGGTGAAGAGTTTCTAATGATTTTGCAAACCTCTTATTTAGATCAAATTATTGAAATTGCTGAGCGTTGTCGTAAACAGATTGAGCAAGAATATTTTGTTATAAATGACAATCTATCGATTCAAATCACGGCAAGTTTTGGTATCTCGATTTACCAAAATGGTATGACCCATGAGCAAGTGATTAAACGTGCTGATCAAGCTTTGTATGTAGCAAAAGAGCAAGGTCGTAATCAAATTCAATGTGCGATTTAAAAATATAGATTTAAAAGCAGTTATACGAAAAGATCATTGATGAAGTCGCTATTTGAAATGTGCTGTATTTTATACATTTTTCAACTTTAACGATGTTCAGATTCGGGTAATTTAGAGCGAGTTTCAACATGAAATACACCATATGATTTTCAGATGATGAATGTAGAAACGGATGCTTATGTACGCATGTGATCATGTACTGAAAAGTGACTGATCAATATTGCGGTTAATCTGCAAAATGAAAATGTATTTAAATCTGTTATTCCCATCGTTATAAAAATAGAAACATAAAGAGGTTGTAGATGAAGACCCCAGTACCAGATTATTTGAATCAAGTCCTGTCCAATTGCGATTTAAAAAATGAAGGGGCATTGGCAGATTATATTCCCGAACTTGCAAATGCTGATCCCAATAAATTAGCCTTGGCACTTTCCACGGTCGATGGCGTTATTTATTCGAGTGGAGATGTGGATGTTGAATTTACCATTCAATCGATGTCGAAACCTTTTGCTTATGCACTAGCGCTGACTGAACATGGATTGGATGCTGTTTTGTCCAAAGTAGGCGTTGAGCCGTCGGGCGAGGCTTTTAATCAGATTGCTTTAGATCGTGGAAATTTGCCTAAAAATCCGATGATTAATTCAGGGGCGATTACCACTCATTCGTTGATCCCATTTGATGCACAAACGGACCGTGCAGAAAAACTGCGACAATTTCTAAGTCAGCTTGCAGGGCGAGAGCTAGAGTTTGATCATCAGGTGTATCAATCTGAATTGGATACCGCATTTCGTAATCTATCGATCGGCTACATGCTCCGTACAGTTGGGGTCTTAGAGTCTGATCCTGTTGAAATCGTAAATGGGTATATCAAGCAATGTGCGATTAAAGTAACTGTGAATGATTTGGCGAAAATGACCAGTGTGTTAGCCAATGGTGGTATTCAGGCAGCAACAGGAAAACGACTGATTGAGCGTAATGTGGTTCGTCAGGTGCTCAGTGTCATGATGACCTGTGGGATGTACGATGCCGCTGGGGACTGGTTAACGACAGTAGGCATCCCTGCGAAAAGTGGTGTAGCAGGTGGAATTATTGGTGTATTGCCTGGACAGGTAGGCATTGCAGTCTTTTCACCGAAGTTAGATGAACATGGCAATAGTGTCAGAGGTGTTGATATTTTTGAGCAATTGTCACGAGATATGGGCTTACATTTGATGGAAGGGACACCTTCGGCTCAAACCATCGTACAGCGTCGGTATTCACCTCGAGGTAATGATTCGATTGTGATCTATGAGTTGGTTGGTGCATTACAATTTGCTGAAGCTGAGATGTTACTTAGAATCGTTCAGGATGAACCTGTAGCGTCGAACACCATCGTATTTGACCTCAATAATTTATCTTTTGTTCATGATGTTGGACGCCGTATGTTGATTGAAGGCTTGGATCGACTGATACAAGATGGCCATTCCGTTGCTGTGATTGATCCTGATCAGTTATTAAAAAATCAAACCACTCACCGCGGTATTGATTTGCCTAAGTTCAATCATTTAGATGAATATTTGACTTCACTGCAATGACCTTGATGCATGTTTATTCTGATTGCTGAAATTGAATCGTTGTAAAATAATGCAATCGCTCAAAACTAAGATGGATAGATCTTTGTAAGGTTTAATAATGAGTTTTAAACAGGACTGAATTTAGACTGAACCAAATTTCTACCCATTTTTTTTGCTTGATATAAATAATCATCTGCTTCTTGAAAAGCATGATCGAAGTATTGATATTCTTCAAAAAAGCTTACGCCAATGCTAATACTGAGTTTGACTTGATGTTCAGCATAATAGAGCGGGCTCTGATAAAGCTGATGACGTATTGAATCTGCTACATTTAAAGCATGCTCTGGAGAAGCATTATTTAAGATGACGACGAACTCTTCACCGCCAATGCGTGAAATTCGATCATGTTCACTGAGACTTTGACTTAAAATTTTAGAACTGTGTTGAAGTGCTAAATCACCAACGAAATGTCCGTAGTGATCATTGACCTGTTTAAAGTGATCGAGATCAATAATCATCAGTGCCTTTGGTGCAGGCTGGTCGACCCAATGCATTTGTTGTACATATTCTTTAAATGCTCGCCGATTGAGTAAACCAGTGAGTGGGTCACGATTACGTTCTAATTTTAGTTTGTCTAGAATATCTTGAATCGAACAACTGATAAAAATGCCTAAGAAAATAATATCAATCACAATCAGTAAAAGCTGTGTGGAAGCCCAAAGCATCGCGGAGGTAGAGATCATCTCAGTGGGAACAACGAGATGATTCAATAATATCGCACGACCAAGCGCAATTGTTGTAAGCGTAATGGTGAGTACTTTTAAATAGCGATCAATTTTCAGTTGCGGCTTGATTTTAAAGAAATCGATGGGATTATTGAGATAAATACACGCTGTGATCACACCTGTAATAAGCATGCGTAAGGTTTGACTATCATGCCAAATAGCGAAATAGGCATGACCTACAATCCCCAAACTCAAAAGAATGAACAGCATTGTCCAATTCGATTGAATCCCTAAACGTAGGTAAATAGCATGTGCATGTAATACACAAGATAGAAAGTACAGTCCAAAGACAAAGGGAAGTAATTGTAATAATACGGAGGGTATAAAAATGCTATGTAAAAATAAACTGAGACCTACACAAATGAGTGCGATTGCATAAAACGCGAGGTAGTTAGACAAAGATTTAAGTTTGTAAAATAAAAGCGTAACGAAGCCCATACTCATTAAAATGAGGGGAATGAGTAAGCTATAAAAGTTTAAAGTGCTCTGAAACATTTCAAAACTTCGCACGATAATAATTTGATCATATCACTAATAATTATAAAGCCAATCCTATAACAATCATTAGTTAATTTTAATAATATGAAATATGTATTCTACTGAATGATATCTAATTCAAAGTCTGTAATTAAACTCAAGCATCGTGCAAACAACAGTGATCTTTTTAAATGTTGAATGTAGCGAAACATATAGATGATTGAAATATAAAATAATTTTTAATAAATAAAAAGCTTTTTAACGTTTAATCAAATATGAGTGACTTATTGATCATTCAATTGATAGGAAATAATTGTTGATTTAAACAATATAAATGGTTGATTTTTATAGTGAGTTTGGCGTTATATTGAAGCTATAAAATGTATAACTACTCGAAAAGTGATGAAAATATATAAGCAATGTAAACATAAAGTTGCGCAATTTAATCAAGCTATACACTTTCATTTATTTGAAACGGATAAGGTTTTTATCTATTGGCCAAACTTTGATAAAGGCATTCTATTATTAAGTTTTGCGCTGATGATTGTACCAGGTCATTTGCTTTGGTATTTGATCAACTTCAACTCGCAAAATAGAGTTTGGTTCAATGAAAATTATTACGATGAGCGTATTTTTACTACATGGGTACAAATTTTACTGACGGTTTTTGTTTTAGTCGTTTCACTGATATTTCGCCGTTATGCTCAGTTTCGAAAGTTTATGGGTTGGTTTATTCTGCTGTATTTTGGTTTATTACTGATCTATTCAGCACAGACGGTGGGGGTTTATAGCCCTGCAGCAGTGGGGGGAACACTGAATATTTTGTTGATTGGCTTTGTATTTTATAAACCAAAAACCATTTACAGCATTATGCTGATCGTTACTTTATACATTTTATATCTGTGCAGTCGGACTGCGTCGGGACAGTTGCCTTATGCACCTTTATTTAGTGATGCATTGAACCATAGTGAATATTATAAAAATTCATTTTGGATACAGAGTATGGCGATTCTGTATTTACCTATTTTAGTGATTTCAGCTTTATTTTTTGAAATTCTATTGAGACAGTGGCGTAGACGAGAAAAAAGTATTGAGTATCTTAGTCAAGTCGATGGGCTAACCAAAGTGAATAATCGACGCTATGTCACAGATTGTATTCATGATATTCATTTAAAGCAAAAGCATAGTTATGCCATGATTATTCTGGATTTGGATTATTTTAAGAAAATTAATGATAGCTTTGGGCATAAGGCGGGTGATGAAGTTCTGAAAAAAGTCGCAGCGATTTTAAAATCAGTGGTGAGAAGTCATGACTTGATTGGTCGTTTAGGCGGGGAAGAATTTATTTTGATTTTGCTTGATCAAAATATACAGTCCGCCAAACAAGTCGCTTAACGATGCAGAGCTTTGATTGAATCCCAAGTAATAACACTTGAAAATGGTCAAACAATCAATATCACTGCGAGCTTTGGTGTGGCTGACTATGAGCAAAATCGCACACCAGATGAGGTTTCCCATTTGGCAGATCATGCACTGTATTTATCTAAAGCGCGAGGGCGAAATCAGGTCAGTGACTATTTGGAACTGTAGTTGTAGCCCTAAGATGAATTACATAGATTTATTGAAATAAAAAAGCACCCAATGAATGTGGTGCTTTTTTCTAAGTTAGGATTGAGTCAAGCGCTAATTTAATGAGACCTTATAAGCACATGAATAGGCTATTGAACCTTACTGGATTTGTTCTGCGATTTCAGTGAAAATCACACCGAGTCCATAGGCACCTGCATCAGGGTAGCCGAGGCTACGATCACCCACTGTACCTGCGCGACCCATACGCGCAACAATATCTTTAGTCGATTCGGCACCTTGAACTGCGGCTTGTGCACCAAGTACAAAGTTTGCTTTAAAAGTCTTATTGGTATTTAGAGACCATGAATCTGCACAAGGCACTAAAGCATCAATCAGGGTCTTATCACCCACCACAGCACCACGACCAAATGAGCGCTCACCTGTAATTTGAATGCCTTTCACAGCACTTTGCATCATCTCTGCAAAGTCAGCCACGCTTAAAGTTGTTTTACATTGAATCGCTTTACTTGCCGCACGGAATGCAGAACCCCAGATCGGACCTGAAGCACCGCCACAGTGTTGCATGATGATCATTGAACAATTCAGCAAGAACTCATCCATGTGTTGGAATTGCATCAATCCAGGCCATTGGCGTTTTAGTTGCTTAAAGCCTTTTGCGACACTCATCCCAAAATCACCATCACCTGCATGTGCATCTAGGTCACAGAAAGGTACTTCATTTTTGATGATACATGCACTCATGGCGTCAATTACATAACGCATGTTTTCAATGGTAAATTGTTCATTTTCAATCCTCGCATGCTCAAGATTAGTTTCGATAGTAGCGCTAAATAATGCATCAGTTGAGGCTGTTTGATTTGAAAGCTCTAAAGTTTGAGGTTTCGATCCATCTATTTTCAATGCAGGGGTATTGGCTTCAGCATCTAAATAACTTTTTAGTTCATCATCTACAGCGAGCAATGACACTGATGCACCTGCCATGTCGATACTGGTCATATAGTTGCCGACAAAACTGCGGTAGATTTGAATGCCTTTCTGAGCAAGGTATTGGCAAACATCGTAATTAAACACATAAAGCTCTTGAGCTGGTGTTGCACCAAATCCATTCACCAAAACCGCAACTTCAGTTAAATTTGGACGATCTTCCAATAAATCATCAATGATTTTTTGAGCAAGTTCATTGGATGGCAGGATTTTTTCACGACGAATCCCTGGTTCTCCATGAATCCCGACGCCGTATTCCATTTCATCTTCTGCAAGATTAAAGGTTGGCGTGCCTTTGGCAGGCACAGTACAAGAGTTAAAGGCAAAACCTAAACTGGTCACACTATCAGCTGCTTTTTGAGCTACTTGTTTGACTTGTTGTAAATCTAGTCCTCGAGTTGCTGCAGCACCTGCAATTTTATGGACAAAAACCGTACCTGCTACACCGCGACGACCAACTGTATATAGACTGTCATTGACAGCGATATCATCAGTTACTTTGACGTAATCGACCTTGATGCCATCTTCTGTCGCAAGTTGTGCGCCATTTTGAAAATTCATCATATCACCAGAATAGTTTTTGATGATCATCAGTACGCCTTTGTCCGAAGCGACTTGAGTTAATGCTTTATAGACTTGAATTTGTGAAGGCGATGCAAAGACATCACCGCATACGGCAGCATCGAGCATGCCTGTACCGACAAAGCCTGCATGGGCAGGTTCATGACCGCTACCACCGCCACTGATCAGAGCTACGTTATTGTGTTTTTCTTTTCGTGAAATGATTTTATTAGATTCGGTAAACTCGAGTTCAGGATGGGCAATGACAAAGCCTTTGCACATGTCGACAACCAAGTTTTCAGGGTTGTTCATGAGTTTTTTCATGGAAATATCAGACTTTTAGTAATTTCATTAATAAGTATTAATTATTCCTTAAAGTAGAAAGTTTTGCTGAACTAAAAATGTTAAAACGGATAGTTTGAGAGTGGCTGGTTAGAAAATAGCGGTTTTATAATCGCCCTAAATCCCCCTTTTTCAAAGAGGAACTTTCCGTGAATTAGCTAGCGGTCTAGAATCGGTATAACTCCTCCCTTTGATAAAGGGTGGGACTTGCATGAATTTTATTGCGGTTGTTGATTCGTGACGTCCCCCTCTTTTTTAAAGAGGGGCTAGGGGAGATTTAAAAATAAGAGAATAAAAATGAAACCTTACAATAAAAACTTAAAACAACCCCTATGTAATTTACGCAATCATGACCGAAGCAGAACAAATCTTATGATCACGACTTTGGGAAATGCAAATATTGGATTTAAATTAAATTAATTTTCAAATTAATTGTGATTTTTTTTTGATCGAATTAAGATGTGTGAATATTATAGTGAATTAATTTGGTTAAACTTCTGTTCATAAGGTTGATTGGGGTTGAAATGAAGTTATATAAAAAAGAGAGGCTTGCACCACATATAGAATTGCATATTATGCACATCGGTAAATTTGACAGTGAATATATTAAAATAATTGATGAAGAAATAGTCAAAATTTGTGAAGGTCATTCTCGCAGTACAATTGTAGAGGTAAAAAATAGATTATCGGATTATTTAAAAACGAAAGATTTACGTGGTCGACAAGGAGCTATATCTGAATTTCTTATACATCTATTTTTGAATAACAATAATTACAAGCAAGATTGTTTGTTTTTTAATCTTGAAGATAGTAGTGCGAAAAAAGGATTTGATGGGGTATACAGTAAAAATGATGAAATATTTCTAGTAGAAAGTAAATCTGGTGGGTATTTGACCAAAAATATCTCACATTTAAATAAAATTAGAGAATCTTATAGTGGACTAGAGCAATATATAACAGGAAAAAGCGGGCGAAGAGATGGGAATCCTTGGATTAATGCTTATAATCATGTTCAGCATAGAGATGTTAAGGCTCAAGATAACATAATAGATAAAATTTGGCAGTTAAAAAAAGACTTTCAGCAAGGAAAATTTTCCAAAGTGCAAGACTTTAACTTAGTTCCATGTTCAACAATTTATTTGAATGGAGAGTGGAGTAACTTATGGTCAGATAGCTTGTTAAAGGAAAAAATGAAGTTGAATAATCTAGAGGGGAAAAAAATAAAAATACTGTCAATAACTAATGAAAATATCAGTAATTTTATGCAGTATTTAGAGGTTAAGTAAACACGATATGGATGGAATAGATGAAATAAAAAAATTAAAGAATATAGATCTTTTTCAAAGCATAATTAGAAAATTAACTATAGGCATTCAACTTGAGTACGAAGAGTTAAGTTTCATACTCTCGGTATCAATTTTATTTCTACAAGAATATCAAAAAGATAAAAGAAGAGTGGGTTGTTTTAATTTCGCTTATTTTGTAATTTTGAAAGTAGCTTTAATAAATAAATTATATCAACCTTTGTTTGATCTTAGTCTAAATGTTGGATTTTATCCGATAAATAGATTTATTTATGAAAAAAAATTAATAAAATCTTTGAGTTTGGAGAGTATAAAAAATGATGTTGAAGTTGATGCTTATAGATATGATAAACACATTGAGATGTATCAACAGCGTTTGAATAGAACTGAAATTTTATCAAGTGAAAGTTTAGACAATGTGTATATCGCACCAACTTCATTTGGTAAAAGTTCATTGATTTTTGATTTAATTAGAAAAAATATAAATAAAAAAATTTCAATAATAGTACCGAGTAAATCTCTGATATCCCAAAATATAATAGATTTGAAAAATATTTTTCCAGATAGAAAAATAATATTTAATGAAGATATGTATGATAATGAAGATATTTTTATTAGTGTATTTACTCAAGAAAGAGCATTGAGATTTTTAGCAAAAAACAAAAAAAAATATTTTGATGTAATGATAATTGATGAAGCGCATAATCTACTTTCTAATGACTATAGAGCTGTAATATTAGCTAGAGTTATTAGGAGAAATAGATTTAGATCGAGTAATTCGAAACACTATTATTTTTCTCCACTGATTAATGAGTCTAAAAGTTTACAATTAGAGGTCAATCAAGTTTTTTTTGAACGTAAAATAAAGCTAAATATTAAAGAGCCAGACTACTTTGAATTTAAGGAATCAGGTGATTTTTTTAAATACAATCGTTTCTTAGATGAGATTTATAGATTGGGACGGTGTGAAAATTTATACAAATATATCAGAGAAAATAAAAAAAGTAAGAATTTTATTTATTTGCGATCACCTAAAAAAGTAGAAGAATTTTCAAAAAATCTTTGTAATCAATTGATTTTAAATGAAAAACTATCATATTTATCTAAAATCTTATCTGATAATTTACATGAAGATTTTTATTGTGTTGACTACATTAAAAAAGGATTAATTTATTTACATGGTGGTATTCCTGATTTAATAAAAGATTTTTTAGAATTTAAATTTAAAAATGAACCTGATGTTAAGTATCTGGTTGCTAATTCTGTTGTATTGGAAGGAATTAACTTTCCAATAGAGGCGTTATTTATTTTAAATACAACAGATTTGAATATTAAAAAATTAATTAACTTAATTGGGAGAGTTAATAGGTTAAATGAAGTTTTTAATCAAAACAATATGGATTTGTCTAAATTAAATCCAAGTATACATTTTGTTAACGATAATTACTTTAATGGTAAGAATCGTGATATGTATAATAAAATTAAATTATTAAAAAGCAGTTTATTTGAGGATAGTGTTGAAAATCCAGCTTTGCTAAATACAGTTAGTGAATATTTAAAAAATAATAATGGTGGTTCTAGTCTTATCCAAGATGGGATTTCTGAAAACATTATTACTGTTAGAGATTTGGAGGATTTTCTAATCTATGATGATCAAAAAGATAATTTTCTATTGAAATCCATAATTGAACAAGATGTGCATAGTATTTATAGTGAATTTGATGAAGTTTATAAAATTTTATATGAGAAATTAGATGAATTGTTAGTATCTGATCATTGGAATGGTCTAAATATTGTAGATAAGATTTACTATTTTTTTATCAAAGATTTTGATTATCATTTAAAAAGAAATGCAGGAAGGTACTTAAGATTTAATTATGAGGGTACTAGGAAGTTCTATACTAACTTTATTGATCGTATGCATAATTTATCTTTAAAATCACATATTAATCATTATTTAGGATACTTTGAGTGGTTGGGTAAGAATAAACCTATTAAATATAATAAGTTTTATATCGGTATTGGTTTTGGAGAGATACCATATTCAGTTAATAATAAATATAATACATGTGTGGATTTATCAACAAAGAATAAAAAGCAACGTGTTAATTTGGCGTTAGTTAAGTTGAAGAGTGAAACAGATTTTGTGAATTTTAATCTTACTAAATTTGTTAATATCTTATACGAGATAAAACTTGTCACAGAAATTGAGTACAATTGTTTTATGTATGGAAGTGAGCAAAGAGAAAATATTGATTTATTCAAAGTTGGTTTAAGTACCCAACTGATTAATTTTTTAAAAGAAAATAAACAATTAAAAAATATAGGTGTAAGTAATGGGAAGCTACAATGTAATGAAGAATTCTTTGTATTTGTGAATACATTGGATGAAATTAAGAGGTTTGAAATTTCTAGATTGCTTTAAAAGCAAAGATACTAAAAGACTCGAATTATTTCTATAATTCGAGTCTTAATATCAATTAAACAATCGAATCATCCAAATTCGGCGCTAACCAACGTTTCGCCTCATCCAATGTCCAGCCTTTACGCTTCGCATAATCTTCAAGCTGATCGCCCGCGATTTTACCCACATTAAAGTATTGGCTTTCAGGGTTTGCATAATAGAAACCACTTACACTTGAAGGTGGCCACATTGCAAAGCTAGAAGTTAATTCTGTACCAATGGCATTGGTCGAATCTAACCAACTAAACAAAGTTGCTTTCTCAGAATGCTCAGGGCAAGCAGGGTAGCCCGGTGCAGGACGAATCCCCACATACTTCTCCTTAATCAACTCTTCATTGCTTAAAGTTTCAGATGCTTGGTTGCCCCAGAACTCTTTACGAATACGCTCATGTAAATGCTCAGCAAATGCTTCTGCAAAACGGTCACCTAAAGATTGTGCAAGAATCGCAGAATAATCATCACCTTTGGCTTTGTACTCATGTGCCATTTCTTCCGCACCAAAGATCGACACAGTAAAGCCACCCAAGTAATCTTCAGCTTCATCTTTTGAAGCAACAAAGTCCGCCAAAGATAAGTTTGGTTTACCTGTGACTTTGTCAGACTGCTGGCGGATATGATGGAAAGTATGCGTCACATTCGAGCTTGCTTCGTCATACACTTCAACAGAATCCGCTGCTGAACGATTGGCAGGATAGATCCCGAATACAGCACGAGCATCAAAACGTTTGTTATCAATAATGTCTTTTAGCATCGTCTGAGCTTGTTCATACAAGTCAGTCGCAGCTTCACCCACCACATCATCCGTCAGAATTGCAGGGAATTTACCCGCCAAGCTCCAAGAGATAAAGAATGGTGTCCAGTCAAAGTATTCAACCAATGTTTCTAATGGATAATTGGTAAAGGTCTGCTTACCAATAAAGTTTGGTTTAACAGGCTGATTAGCAGCAAAATCAATTTTTAAACCGTTTTCAATTGATTCTGCATAAGACAACTTCGCAGCTTTTGGTTGTTTATTGGCAATACGCTCACGTACTTTAGTGTATTCAGCTCGTGTATCTTCAACAAACTTAGGCTTCATCTCAGGTGAAAGAAGTGTAGTTGCTACACCTACAGCACGAGAAGCATCAGCTACGTAAATCACTGCATCATTTGAATATTGTGGGTCAATTTTCACAGCTGTATGAGCTTTAGATGTGGTTGCACCACCAATCATCAGTGGAATGTTAAAACCTTTACGTTGCATTTCTTTGGCAACAAAAACCATTTCATCCAAAGACGGTGTGATTAAACCTGATAAACCAATGATGTCGACTTTCTCATCAATTGCAGTTTGTAAGATTTTTTCAGCAGGGACCATTACGCCAAGGTCAACGATGTCATAACCGTTACAACCTAAAACTACCCCTACAATGTTCTTACCAATATCGTGTACGTCGCCTTTTACGGTCGCCATCAACACTTTACCTTTAGACTGCGCACCTGTTTTTTCAGCTTCGATGTACGGGTTCAACCACGCTACAGCTTGTTTCATCACACGAGCAGATTTCACCACTTGTGGTAAGAACATTTTGCCCGAGCCAAACAAATCGCCCACCACGTTCATGCCATCCATCAAAGGCCCTTCGATTACATCAAGTGGACGTTTGGCTTTTAAGCGAGCTTCTTCGGTATCTTCATCAATAAATGCTGTGATGCCTTTTACAAGCGCATGTTCAAGGCGCTTTTCGACAGGCAGTTTACGCCATTCTAAATCTTCAACATTCTTTTGTGCAGCGCCTTGACCACGGTATTGCTCAGCCACATCAAGCAATTTTTCTGTTGCTTCTTGGCCGCTTTCGCCTTGGTTTTGGTTCAGAACCACATCTTCAACCGCAGCTTTTAATTCTTTATCGATGTCATCGTAAATCGCCATTTGACCAGCGTTTACAATCCCCATGGTCATGCCTTGTTTGATGGCATGGTACAAGAACACCGAGTGAATCGCTTCACGTACAGGCTCGTTACCACGGAAAGAGAACGATACGTTAGACACACCGCCTGAAATCATCGCATGTGGTAAATTCTGTTTAATCCAACCTGTTGCTTCAATAAAATCAACAGCATAGTTATTGTGTTCTTCAATCCCTGTTGCGACTGCAAACACGTTCGGGTCAAAGATAATATCTTCAGCAGGGAAGCCAACATCATTGACTAAAACATCATAAGAACGCTTACAGATTTCTTTTTTACGTGCAGCAGTATCCGCCTGACCATTTTCATCAAATGCCATCACGATCACAGCAGCACCATATTGACGGCATAAACGTGCTTTTTCGACAAACTCGTCATAACCTTCTTTTAAGGAAATCGAGTTAACAATCGCTTTACCTTGTACGCATTTCAATCCTGCTTCAATGATTTCCCATTTCGATGAGTCAATCATGATCGGCACACGTGAAATATCAGGCTCAGATGCAATCAGATTTAAGAAATGCACCATCGCACCTTGCGAATCGAGCATCCCTTCATCCATGTTGATGTCGATCACCTGTGCGCCTGCAACTACTTGCTGTAATGCCACATCAAGTGCTTCGGCAAAGTTTTCTTCACGGATTAAACGAAGGAACTTTTTAGAACCTGTCACGTTGGTACGTTCACCCACGTTCACAAATAACGAATCTTGAGTGATGTTAAATGGCTCTAAACCACTTAAACGACATGCAGGTTTGGTTTCAGGAACTTGACGAGGTGAAATGCCTGCAACAGCATTGGCAATGGCACGAATATGGTCTGGTGTTGTACCACAACAACCACCCGTGATGTTAATCAGACCGCTTTCAGCAAATTCTTGGATAAATGCAGCCGTTTCAGCAGGTGTTTCATCATAACCACCAAAGGCATTTGGCAAGCCTGCATTTGGGTGTGCTGAAACAAAAGTATCTGCAATATCAGATACGGTTTTGACGTGTGGACGCATCGCATCTGCACCTAAGGCACAGTTAAAACCAATCGAGATTGGATCTGCGTGACGCACCGAGTTCCAGAATGCTTCTGCGGTTTGACCTGTTAATGTACGACCTGAAGCATCAGTGATCGTACCTGAGATCATGATCGGTAATTCATAACCTTGTTCTTTAAACACTTCTTTCACTGCAAAAATTGCAGCTTTGGCATTTAAAGTATCAAATACAGTTTCGATGAGGATGATGTCTGCACCACCTTCAATCAAAGCTTTCGTCGCTTCGATATAATCGATTTTTAAGGCATCAAAAGTGATGTTACGAAATGCGGGGTCGTTTACTTTCGGTGAAATTGAGCAAGTACGTGATGTCGGCCCAAGTACACCTGCTACAAAACGTGGTTTTTCAGGTGTTGAATATTTTTTACATGCTTCTTTGGCAATACGTGCAGCTTCACGGTTAATCTCTGGAACCAAATCTTCCATGTGATAATCTGACATCGAAATGCGTGTGCCGTTAAAGCTGTTGGTTTCAATAATGTCAGCACCAGCTTCTAGGTAAGCTTCGTGGATGCCTTGAATAATATGTGGTTGCGTTAATACCAAAAGGTCATTGTTGCCTTTTAGGTCAGATGCCCAGTCTGCAAAACGCTCACCACGGTAATCGGCTTCTTCTAATTTATGGCGTTGGATCATGGTACCCATAGCGCCGTCTATAATCAGAATGCGTTGGGATAGAAGCTCTTTTAAGGTGGCGAGGGTAGACATCAATGACGCTCACTATGTTGGACTTAATTAGGTGCAACATTTTAGCAGATCTAAAGTACATTTTTTGATAATTCAGTACGCATCGGCATCTAAAGCCATGAAAGTGTGTGAAAATCACTCGCTTTGTATAAAAATGATAAATTTAATTTAAATTTTTGTTTTTGTTCATATCTTTGTCATATTTGCATTGCAGAATAATGCTCTGATTAGAAATCGAAAATTTGATGAAAAATATTACATATTTATTTCATCTTATTTGGTCAGCATTTGTCTCTGGTTTTTGAAGGGTGATATTGTTTAAGATATTGAAATTAATATATTTATTTGATTTAAAATTTTCAAAAATATTATTTTTACAACAATAAAGTGTCATTTAGATGCTTTATATGACACCTGTTTGTCATATAATTGTAATAATTAAATTGAACAATAAGGGGATATTCTTATCCTCTTTACTTGCTTGCATGAATTCTAATCAATCTCCAGTTTCAGATTCAGCACAACAATCGGCGCAAGTTTCGTCGACCAATGTTCACGTGCCGACACCGAAGTTTTTTATGCCGGTGTTCTTAACACTGATTATTTCCACTCTTATTTATATTGGCTTCCAATTGGTGGCTGATTTATCTCATGTACCTGCATTAAGCCTTTACTCAGTGATTTTGCTTGCAACAGCATTGTTCATTGCATTGGGTTTTGAGTTTGTGAATGGTTTCCATGACACAGCCAATGCGGTTGCAACCGTAATTTATACCAATGCTTTGTCAGCGCCTGTTGCGGTGATGTGGTGTGGTTTCTGTAACTTCCTTGGCGTAATGGTTGCCAGTGGTGCAGTTGCTTACGGTATTATTGCTTTACTTCCTGTAGAACTGATCATGAATGTCGGTTCTGGAGCAGGTTTCGCAATGGTTTTTGCCATGCTGATCGCGGCAATTACTTGGAACTTAGGAACGTGGTACTTTGGTATTCCTGCGTCTAGCTCGCATACATTGATCGGTTCGATTTTGGGTGTAGGTATCATGAACTACATTCTAAACGCGAGCAGTGGTGCATCAGGCGTAGATATGGAACAAGTAATGAAAGTGGGTAAAGCGCTTTTATTCTCACCATTAATCGGTTTTGCATTTGCAGCTGTGTTGTTCTTATTGGTTAAAAAAATCTTCAAAAAACAAGTGGAATTATTCCAACCACCTGAAGGTAATAAGCCACCACCACCGCTAATTCGTGCACTTTTGATCTTTACATGTACTGGCGTAAGCTTTGCACATGGTTCAAACGATGGTCAAAAAGGCATGGGCTTGATCATGCTTATCCTGATCGGTTGTGTACCATTGGCTTATTCTTTGAACAAGAATTTAGATCAACAACACATTCAATCGTTCAGTGAATTATCTTCACAAACTGCTCAAGTGATTTATGCAAATCATGCAGATGTGCCAGATACTGAAGCGCGTGACGTGTTAACGACGTACATCCAAACTAAAGAATTAACACCAGCGGTTGTACCTGCGTTGGCAAGTATGACTGATCACTTAGGTGAGCGTGTAGGTCAATATGGTTCTTTGAAAGATGTTCCTGAAGCTGAAGTTTCTTCTTTGCGTAACGACATGTACTTAAGTGCAACAGCATTTAAGCGTCTTGATAAAGCTGAAGCTTTACCAGCAATGAACGAAACTCAAGCGAAAGCAGTTGATGATTACCGTGACAACATGGATTCATTCCTACAATACATTCCAACTTGGGTGAAAGTAGCTGTAGCACTTGCACTCGGTCTTGGAACAATGGTGGGTTGGAAACGTATTGTTGTGACTGTAGGTGAGCGTATTGGTAAGCAACATATGACTTATGGTCAAGGTATGTCTGCTGAGCTTGTTGCGATGTCTACAATTGCTGCTGCTGATGGTTTTGGTATGCCAGTATCAACTACACACGTACTTAACTCTGCGGTAGCGGGTACGATGGTTGCCAATAAATCAGGTTTGAACTTCCAGATGGTTCGTACCATTCTTTCAGCTTGGATCTTTACTTTGCCTGCAACGATCTGTTTATCAGGTGCATTGTTCTGGTTATTCTTAAAAGTATTCTAAGTTTGATAGATCAAAAAAAGCTGCCTCAGGGCAGCTTTTTTATTGGGTGTTTTTTATTTTCAAGAGCCTTATTTTTCAATCCAAAAGTTCGGTTAAAAACTGTAAGGCTTTGAAAATATTCTTAAGTCAAAATCTAACTGACTCTTCATTTCTTCAATCTTTTCATTAAGCTTTTAGGGAGTTTCTCTTCTGCAAAACCATACAATGCAGCGAACGGTAATGCCGTACGTGCTAAATAGGCAACACGCCATAAACCACCATGATTAGCACCTTCCATCATCAGTTCCAGTGGGTGTTGCATTGGGTTCTCTGGGTTTGCAATTGACTTTGGATTACGTAAATCATGTACCCAAAGTGCAGCCATAATGGCATTGGTTGTAGATGGTTCAAAAGCTTCAACGTCAAAAATACCTGCACCATTAAATGCCGCTTTGAGTAAAGGGTTTTTAGTCACTGAATGGGTAGTGGTCGATGGTGCAATATTGATACTGACACGTTGACCTTGATGACGAGCTAGGGTTGCACGCCACTGTTGAATACGTTTTGCTAGTGCGTAGTTAGGTCCTTGTTCGACGACTAAACAATCTGCGATACCGTAAGTATTACCTTGATCAGAAGGGGCTAGATCATGAGAGTTCTTTTTAAAGAAGTGTTTTAAAGTCAACATTTCAATCCCTTTACTCATGAGTTTTTCAGACTGTGAGCGGGATTTAAATTTAGTTGCTGATGCATTGATTACTTCAGCCGGAACGGCATACACATCTGTTGGCGTGCACATATACATCAAGCTCGTATCAGTTTTTTTCTCACTAATATATTGCATGATGCTATCCATTGCCATCGAGACACGGACATGTTTCTCACCATCGAGGTAGGCAATGGCAGCTAAATCTAAAGCCTGATTCTTTTTACTTAGCCATTGTGCAATTTCAGGTGTCTGAGTCAGTAAATTTGCACCCAGTTTTTCTTTTAATGTTTCAATTGAGGTATTTTGATCCAGTTGCTCTGAACATGGAGCAATCAGCGTTGCATTACCTTTTTTGATGGTGGTGAGTATTTTGTCCCAAACACGTGGGTTAGGCAGGTCGAGTGCAATAATATTGGCTTTCCATTGAGATAACCAAGTTAGAGGGCCTGCTTCGGAAGCAGCACCAAACAGCACCATGGTACGATCAGACAGGTCAAACCATTCAGGATGTGCATGCACCGTTCTTAGTGCTTCAGCATGACTACTTTCAATAATGCCAGCATCTTCCCATGTTTGAATTTGATCTAACAGCGCTTGTCCTCTTAGATTTTGTCCATGATAGGGCACATACCATTCAGGCTTTGCTTCACTTTCACCTTGTAATTTAACTGAATAGAGTGGTTGAGCTTCTAAACTCATCATTTCTGCTAAGTTACATTTTTGACCATCACGATAAAACTCAAAACTATGATGTGCTTTGTTTAAGCCTGCTTGAGCAATCTCAATAGGATTTTCTTGATTTCGAATGCCATTTTCAACCAAGGCTTTAAAGTAAATTGGATATTTCTTACGCCAGTTTTTTTCAGATAAAACTTGCTGAGAAGTTTTATGGTCAACAGTAGACAGCGCTTCAGAAAGAATAGCTTGTCCTGTTTTGGATGTACTTGGTTTATTATTGGTAGAATTGATCGGGAATTGAATCCCTTCTAGTGCTTGAGACATGCAAAAACTCTCGTGATATTTCATCATTCATATACAGATGTAAACATTATCTATGCCAAATTAGAATTTCAGGTGGCATTAACTACCAAAATTGTGTGGATTGTATATTGAGGAAAAGAAAGTTTTATTCAGTGTTTTACTACTTCAGTTTATGATTCAGAAAAGAATAAAGAAGTATATAAAACCGAGCAAAAGTTGATCAAATGGCAGAATATAGAAAGGGACGAAGAACGTCCCTTTGATGTTTAAACTAAATAAAATGACTTAATAAAAACTGTCCAAAATTTATTAAAATGGAAGCTGAGTCAGCTTACTTAAAAAATGTGGAATCAATCGTGGTTCAATAATAATCGTCATAATCACACCGTAGGCAGCACCCCACAAATGCGCACTATGGTTCACATTTGAATTGCCTTTTTTCCCAGACCAAATGCTATAAGCAATATAGAGTACTGCAAAAATAATGGCTGGAACGGGAATGAAGAAGACGAAAATCAATTTCCAAGGTTCAAACAAGATATAAGCAAAAAGCACAGCAGATACAGCACCCGAAGCGCCTAGACTTGCCCAACGATGATCATTTTTATGTTTTAAATAACTCGGGATAATTGCAACGATTAAACCACCCAAGTAAAACAGGACAAAACCTAAGTCGTAAAAATACTGACGATAAAAGCTTTCAATCACGCTACCAAAAAAGAACAAGGTGATCATGTTAAATAATAAATGCGTACCGTCCGCATGAATAAAGCCATGGGTAATAAATCGATCATATTGGCCTTTCTGCATCGCAGGCGGCCAAAAAATCAAACGATTCATTACATTTTGGTTTGAAAATGCGATTAAGGAGATGATCACCGTAATGATGACGATGCTAACTGTATGATTAAAAGGTAAATCAAGCATAAATAAACTTTTCTATTTTTAACTATTTACTGATCATAATGCTATTTCATTTATCAATATATTGTAATTTGATAATAATTCCGACAAATTTAGTTGATTTTAGAATATTACCCCCGATCTTAAGTTAAAATAGAAGCTTCAGCATGAGGAAATATTGTTATGTCGACTGAGAACACCAGCACTGCAGTTGCTGAAGAAATTCCAAATTTATTAATTACACCAACTGCACAAGAGTATTTATTTGATTTGCTCAATAAGCAAAATACTCCGGGCATCGCTGTGCGTGTTTTTGTGGAAAATGCGGGTACACCACGCGCAGAGTGTTGCATGGCTTATAGCGCACCTGATGAAGTTGTACCAACAGATTACAAGCAAGATTATCCAGAATTTGCTGCATATATCGATACGCCATCTATCCCTTATTTGTTAGATGCTGTAATTGATTACAATAAAGACCGTTTTGGTGGTCAGTTAACTTTCCGTGCTCCGAACTCTAAAGTGCCACGTGTAGGTCCTGATGCATCAATTGAAGAGCGTATTACTTACATTCTTCAGTCAGAGATCAATCCAGGTTTGGCAGGGCACGGTGGTAACTGTGCATTGGTTGAAGTGGTTGAAGATGCAGAACACGGTTTAACAGCTGTACTTAAGTTCGGTGGTGGTTGCCAAGGTTGTTCAGCGATTGACGTAACTTTAAAGCAAGGTGTTGAAACGACGTTGCAACAGCATATTCCTGAATTAAAGCGTGTTGTCGATCAAACAGATCATACACAAGCTGAAGGTGCGTACTTCAAATAAGTCTAAATTGAATATTTTCAAATGATTAAAAATAGCTTCCAAAGGGAAGCTATTTTTTTGGGAGTAAATTTTATTTTATAAATAGTAATGAGAATAATTATTAAAAGCAATTGCAATATAATTCGTGTTTGTTACAATGCGCTACGAAAAATTCTAATTCTCTCCTTAAAGTTTTCGGAAATACGTATGAACAAGAAATGGATTCAATCGTCTTTATCATTTGCAGTCATGTCTTTAATGGTGATAAATGCGCAGGCAGAAGAACAAATACTGGCTGAAAAAGAGAACTTGAAATTAAAAACGATTGTTGTCACTTCAGCAGGTGGTTACGAACAGAATATTGCGGATGCAGCTGCAACGATTTCGGTGATTTCAAAGGAAGAGTTAGAAAAAAAATCGTATAGCGATGTTACAGATGCTTTGAAAAATGTACCCGGTGTATTTGTGCAAGGTGGTGGGACAAACCAAACCATTTCGATTCGCGGTATGGGATCAGCGTACACACTCTTTCTCATCGATGGTAAGCCGATGAATGATGGGAGCTTATTGACAACAAATGGTGGTGTTCAAGGTGCATCGGTTAATTTCTTACCACCGATTGAAGCAATTGAACGAATTGAAGTGATTAGAGGTCCATCTTCATCGCTCTATGGTTCAGATGCGATGGGCGGTGTAATTAACATCATTACTAAAAAGCATCAGGATGAATTAACAGGAAGTATTCGTACTGAATACATCAAAGCAGGAAAATCGAATAAGGTAAACAATGACGCTACGAATACAAGTTTGTATGTTAATGCACCATTGATTAAAGATTTACTCTCATTTCAAGCTTCAGCAGGTTTACAAACGATTGACGAAAGTCATTATCAAACAACAACGACTGAAACTGGTGAAAGTGATCCTGAATTTAATAAAAAGAATTTCACAGGTAAATTTGTTCTTACGCCAAATAAAAATAATACGATTATTGCAGAGTATACCAATACTCAACAGGAGCGTATTCATAACCCAGGCATTAGTTTGACTAAAGCGCAAAATAGAACGTATTCGGAATTAGAAAAAAATAATTTCACGCTGAGCCACGAGGCAAAATACGATAAATTTGTTGCCAACTCTTATGTGCAATTAGATAAGGATCGCAATAATTCGATTACTGGTCGTAGTGTAAATGGGGTGACGAATCCAGGCGGTATTGATTTTGAGACCCTCACAGTAAATTCACAAGGTACATATTTTGCTGGTGACCATGTTGTTACGGTTGGGGCAAACTATGAAAAAGAAGAACTTGCGGATGGTACGACCAACCAAAAAGCGGATATGGCGGGCAAAGTTACGACCATGGACCGTTATCAGTGGTCACTTTTCGCTGAGGATACTTGGAGTGTGACTGATAAACTCGCACTGACATTTAGTGGTCGTTATGATGAAAATGAATACTTCGGCGACAACTTCAGTCCTAAAGCCTATGCTGTTTATAACGCTACAGAAAATTTAATTTTAAAAGGTGGTGTGATTTCGGGCTACAAAGCACCAAGCTTACGTAATTCATCACCGCAATATATGTTGAATTCGATGGGTGGAGCAATTATGCCTAACCCGAACTTAAAACCAGAGACGACACTTACTTATGAAACTGGGTTTGCATTTACTTTTGCAGATGTAGACATGAGTTTAATGGTTTACCAAACTGATTTTAAAGATAAAATCACACGCTCTTCTCGTGTAGAAGGCAGTCGTGCTCCAACAGCTGCTGAAGGTGGTAAAGATAACTATACTCAAGCTGAGTTAGATGATTACTTTGCGAATAGTGCTTTCTATCAGGCTAATCCTGACCTCCCTTATAATGCTACAGGCTACACTTATAACTACAATGTAGATGAAGCTCAAATCCGTGGTTTAGAATGGACAACCGATTATCAAATCACGGACTATTTAAAATATAGACATTCTTATACTTATACAGACAGTGAACAAAAGACCGGAGCAAATAAAGGTCAGCCATTAAATGACATGCCTAAACATATGTTTAATGCCGGTTTAGATTGGGATATTAACGATCAATTATATGTGTGGACTCAACTTAACTACCGTGGTGATACTAAAACGCAAGATGAAACAACGCCATCTTATACCTTTGTCGATCTAGGTGCAGTGTACAAATATAGCGATCAAGTCCAATTCTCGTCTGGCATTTATAACGTTGCCAATAAAAATGTTCAAGATGATGGTAACGATTGGGTTCTTGATGGCAGAAGATATAGTTTTGCTTTGAACTATAAGTTTTAAACCATACTCATAGAAATGGGGCTTAAAGCCTCATTTCTAGTTTTAAGTGCTTATTTTGCATTTTTGTCAGGAATGTTATGAAACGAAAAGATGGTTATGTGGTAGATACAACTTATCCTGTATTTTTCTATAAAGAAATGCAGCCGATTTGGTTGAATACCGTTGTTCAGTTTCTAGGGTTTAAAACACCGAATATCCGTCAGAAATTTTCATATTTAGAGCTGGCATGTGCGACAGGCGTCAATTTGCTCGTTGCAGCGATGAATCACCCTCACGGCTCTTTTATTGGTGTCGATTTCAACCCGCAACATATCGAGTTAGCACGAAAGTCAGCACAAAAATTAGGCTTAAAAAATATAGAGTTTATTCATGCTGATTTTTCAGAATTTTTAAAGTCAAAGACTCAACAATTTGATTTCATTGTAAATCATGGCACCTTTACTTGGATATCACCTGAACAACAGCAACATATACTTGATATTATTGATCAATCATTAAAAGAGTCTGGGATCTGCTATTTACACTACATGTGTTATCCCGGTTCTAAAGATTTGATTCCACTTCAGAAATTATTTAGTTTAGTGGATGAGCATCAACCAGACTTATCGGTGGAAAGTATTGGTGTAGCTACGCAATTATTTAATGATTTGAATGATGCAGGTGCATTTGTACATCAATCTAAAAAGGAGGCTGTTTTAAATACGCTAAAAAATAGTAGTACCTATTTAGCACACGAGTTTTTAACGGATCATTGGAAGCCATTGTTTAGTGTTGATTTACATAAAATGGTTTATGAAAAAACAAAAATGACTTATTTAGGGAGTGCAAATCCCTGTGAAAACTTGGATAGCATTAGTATCCCTGCGAATTTACAAAGTCTCATTAGAGATACGCAACAGCCTGCTTTAAAAGAGTATTTAAAAGATATCGCCAGAGATGCAAAACAACGGGTGGATATTTTTCAAAAAAAACCACAGCCATTTAATCATGTGGAACACTTTAAGATCATAAACGATACTTATTTTAAACTCTTACCTGATTTTTCAAGATCAAAAATTACCTGGTTTAATACCTCTATTGGTCGAATCGATGCTAATGAGCATGTATTAAAAGCGCTAAATCAAACAATGGGTCATGAACATACAAGTTTTAAGACACTGTTGAATTTACCTGTATTTCATCAAAATCCGTTATTTATAATTGAAACACTTTTCTTAATGATGCAGGAAAAATATATCCATCCAGTAAATGATCTAGCATCAGCGGTAGATATTGATCAGATAAATCAGTTTAATGATTTAATGAAAGAGCTGGGGGTGAGTCTCAACTTGATGCCTAATTGTGCTACTGCGATTTATAAAACTTAAAGCGATGAGAAATAAAAAAAACCGCTGAAATCAGCGGTTTCTTTAATCAAACTATTTTTTTATTCTGCATTAAGAATTTTTCGGACATGGTCTGAATAATAAAACTTTTCCAGATGAAGTCTTGCACGTTGCTTCAGATGATCGGACGAAATCATGTGTTGAATCACCGGTGCGAGCAGTTGCTGTAATTCATTTTGAATGAGACTTTCATCGATATTAATATCATTTAAAATCGCATCGAAATTATGATCTTGATTACGGATGTACCAAGCGTAAACACCATCATGCACTTGTTGTTTTAAATAATCTGTTTGACGAATGTGATCCCAAATTTCATGCCCCATCCCGACTGTATTGGTCAGATCAGACACTTCGACATAGTTTCGAAGACGTGATAAAGGAACTTGCTTAATTTTATGCCATAGATTGGCTTGAAAATGATAAAGTTTATTGTCATCAAACTGCTGATTGATCACTTGTTCACTCAGTTGACTAATCTTGATGATATTTTTTTGAAGATAATGTTTAACGGTATCATCCAGATTCGAGTCAGTCACACTTTCTAAAACAGATTTGCCCATTTTCATGAAGCGACCGACACCGGGTACTTTTTTATTCATCACGGAATTATCAATATAATCTTGAATTGAGTGATGAATCAGTTGAGTCAGTGTGGTTGAAAAAGCAGGATTATTGACCACTCTTTTGATCAAAGCCTGACGATGGGAGCTTTTACTTGCAACGTATTGAGCAATTTTATCAATGGTTGCAACAGGAATAACATCTTCAATCTTGGTTGAGTCATTTACATTGTGTGCTAAGGCAAGTCGAATATGATCCGCAATTTGTTCAATTAAAAAAGCACTGGCAGGCGTAGCCAAGATTTGTTTTTGTAATAAATCATTGATCTGAGGAAAGCTCCAAAGATTCTTTAGAGGTTGTTTTCTAAGCCAATGATAAAAAGAAATAAATTCATTTTGAATCGTATCTGCACTTGAAAACTCTTGATCCAAGAATTCAAGCTGAGCGTCGATCAGTTGTTCAATGATTGGGTTCTTCGTCATGAAAATATTCTCAAATGTCCTTTAAGGATTAAAGTCCTGTTTAGATCATTGTACTGTATTTAAGAATGCGACATAGCTTTGACTGACACGCTCAGGTGCTTCGAGCATCGGAATATGACCAACATGATTTAAAATAATCGGTTGTTGTGCATTTTTAATTGAGTTTTTAAGTTCTTGTGCAATCTCAACATTCACAATTTGATCTTGCTTACCCCAAAGGATCAAGGTCGGTGCAGTAATGTGTCCTAACATTTCTTTAAAAGAGCTTAATGAATATTGCTTATTCATATCCGTCAGTTGATTAATTAAGCGTGCAGTGTGCTGAGCGTTTTTAATTAAATGCTGTTCATATTGTTTCTTAATGATTGAGGGCACAAAAGGTGGATTGTACATCACCTTACGTGAGACAAAGTCTAAATCACCAGGTTGTTGAATAAGTAGCTGCTTTAAATAGATGGGGTTATTTAAGTAATTGGTTTGATTGTTTTTTAAGATGCCACCTGCACCCAGAATAAATAAGCTTTTGGTGTCATAGTGGTATTGCGATGCATACATCAGAGCGATAGAGCCACCTACGGAATGACCTGCCAAATGTAATTGATTTTGAATATGCGAGGCTTCAACAAAACGACGAAGTTGATCTGTTAGATTTTGCAGGCTGAGATCAAAATTGTCGGCAACTTTGGTGTCGCCACTCCCTGGTAGATCCGGAATGATCAAGTGATAGTCTAAACTAAGGGTTCGTGCAATTTGATTCCAAGAATCACGATTTGCACCAATACCATGGATTAATAATAAGGTTGGTTTATTGGGCGAACCAGCTTCACTATATGTCCAAATGACATCGCCTACTTTTAACGTTTTCGTCTTTAAATTTGCCCACTGACGTTCTTCATTTTGATATTTATTGAAGTCGATAAATTCTTCCTGAGCATGCACACTAGGAAGTGCTAAAACAAATGTAGCGAAAGAAAGAGCATAAAGGAGTGTGCGTTTTAAGGATAACATGGAAGCAGATAATACCATTCGAAAAAAGTCCGAAAAATTATCGGCAAATTATATGCAATTTTTATTCAGCGATTCATATAGAACTGTACGACATTTGCAGTGTTAAATAGCTCATCTGTTGTTGAGTAAATGATTAACTTAAACGAACAGATCGAGGTGAATAAATGTGTTTTTCTAGATGTCTAGTGAATTTAAAGCTCATGTGTTTTCTAATTGATGTATTGTTTAGCAATGCGAAAATAATGTGATTGAGTATAAATTTAGTCAGTGACTTTGAAAAAGTACAGTATTAAAATTATCGAACCTTTAGACCCATGGAAGAAACATGCTGACTGCAGAAGAAGTTTTAGAACGTTTAAAAAATGGTAATCAACGTTTTGTACAGGGTCAAACAAACCATCAGCGACTTTTGTCACATCAAGAACGTGCTCAAATGGCAGAAACACAAGAACCATTTGCCATTATTTTAGGGTGTTCAGATTCACGTGTGCCTGCTGAAATGGTTTTTGATCAGGGACTAGGTGATTTATTTGTGATTCGTGTTGCAGGAAATATCGTTGCACCATCACAGGTGGGGAGTGTTGAGTTCGCCGTCGACAGCTTTGCATGCCCTGTGGTTGTGGTACTGGGTCATACGCACTGTGGTGCGATTGAATCAACCATTGAAGTATTGGCAAACCCAGATCAACCGCCATCTGCAAATCTCATGTCTATTGTAAATCGGGTGCGACCATCGGTTGAAATCTTGATGCAAACAGAACTCAAAGATGATTTGAAAAAATTATCTTGTCATGCGGTTCGTTCAAATGTATTCGCATCGGTAAATCAGCTACGTCATGGTTCTGCTGTACTTGAAAGCTTTATCTCTAAAGGCAAATTAAAAGTCGTCGGTGCAGAATATTCACTTGAAACAGGTGAAGTAACCTTCTTCGATTTCTAATTGAAAAAAATTAAATCTTAAATTTAAAAAAGGCGCTTTATAAAGCGCCTTTTATATATGGGTATGCGTTATTTAGCAGAATTTTTTGAGCATTGGCATTGGGATGAATCAAGTCTTTTTGCATGAGGCTTTTATTCCCAGCAACACCTTCCATAAAGAATGGCAATAGTTTGACTTTATAGGTTTGGCTTAGAGCTTTGTAATTATTTTCAAATGCTTTGCTATAAGCTGTGCCATAGTTAGGAGGTATTTTCATGCCAAATAACAATACAGTGGCTTTGGTTTTCTGACTCTGTTGTATCAACCTTGCCAAATTCTGTTCAATCATCTTAGGTGGTTGTCCACGTAAGGCATCATTGCCGCCCAATTCAATCACCACAATCTGCGGTTTATGCGTTGCCAATAACTTAGGTAGACGTGCCAAAGCGCCACTGGTTGTTTCACCGCTCACACTGGCATTGACCACCTTATGTTTTTTCGGATACTGTTGGTCTAAGCGCTGTTGTAATAAATTGACCCAACCTTGTTGTGTGCTGACACCGTAACCTGCGCTTAAACTATCACCGACAATCAGGATGGTCTTTGCGAATGCTGAAACAGGCAGAGTGATGACTAATCCACATATTAATAAATGTGAAAATCTCTTTAAGATATTGAAATTCATTATACTTTTAAAATACATAAAGGCTTTCTATGCTTCAATCTGATTCGACTTCATCTATCATGCCACAAGTGATTATTTCTGCACAGAAACTTACACAAAGCATTCAATTACAGCAAAAGTTGCTTACCATTTTTGAAAATATAGATGTCGAAATTTTGGCAGGAGAGCAGGTTGCTATTACAGGGCGCTCAGGCTCAGGTAAATCAACATTATTGGGTATATTGGCTACGCTAGATCAGGCATCTTCTGGTCAGTTATATGTCAGTGGTGAGTCTGTACATGATTTGAATGAAGAACAACGTGCGCTGATCCGTTTAAAACATATTGGTTTTGTTTTCCAATCGTTTCAATTATTGCCTTCTTTGACTGCACTTGAGAATGTGATGTTGCCATTAAGGTTACAACCTCATTTTAATTATGCGGACGCGGAGAAAAAAGCAGAAAGTTTGTTGAAAAGAGTCGGCTTAGAAAGACAAATTCATCAAACACCGAAAGTTCTTTCGGGTGGTGAGCAACAACGTGTGGCTATAGCACGAGCTTTGGTGAGTGAACCCAAAATTATATTTGCCGATGAACCCACAGGAAATCTTGATGGGGATACTGCTCATGAGATTGAACAGTTGTTGTTTAATCTAAATCGTGAACTTGGCACAACTTTGGTGTTAGTGACACATGATCCTAAATTAGCAGAGCAGTGTCAGCGTCATTTTGAATTAAAAGATGGTAGTTTGATTGAGCATTTTAAAACAGTTGAGACGATGTAATGAATGCATTGTTTAAACCCTTACTTCGACAGAGTTTTGGCTCAACAGGTATTTATTTACTCATCATTGCGATTAGTCTAGCGATTAGTGCAACCACGGCACTGAAGTTTAGTAATGATCAAATTAAACAGGCGGTATCACTTCAAGCTGCCAAAATGCAAGCAGCTGACTTAGTGCTGACAGATAATGATCCGATTGATCCATCATGGAAAGACGCCGCAACTCAGCAAGATTTAAAACAAACAGAAGTCACCGTTTTTAGCTCGATGGCACATACTGATGCTGAATTTGTCATGGTCAATGTCAAAGCAATTCAGCCTAATTTCCCATTACGTGGCGAGTTAGTGATTGCTCCGAATGCAACGTCTATTCAATCTGGTGAAGTCTGGCTGAGTCAAAGGGCTTTGGAGTTGTTAAAACTCAAGTTGGGTGATGTGCTCAATATCGCAGATGCTCAATTTAATGTGACTGGTGTTATTCAACAAGACAGCAATCAAGAAATGGGCTTTGCAGGCTTTTCGCCAACGGTCATCATTTCACAGCAAGATGTTGCAAAAACTAATGCGATTCAACCAGGTAGTCGAATTGATTATCGACTCCTCATGTCAGGTGAACCACAACAATTAAACGCGTTTGAAACTTTTTATAAAGAAAAGACAGGGCGTTCAGATGAATTGAATGATCCTGAAACTAAGGGTTCTCAACGTGGTTCTTCGACAACGAATGCTTCACAAAATAGCGGTTCACAGAACAGTTCAGCGCAAACCAACTCATCAGATAATCTCGATGCAGATACCTCCAATGAAGGTGTTGAACAGGGAAGTCTAAGGCTTCGTACTGCGAGTGATGGCAACACTCGTTTAGTTAAGCCCATTGAAAACTTAGATACGTTCTTACAGCTGGCAAATATTTTAACCATTTTATTGTGTGGTATCGCGATCGCTCTAACCAGTCAACGTTATGTACATCAAAACCAAGATTACATTGCATTGATGCGGTGTATGGGGGCTGAAAAGAAGCAGATTCTGAGTGCTTACATCAGCTTGTTGGGTGCAATAGTACTTATTTCGATGCTCATAGGCAGTATTTTAGGTTTAGGTCTAGGCTATGCGCTGTTGCAACTGATGCTTCAAATTATTCCGAATTTGGAATTGAGTTTTAAAATTACGGATATGTTATTTGGACCATTGCCGATTGCAATATTTACCAGTGCGATTGTGCTGTTTGGATTTGTGCTGCCGAGTTTATGGCAACTTCTAAATACGCCACCGATTCGTGTGATACGCCAACAGGAAAAGTCAGCACGATCTATGATGATTATGTTTGCATCGGGCGTGGTCAGTCTGATTATTTTTAGTTTGGTTTTGACTGAAAATATGATGCTCAGTGCATTGGTCATCGGCGTGATTATTTTTTTAAGTGCTATTTTATACAGTGTGATCTGGTTGATCTTAAAGAGCATCAAAGCTTTAAAAAATAGACTGTCAAGCTATGTACGGACACCAGCAGAAACCGCATTACAAATTACGGCATTGGCATTGGGTTTGAGCTTAATCACGGTACTCGCTGTTTTAAGAACAGATTTGTTGGATCGTTGGCAACAACAACTACCAGATGGAACGCCGAATCAGTTTGTGTACGGTTTACCGCCATTTGAAGTGGATCAATTTAGAGCGCAAATTCAAGCCAATCAATGGGAAAGCACGCCGTTATATCCAAACATTAAAGGACGTTTGATTGCACATAATGGTCAAGCATTTAGCCCTGAATTGGTTAAAAGTAATAATTCATTAAGACGTGAATTGAACTTGACGCAGTCGGATCAATATCCTCAAAACAATGACATTGTAGAGGGTGGAGCATCCCTAAAAAATATGGGTGATGTATCTGTCGAAGCCAATCTTGCAACAGAGTTGGGCATCAAAGTCGGGGATCAGCTCACTTTTAGCTTGCCAGAGGGTGAGTTACAAGCCAAAGTGATTAATCTCCGAAATGTAGAGTGGGAAAGTTTTACACCAAACTTCTTCTTTATTTTTGCTCCAAATTCGATGGATGCCAATGCAGGAAGCTATTTAGGCAGTTTTTATGTACCACCAACGGATAAAGATTCATTGGTCAAAGTAATCCAACAATTTGCCAATACCGTCTTTATCGATGTGTCATTGATTTTGGATGAGATTAAAAAACTGGTGAATGTACTGGTTCAGATCGTGACTATTTTAGCGATCTTAGTTAGTTTGTCCGGTTTCCTAGTGCTAATTGCCTGCATCAATTTATTGATGGATGAACGAAAAAGAGAAGTCGCGCTGATGCGTTCTTTTGGAAGTTCAAAAGCTCAGTTGAAAAATATGATGACCATTGAAATTGGTTTGATTGGGCTGATTTCAGGTGTGGTAGCTTGTTTATTTGCAGAGGTGATTAGTGCAATTGCGAGTTATAAAATGGATTTGAGTATTCAGCTACATTTTGAAATTTGGCTGATCCTGCCGATTACCATGTCTATCTTATGTGCATTGATTGGACGTTATCGTTTGAGTTATCTCAGTGAAATTCCACCATTACAAAGTTTAAGAGAAATGAACCAATAAAACTTATCGCACATAGAATAGATTCCTAATAAAAAATCTATTCTATGTATATATATCTTTGAAGGATGAACCGAGTCGGTTCATCTTTTTTTATGCAAGCTCACTTAAAATTTGCTGACTAAATTGTTGCCATAGTGGTGCAATATAAGTGACTAAACTTAAGCAATATTGGTAAAAGAAATAACAACTGGCAATGCCGATGATCAGTCCTGCGATATTAAATATAGTACTTTGATTGATCTTTTGACCGATATACCAAATCAACGCCAATGCAGCACCCATGATCATGCCACCAATGTGTGCGGCATTATTGATACCGCTGATCATGAAGCCCATCGCCAAGTTAATCCCTAAAACCATGAGCAATGTCTTTTTATCTAAGATAAATAGCTGGTTTTTAAGCTGAGGTAAAATAGAGAGCATGGTCAGGGCTGCACCTAAACCCATGACAGCACCTGATGCTCCTGCACCAACACCTGGGTACAAATCTTGTTTAGGTTCGCCTAGCTTGATCAACTCATAGGTGTCTTGAATGCTGATATAGCCACTGAGTAAGCTTCCCATCAAGCCTGCCAGTAGATATAAACCAAAAAAATAGAACCGACCAAAGAGTTGCTCTGCTACATTGCCAAAAATATACAGTGCCCACATATTCAACATCAGGTGAATTAAACCAAAATGAAAAAACATGCTGGTGAAAAGTCGAATGGGTTCCGCAAGAAATGTAATCGGTGCATAATCAGCACCCCAGCGAATGGCATCCATTGAACTCGGTTGCGTCACGTCCATCCCTTGAATGACTTGCCATGCAAAAAGCCCGACATTGATTGCGATGAGACATGCAGTGATCCACCAGAGCTGCATTTGTATTTTATTTTTATTTTGCATAGAGATAGGATAATCAGACATGATATTTTTGTGCATTCGCCATTATTTATCGCCAAGCTTAGCATGAAAATATATATTTTCAGGAGGAAACCAGAAGCATGAAGGCTTTTCTTGTACGTACATCATTGATCATTTTAAGCGTAATACTTTTGGTACAGCTCTGGATTTTCTCAAGTTTAGTGTGGTGGCGAACCAATCCTGTTGACTCAACGATGATGATGCGAATTGATTATTGGTCTGATTATTCGCAGCCTATTCAGCATGAATGGCGTGATTATGACAATATCAGTACCTATTTCAAACAGGCGATTGTTGCAGCAGAAGATGCCAAATTTATGCAACATCACGGATTTGATTGGGATGGAATGCGTTTCGCATTAGAGCGTAATAAAGATAAGGGCAAAGTTGTTGCTGGAGGATCAACGATTTCACAACAATTGGCAAAGAACCTCTTTTTATTTAATAAACGTTCATTTGTACGTAAGGGGCAAGAAGCTGTAGCAACATGGATGATGGAGCGTATTTGGTCTAAGCAACGTATTCTTGAGGTCTATATCAACTCTGTTGAATTTGGTGAAAATATTTATGGTGTTGAAGCTGCAAGTCAGCACTATTTTGGAATTAGCTCACGAAGTATGTCTCGTGAACAAGCGGCATTCTTAGCAGCCTTACTCCCGAATCCAAAATATTATCAAAATCATCGCAATGACCGCACCTTGCAGTATCGAAAACGTCTGATTTTAAAATATATGCGACATAGCGATTTACCAAAATAATGAAAATGACTAAAAGCCCAATATATTTGGGCTTTTTTTATGAAATTGTCATAAATTTGAAGCATACTAAACTTAGATCAAACCATTGAACACAGGTTGAACATGAATACCGCAGTGACGACTTCTTCTCAAGACAGCAACGTTTCAAATGAAACTTTAGTGCCAGTAGAATATACCTATAACGATCGATTTATTAATCGTGAACTGTCTATTCTTGATTTTCATTTACGTGTTCTAGAACAAGCGGTTGATCCTTTGCATCCGTTATTGGAGCGAATGAATTTCTTGTTGATCTTCTCGCGTAATATGGATGAATTTTTTGAAATTCGAGTTGCAGGCGTCATGGAACAGCTTGCACTTGGCAATGAAAGTCGTAGTCCAGATGGTCTCACGCCAAAACAAGTGTTAGATAAAATTTCTGAAACGACGCATGCTGCTATTGAACGCCAATATCGTATTTTAAATGAAGAAATTTTTACACAGTTACGTAAAGAAGATATTTGTTTCTTACGTCGTGGTGAATTGACACCTGCACAGTCTCAGTGGGTTAAAAAGTATTTCCAAGAACAGGTTGCTCCAGTACTTACACCTATTAGTCTCGATCCAGCACATCCGTTCCCAAGATTAGTGAACAAGAGTCTAAACTTCATTGTGACGCTAGAGGGTAAAGATGCCTTTGGTCGTCAGATTGATCTAGCTGTTGTTCCTGCACCACGTTCATTACCACGTGTTGTACGCTTACCTGATGAGCTTACCGGTGGCAAAGAACACCATGTGATGTTGTCAGCAATTATCCATGAGCACGTTTCTGATTTGTTCCCAGGAATGACGGCTACGGGTTGTTACCAGTTCCGTGTGACACGTAATGCAGATTTGGCATTGAATGAAGATGTTGAGGATTTAGCAATTGCACTCAAAGGTGAGTTGAACTCACGTCGTTTTGGTCGTGCTGTTCGTTTAGAAGTGACTCATAACTGTCCGAAGCACATCTACGATTATTTATTGGATGAGTTTGATTTAGAGGAAGAACAACTTTATAAAGTTGATGGTCCAGTTAACTTGGCTCGTTTATTGTCCAATTTCAAGCGTCCACATTTACGCTATGACTCACATACGCCTGTGATACCCAAAGTATTGAAGAAAGCGGAGAATGTTTTCTCTGCGATGAAGAAACAAGACATTTTGTTACACCATCCCTTTGAGTCATTTTCACCTGTCATCAATTTATTGCGTGAAGCGGCGAGAGATCCTCAAGTTTTAGCCATCAAACAAACGCTATATCGTAGCGGACCTGATTCTGAAATCGTACAAGTACTGGCTGAAGCAGCGCGAAATGGTAAAGAAGTAACCGCTGTGATTGAACTTCGTGCACGTTTTGATGAAGAGTCGAATATTGCGGTGGCTAATGTTCTTCAAGAAGCGGGTGCTGTCGTTGTGTATGGCATTGTGGGTTATAAAACGCATGCCAAAATGATTCTTGTGGTACGCCGTGAAAATAATAAGTTGGTGCGTTATGTACATTTAGGTACAGGTAATTATCACGCTGGTAATGCACGTATCTATACAGACTATGGCTTGATGACTACACAAAAAGATTTGTGTGAAGATGTGCATCGTATTTTCCAAGAGTTAACAGGTATGGGGAAAATGGCGAAGCTGAAAAAGCTGCTCCATGCGCCATTTACTTTACACACTCAGTTGATTGCCTTCATTGATGAAGAAATCGCACATGCTAAAGCAGGAAAACCTGCTCAAATTATTGTCAAAGTGAATGCACTGACTGAAGTGCAGTTAATCAATAAATTGTATGAGGCATCGCAAGCAGGGGTGCAAGTTGATTTGATTATTCGTTCAATTTGCTGTTTACGTCCAGGTTTACCCGGCCTGTCTGAGAATATTCGCGTGCGTTCAATCGTAGGCCGTTTCCTAGAGCATACACGTGTGTATTACTTTGGAAATGATGGCAACTCACGTTTGTATTGTTCAAGTGCCGATTGGATGGATCGAAACTTGTTTAATCGTGTCGAGGTTTGTTTCCCTGTTGAAGAGCCAATGTTGAAAAAGCATATTTACCAACAAGGGTTATTGAACTATATGAAGGACAACCAAGGTTCTTGGTTACTGAATGGTGATGGCACTTGGGAACGTGTGAAGTTAAAAGAGGGGGAGACTCCTCATAATGCACAACACGTTTTACTTGAACTTTTTAAATAAAAACAGTGTCAAAAAAAGGAGCCTATCGGCTCCTTTTTTGATGTTTAACTTTAATATTTGGCTTTAAGGTTTTACTCCAAGCTTGTATCGCTTTCAGGGAATTAATTTAATTCGGCTGTAATTTTTTGCAAGACTTGAAGTAAAACATCAAATTCACTTTGAAGCGGTGTACTTTTACGCGTCACTAAAGATAAAACACGTGATGGTGCATTCTCAATCGGTTTAATCACAAGTTGATCATTATATTTCAACATGTGAGTATTTACCGCAATTTGAGGAAGCAAAGTAAAACCTAAATTAGAGCTGACCATTTCAACCAAAGTAGGTAATGAACTCGCTTTTAAACGATGATCATTTTTGCGCTCGCCAATTGGGCATACACTTAAAGTATGATCACGTAAACAATGACCTTCTTCAAGTAGCATCAAATGAGATAGATCAAGATCTTCTAAGCTCGTTGCTTGCGCAGTTTTGTGATCTGCTTTATTGCATACTAAATACAGACTTTCTTTCGCAATTTCAGCAACTTTTAAACCACGAGTATCAAATGGTAGCGCAAGCATGATCATGTCTAAGTTGCCATGTTCAAGCTTTTCAACCAGATGTTCACTCTGTGCTTCATGCAAATGAAGTTGAATCTTGGGTAATTCTTTGTGCACTTCTTCTAATAATTGCGACAAGATAAATGGGGCAATTGTTGGAATGATACCTAGATGCAGATCACCAGTCAGTGGTTCGCTCATTTCACGACTGAGCCGCATTAAATCTTGAGCATCTGCAAGGAGGACACGGGCACGTGCAACAACTTGCTCGCCGAGTGGAGTTAAACGTACATTTTGACGGTCACGTTCAACCAGTACGCCACCCAATAAACGCTCAAGTTCCATAATCCCGCCCGAAAGGGTAGATTGTGTAACGAACGAGCGACGTGCTGCTTCAGTAAAATGCAACGTCTCAGATAGTGTCACCAAATATGACAGCTGTCTTAGGGAAGGTAATGCAGCCATAGTGTCCTAGTGTTTATCATTTAAAATGTTTTGCAAATAAACCACTGAGTTGTGGAATAAAATGCGCAGGAATATCATGCCCCATTCCTTCAATTAATTCAAATTTCGCGCCTGAAATGGCTTTCGAAACTGCTCTACCATGGCTAGATGGTAGTAAACGATCTTTAGAGCCGTGTACCACAAGAGTCGGCTTATCAATTTGTTTATCGATCTGAAGTAAAGAGCCTGTACATAATATTGCTAAAAACTGTTGAAGTACACCCGCTGGATGGTAACTCCGTTGATATAATTTTCTTGCAGTCTGCATTACCTCTATTTGATTGAGGTAACCTGGAGATCCGATAGTCTGCATCACCTTTAAACTATGATGAATAATACCTTCTTCATCATTAGAAGCAGGTCTACCAATTAGACTAAATAGTTGCTTAGGGAAAGGTGGTGCAAGAAAAGGTTGGTTATTACTGGTAAATAACAATCCGACTTTGTCTACTTTATCAGGATGCTTGGCTGCGATGATTTGAGCAATCATACCGCCCATCGACGCACCAATGATATGTGCTTTTTCTAGACCTAAGCGCTCAATTAACAAGGCTGCATCATCTGCCATGTCATATAAATCATAGGCAGAACCATGATTGGACAATCCAAAAGCAAAGCGTCCCATCAGTTTAAATGTATTTAAACGCGGACCTTTATTACGGATTTTAGAGGAAAGACCAATGTCTCGGTTATCAAAACGAATGACGCGAAAATCTTGGTCAATGAGTGATTTACAAAAGAAATCGGGCCAAAACAACATTTGAGCACCTAAGCCCATAATCAACAAAATACTTGGATGATCTGGGTTACCACCAATTTCAACGTGAAGTTGAATACCATTGCCTAAGTCGACTTTGGTTTCTTGCATAAAATGTGCATAAGGTGAAACACTATATTGTAAGGCGCTATTCATTTTTATTTTTCCTCTAAGAGGATATTTTGATTAGAAAATATCCTCGCTATTTAAACCTTAAACAGTCGCAGGAATCAAGTCCGGGACTAATTTTGTTAGGCTCAGACGTTGTTTGCCTGCTGTTGCACCGAGTAGTACAAAACCACGTAAAGTATTTTCAGCATCAGTTGCTTTGGCGATCATACCGTCATCAAACTCTTCAGTTTCCCAAGTCACATCTACGCCAGCGGGAGCAGGGAGTACAGTTAAAGGTGCAGCAGGTGTTTTTACTGCAACTGGCATCGCAGGATAATGTACAGTAGTTGTTTGACCAGAGAGTGTTTTTGCTAGCGCACGTGCTTGTTGCATCAGTGGCATGACATAAGGCAATAACATGCCATTCACTTCTGCACAGTCACCAATCGCATAAACATCAGCTTGGTTGGTTTCCATCAGTGTATTGGTAATTACACCGCGACTGGTGTTAATGCCAGCATCTTGAGCCAAGCCAATATTAGGCTGTAAACCAATCGCAGAAAGAACCACATCTGCTATCAAGTTTTGACCATTAGCAAGTGTAACGACGTAAGCGTCTGCTTGTTTAGATACTTTTTCAACTGTTGTACCCAATACAAACTGGATACCGGTTTCTTCCATATTTTGTTTAAACGCTTCAGCAACGTGATTTGGCAATAAGCGTCCTAAAGGTTGTGGTGCTAAATCAATAACAGTGGCTTG
The DNA here is from genome assembly GCF_059515925.1 of Acinetobacter sp. CY81. Taxonomy (NCBI): domain Bacteria; kingdom Pseudomonadati; phylum Pseudomonadota; class Gammaproteobacteria; order Moraxellales; family Moraxellaceae; genus Acinetobacter; species Acinetobacter sp. CY81. Next base: position 49,954 of record NZ_JCAKNC010000006.1, read on the forward strand.
ATGACCTGTATTTTGTAAGTCATTGGCAAATTCGCAACCAATCAAACCTGCACCTAGAATTACCACGCGTTTGTCATTTTTCTTATCTAAATTTTCTCTGAAAGCACGATAATCATTAAGTGAGTTCACCACTAAAATGTCATCACTGCCATCACCTGCAATTGCTAAACGAATAGGATGTGCGCCTACAGCTAAAATCAATTTTGAATATTGTTGTGTTGTTGTTTGACCATCAACGTCTAAGCTTAGTTCATGTTTTTCAACATCAATGCTACGTACTGAAGTATGTGCTTGAATTTGTATATTGAGTTGAGCAGACATTTTTGCTGCATCACCTAAACCAATTTGTTCAGGTGCTTTTTTCCCAACCAAAGCATTTGAAAGAGTCGGTTTTGCATAGTTTACCGCGTCATCAGCACAGACCATCACCAACGCTTGCTCTGCGTTTAATTTGCGATATTCTCTTGCAAGTGTATAACCTGCCATGCCAGAACCAATGATTACGATAGGGTGCATATTACTCTCCAAAATGTGAGGGAAGGGTTTCTTATAGTTCATTAAAAAAGACCATGTAGCATGGTCTTCCGGGGATGATTAGATTTCTACCATTTCAAAATCAGCTTTTGAAACGCCACAATCAGGGCAAGTCCAATCATCTGGGATATCTTCCCATTTTGTTCCAGCTGTAATGCCATCTTGAGGCCAGCCTTCAGCTTCGTCATAAATCCATCCACAAACGATGCATTGATATTTTTTCATCTAATTCTCCAAAAACCGACAGATCCGATAAGTTGTCAGTAAAATATTCCAAACCGTACATTGACTCAATTAAACGACAATTTTTAATATTGTACGCATTCACGCAAATTTTTACGCAGTTCTATGATGAATGTAAAGTAAATAACGGAGTTTAACCTACTAAACTTTCAGCAGAATGGCAGAGAAGGACAAAACGCGTGCTGTTTGGGCTAATTATGCAATTTTTATGATTTTATGCATTCCAATAAAATTAATATTTTCAAATGTTTGGTTGCTTTAATAAAGCTGGATTTGAATACAAAAAACTTTTATTTTGTTTGATAAATACTCTATTTAGACTTAGGTCTAGCATAAATATTGGATAAATTACGGTATAATTCCATTCTGTAAAATATATATTAAATATTTATTTTATTGATGTGCTTTGTAAAATCAATAACTTAGCTTAATGGTTTGATTTAAAAAAGATCAGCTCTCTGTTTTTTATATCTAAAATCCGTTAAAATTCGCACATTCTTTATCTTCTCCTAAATCTCCTATGAACAACACGTCTACAGCTTTGTGGTCTCACATTCGTACTGTCCAAAATTTTCCAAAGCCTGGTATTTGTTTTTTTGATTTAACACCATTATTTATGAGCAATATTGGTCCATTAACAGATGCTTTAATTGAAAGTATCCCAGCTGAGCAATTGGCAGAAGTAGACAGTTTTGTAGCTGTAGAAGCACGTGGTTTTGTTTTAGCTAGCTTGTTGGCTCAGCGTACAGGCAAAGGTCTATTATTGGTTCGTAAAGCAGGCAAATTACCACCACCAGTTGTTGGTGTAGGTTATAGCTTAGAATACGGTATGGACCGCCTCGAAATGTCAGCGGATATTGCACCACAAAAAGTGATTATTGTGGATGATGTCTTGGCAACAGGTGGCACATTGAAAGCTGTTAAACAGTTAATGGATAAATGTGAACATAGCATCCTAGGTGCAAGTATTTTCCTTGATTTACCAGATTTACATGGTGATTTAGGCTTTAATATTTGGACCGTTTTAGATGATAAAACCATGCCAGAAGCTCAAGTTGCGTAATGCTATATAGATCAGCAGAGTTATTTGCTGACTTGACACTATATTTAAGCCTTGCTCAAGCAAGGCTTTTTTATATGTGTGGTAATTGATCGAATTTTTATTGGATTAAATTATAAAAATTTAAAAATATTCTTTTAAACGATGAATGAGATCATTAATTCGTTCCGGATGTTCTAAGCGATGATGACCACCTTCGATACTTTCAACGACCATAAATGATTCAAGTTGATCCATTGTTTGGCGCATATCTAGTATTTCATCACCCAACTCAAGATAAGCCAATTGCGGAATATCATGGTCCAAATCGTGTTCATCAATCGCAGGATAATCTTCACGAAAGCAAGGAGATAGATTGGGGTTAGCAATGATTGCGGGCAGTTGGTACAGCTTAGACATTTTAAGTGCCCAATATGCACCTAAGCTATGTCCAATTAAGACATCAGGCTTCATTTTTTGAATAATATCCTGATAAAATTTTTCAACGGTTTTAAAATTTAGATTGCGATAGTCAACATTGATACAAAGTTTATGATCAGTATCAATGGCTTCGAACTTAGTTGATTCCTTGGATGAATCGAGTCCGTGTAAAAATAAAACTTTATGTGAGCGGCTTGTCATTTTGATTATTCACACTTATTAAAATTACTCATTTTGAAATTTAGGCAAGCTGAGTAAGGTTTGACGTTTCTATTTAATCCTGAGAAGTTTAGGTGTTTTTTTCAGCGAAATAACTAAGCTTTTGGTCTAAGATTTAATCTTTTTATTTGGTTTTTATTAATAAAGTATTGAAATTTAAGTTTTTATTTATTTGGGTGGTTTTGTTTTTTATTTATTTTTCAATAAAATATTCAGGATTATGATGGAACAATAATTATTTTGCCTATCGCATGCTACTGCTCAATAGCACTTAGATCTGATATGCTATGCAACTTCCGATTTTTCAATTCAATATACGAGGCAGAGATGACGCAACAAAACGCTCAATCGACTTCTGAACAAGCCATTTCCGAAAACGATTTAATCGCACAGCGTCATGCCAAGCTAAAACAAATACAAGAGAAGGCGAAGGAAACCAATACCAGTCCTTGGCCAAATACGTTTAAACGTGAACACTACGCACAAGATTTACAAGATCAGTTTGCTGAAATCTCTAAAGAAGACATCGAAGCAGGCGAAAAGGTTTATGTAAAAGTTGCGGGTCGTGTAATGTTGAACCGTGGTTCATTCATGGTCATTCAAGACATGACGGGTCGTATCCAGCTTTATGTTGCACGTAAAGAATTAGCCCCTGAAGTTTTAGAAACAATCAAAAGTTTAGATTTAGGCGATATTATTGCTGTTGAAGGCTATGTTGGTCGTTCAGGTAAAGGTGATCTTTATGTTCATATCGAACATTTCGAACTTTTAACTAAGTCACTTCGTCCGCTTCCAGATAAATTCCACGGTTTAACAGATACAGAAGTTAAATACCGTAAGCGTTATTTAGATTTGATCGTAAACGAAGAAACACGCAAAACATTTGAAATTCGTGCACAAGTGGTGTCAGGTATTCGTGCGTATTTAACGAATGAACGCTTTATGGAAGTTGAAACTCCAATGATGCATGTGATTCCGGGTGGTGCTTCTGCACGTCCATTCGAGACTCATCACAATGCTTTAGACATGCCTTTATTCTTACGTATTGCACCTGAGCTTTACTTAAAACGTTTGGTTGTTGGTGGTTTTGAGCGTGTATTCGAAATTAACCGTAACTTCCGTAACGAAGGTGTTTCGACACGTCACAACCCAGAATTTACGATGATTGAATTCTATCAAGCTTATGCCGATTATAAAGACTTGATGGAATTGACTGAGAAGATGCTTGAAAAATTAGCCATCGATATCTTAGGTTCTACAGATGTGCCGTATGGAGAAGAAGTGTATAGCTTCAAAGGCCCATACAAAAAAATCTCAATGTTTGATGCAATCTTGGAAAACAACCCAAGCTTTACACCTGACAATGTAAATGACCGTGAGTTCCTTGCAGACTTCGTTAAAAATGAATTAAAAGAGCAAGTGAAACCTGGTTTTGGTTTAGGTAAACTTCAAACCATCGTGTTTGAAGAAACTGTAGAAACTAAACTTCGTCAGCCGACATTCATTACTGAATACCCAGCTGAAACTTCTCCACTTGCACGTCGCAATGATGATAATCCACACATCACAGATCGCTTTGAATTCTTTATCGGTGGTCGTGAATTGGCAAATGGCTTCTCAGAGTTAAATGACCCAATCGACCAAGCAGAACGTTTCCAAGCGCAAGTCAATGAGATGGAAGCAGGTGATGATGAAGCAATGCATTATGATGCAGACTTCATTGAAGCCTTAGAATACGGTCTACCGCCTACAGCAGGTCAAGGCATTGGTATCGATCGTCTTGTCATGTTATTTGCCAATGCGGCAAGTATCCGTGAAGTAATCTTGTTCCCACATATGCGTCATAAAAACTAATAATCGGTTTAATAAAAAATCCCTACATTGTTAGGGATTTTTTATTTTATTATTCTTGGGATTATTTCTTAATAGTTCTTATCTTTATTGAGTTTATCTAAACATTGTCGATTGTTAAAAAAATAGTTGTAAAAATCAATTGATTAAAATAATTATTAGGATTAATCATTAATGATAATTGTATCACAATATTGCTTTGTGTAAGTTAATGTTATTTAATGAAACTAAGAATAGAGTTAATGTAATCTTTCTAGATTAAATTAAATTAAAAACAAATAATAATTAAATACAATCATATTGAAGCTGTTGAAAATGATAAAAAAATATAAAATTAATTGGATTATTCCTTTTTTTGCTTTAGCTTCATCCCAATCTTTTGCACAAGGCATTATTTTAAATCATGCTGATTTACGTACAGATTTGAATTGGTTAAATCAGCAGGGTGTTATTCAAATCAGCACGTCTACATGGCCGCTGAGTGGTGATGAAATTCAACGTGCTTTGAGTAATGCCAATGTTACGACCACCACACAACAAAAAGTCATTCAATCAGTGCGCCAGAGCTTAGATGCTGAAAATGAATTTTTAAAGGTTGAAGCCTTTGCTGAGACTGATCCTAAAAATATTCCGCAAGCCTTTGGTGATGATCAAAAGTCACAATATGCGATTGGTGCAGAATTAAATGCGGGTAGTCAAAATTGGGATGCTCGCTTAAAAGTGAAAGGCGAGAAAGATCCACAAATTGATCATGATCAGGATATCAATGTCGAGGGTTCATACCTAGCGGGTAAATTGTGGAATCAATGGGTTATTGCGGGACAAATTCCAACGTACTGGGGGCCTGGTCATGATGGAAGTCTGATCCGAGGTGATGCAAGTCGTCCTGTTTATGGTGTGACAGTACAACGTGCTGAGCAAAATGCTTTTGAAAGTAAGTGGTTGTCTTGGGTTGGCCCATGGCAGTATCAAGCATTTGCTGGTCAACTGGATGATTATCAATCCATACCTGATACACGTTTGATGGGTTTACGTATTACAGCACAACCGTTACCTTATTTAGAATTGGGAGCTTCACGTACTTTCCAAATTGATGGTGAAGGTCAACCAGGTTCAGCTAAGGCTTACTGGAATGCATTCATTGGGAAAGATAATGAGTGTGCTGATAGTAGTTGTACGGGAGAGGGAAATGCATCCAATCAAATTGCAGGATTTGATGCGCGTTTAAATTTAAATTCTCTTTTATCCGTACCTGCAAGTGTATATGCACAGTATGTTGGTGAAGATGAAGCAGGTGGTTTACCAGCCAAAAAAATGTATTTGGCGGGTATTGATTACTCAGCAAATTACAAAAATATGCCCTACCAAGTTTATGCAGAGTGGGCAGATACTACGACCAATGGTAATGCAGAAGGCATTTCTTATAATCACCATATTTATACAGATGGTTATTACCAACATGGTTACCCACTTGCACATGCAATCGGTGGAGATGGTGAAATGGTTTCTGTCGGTGGGGATATTCGTTTTGATCCCATGAATCGATTATCTGGTCGTGCACTGTATTCCAAAGTGAATCAGTCAGGGCGTTTAACAAATTTTGCATTTCCTGAAAATGATAAAATTAAAGCTTTGGACTTGACCTGGACGCATTATATTAAGCCAAGCATTCCATTGAAGATTAACGGTTGGGTGGCTGACTCAGACCTTAATGGTAATGATGCAGGACTATCACTGGGTGTTGAATTGCCGCTTGAGAAAGCGATGTTTGGATTTTAAACAATCAGAAATAAAAAAGTCCCATTTATGGGACTTTTTTATGGCGCAAATATCCAAAACTTTAGAGACTACTTTGAAGATGACCGCTTATTATAATAGGCAGGTCTGAATTCGTACTTTCATATCCAAACTCGATTGTAAAATATAGTGCTTCATCCAATGATAAGACTGCCCCATAGGATTGATTTTAGTGGCACTTTCTAAAAAGTTTAATTCAGGCAGATTAAACAGTTGCTGTTCAATACATTGGCTAAATTGTTCTGAGTTGACGTATAAATCTGTTTCGATTAAATAGAATTTTTTTGGATAGTTATAAAAGGCATAACAAAGATTAAAAGCCTTTTGATCACCTTTCAGATTATTAATCGCAATTTCGTAGCGCTTGTCTTGGTTGCTATGTGTCACGCCAATTAAATATTTTAATTTTTGATTTTCGAGTTTGATTGCAAACTGAAGTCCAAGTTGGTCTGAAGTATGTTCATGTTGCACAAAAATATTAAAAGCTGCGCCATCTTCAGTATAGGGCTCTTGCAAGACCAGAATATTGTCATTGTGCTGATAAATATTTCCAGCGAACTGGGCGTTTTCAAGAGATTCTTTAATGTGTTCTAGGCTAAGCATGGGAGAAAAGCTTTTGGAAAGGTCTAATGATTGAATTTTATATGAGCTAAGACTTAGAATCTGTTGAACTATTGATCAGTTGAGTTTTACATTGAGCATTGCTAATCATATAAATCGCATTCTAATGTCATTTTTATTCATGTTGTAAGCGATAGAAATGTTTAAAATACGGTGTGAGAGCAGAAAACAAAGAAATTATTGTTTTATATTTCAGCTAAGGTTTAGCAGTTATATGAATAAGGCTAAGAAATTATAGCTAAGCCCTGATTTTATAATACTAATTTTGTATTTATCATGTTTTTATATGATGTTTAGATATATCAATATAAAAAAACATGCTAAAGAAAAGTTGGCTAAATCACTATAATGAATATAAATTTTCAAAAGTGTCATAAGTACACGTTTTTCTAAGCTGGTGTTGTCCATGTCGTTAAATGAGGAAAGACTTACTCATCTAAAGCAGCTTGAAGCTGAGAGTATTCATATTATCCGCGAAGTCGCAGCCGAGTTTGAAAATCCGGTTATGCTTTACTCCATTGGTAAAGATTCAGCAGTGATGTTACACCTAGCGCTGAAAGCTTTTTACCCTGCAAAACTTCCATTCCCACTGTTGCATGTCGACACAGGTTGGAAATTTAAAGACATGATTTCGTTCCGTGACAACATGGCGAAAAAGCATGGTTTTGATTTGATCGTTCATCAAAACAAAGAAGGGAAAGACGCAGGAATCAATCCATTCGATCATGGTAGTTCAAAATATACCGACATCATGAAAACTCAAGGCTTAAAACAAGCACTTGATAAATATGGTTTCGATGCTGCTTTTGGTGGTGCGCGCCGTGATGAAGAGAAATCACGTGCGAAAGAGCGTGTGTATTCATTCCGTGATGATAAGCACCGTTGGGATCCGAAAAACCAACGTCCAGAACTTTGGAATCTTTACAACGGTAAAGTGAACAAAGGCGAAAGTATTCGTGTATTCCCATTATCAAACTGGACTGAGCTTGATATTTGGCAATATATCTATTTGGAAAGCATTCCATTAGTACCACTGTATTTGGCTGCGGAACGTCCTGTAGTTGAGCGTAGCGGTACGTTGATTATGGTTGATGATGAACGGATGCCTTTGAAAGAAGGTGAGGTTCCAGAAATGAAATCGGTACGTTTCCGTACTTTAGGTTGTTATCCATTAACAGGTGCAGTGGAATCGACTGCTGATACCTTGCCTGAAATCATCCAAGAGATGCTTTTGGCGACCAGCTCTGAACGTCAAGGTCGTATGATTGACCATGATGAAGCAGGCTCGATGGAGAAGAAAAAACAAGAAGGTTACTTCTAATTTATCTCAACCGATTTCAACGTATTTGTGGAGCTATGAGCCATGTCTCATCAATCAGATTTGATTAGCCAAGATATCTTGGGCTATTTAAAACAACATGAAAATAAAGACTTATTACGTTTCTTGACTTGCGGTAATGTTGATGACGGTAAATCGACGCTTATTGGTCGTTTACTTTACGATTCAAAATTGATTTATGAAGATCAATTGCAAGCGGTAACGCGTGACTCTAAAAAAGTAGGCACTACAGGTGATGCGCCTGATTTAGCCTTACTTGTAGATGGTTTACAAGCTGAGCGTGAGCAGGGGATTACCATTGATGTCGCATATCGTTATTTCTCTACAGAAAAGCGTAAGTTCATCATTGCGGATACCCCAGGGCATGAGCAATACACACGTAACATGGCAACAGGTGCGTCTACTTGTGACCTTGCGATCATCTTGATTGATGCGCGTTACGGTGTTCAAACTCAAACACGTCGTCATACTTATATTGCAAGCTTACTTGGTATTAAGAACATTATTGTTGCAATTAACAAAATGGACTTAGTTGAGTTCTCTGAAGCACGCTTCAATGAAATTCAAACTGAATATGCAGGCTTTGTTGCACAACTGGGCGACCGTAAACCATCGAATATCATCTTTACGCCGATTTCTGCGTTAAATGGTGACAATGTGGTGAATAAGTCTGTCAATACACCGTGGTACGCAGGTGAGACTTTAATGGGTTCTTTGGAATCTGTTGAAATTAACCGTACTTCAGCAAAAGCTGATTTCCGTTTCCCTGTGCAGTATGTTAACCGTCCGAACCTCGACTTCCGTGGTTTCTGCGGTACGATCGCACTAGGTGATGTGAATGTTGGTGATACGATTACAGCATTGCCTTCAGGTAAATCATCGACAGTTAAAGAAATCGTGACGTTTGATGGTAATTTGGAGCGTGCGGTTGCAGGTCAGGCGGTAACAATTACCTTAAATGATGAAATTGATATTTCACGTGGTAATGTGTTGATCCGTGCTGATCAAGCTGTGCCAAGTATTTCACGTTCAGTTCAAGCGACTGTGGTGTGGATGGCTGATCAACCACTTGTGATTGGTAAGCTTTATAACATCAAAATTGGTACACAAACTGTTCCTGCAAAAGTTACAGCAATCAACTATCGTACCAATGTGAATACATTGGAAAAAGCGAAAGTTGAGAACCTTGAGCTAAATGCGATTGCGAATGTAACTGTTGAGTTTGATGCCCCAGTGGTATTTGACCGTTATCAAGACAGTCGTTACACAGGGTCATTCATCTTTATTGATCGTTTAAATAACGTAACGATTGGTGCAGGTATGGTAGAAGAGTCTGTTGAATGGACTGCGCATAGCAATCCTGTGACTGCAGAAGCTCGTGCTGCACGTTTAGGTCAAAAACCTGCTGCGGTGACTGTGTCTGAAAAAGCACTTCAAAATGCGCAAGCGATTGAGAACTTGTTACTTCAACAAGGCATCGTGGCAATTGCGAAATCAGGTCTTGATGCTGCTCAAGTTACGCTACTCCGTGAAACAGGTGTGGTTGTGATTACGACTGTTAGTGAAGGGACTGACGTAAGCTATGCAGATGAGTCTACTGAAGCATTGGCTGATAAAATTGTTGAGTTAGTTCGTCTGTAATAGATTGAGCTGATTAAAAGAACCCGCTTTTCAGCGGGTTTTTTATTTTGATTGAATTTAATTCAATCAAAATAAAAAGTAAAGGAACGTTTATATCATGAAATACCAGTTTAGCTTGATAAGTAGTGAAACTTGACACGATTAAACATTATTTCTGAGAAAGGTATAAAGCATACTTCAAATAAATAAGTTCTATTTTGGAACTTGTTAATTGGAGATTAGAATGAAAAACAATACAGCTACCGAAAAACAAAGGATTTCAGCTTCATTTCCTGTTCGTCGTATGGATTATGAATTTAATGAAATTCCAAAATATTGGTTTGATAATGATCCTGCACATACGCATTATTTCACAGGGCTTTCTACACTTTTCCCAGAAGGAGAAGCCTACTTTGTCCGTTCTGTGCGTGCATTAAGAGAAAATGTGAAGAGCAATAAAAAACTTGATCGTGATATTGGTGCATTTATTGGGCAAGAAGCTATGCACTCAAAAGAGCATCATGCTTTTCATGAAAGTGCTCAACAATTCGGATTAAATCCTGAGTCGCTTGAGAATGTGACGGGTATTATTCTTAAAGCGATAGAAAAGTTTTTTCCAAAAAAATGGAATCTTTTGGTGACTGTTGGGCTTGAACATTACACTGCGGTCTTAGTTGTATATATGATGCAAAGTCTCAATGAAAAAATGGATAACGAATCAATAAGAAATCTATGGTTATGGCATAGTATTGAAGAAACAGAACATAAAGCAGTCGCCTACGATATGTATGAATATCTTTATGGCAAAGGTTTAGATGCGTATATTCCTCGGATTGCAATTTTTTCCCTAAGTTTAACTTTAATTACATTTATGTCTTTTGGTTTTCAATTTGTTTTAATGGCACGCGATAAACAATTAGCAAATTTAAAATCATGGCTAAAATTTGGTAAATTTACTTTGAATTCGTACAGTAAATTGATTCCAAAGTTTTTTTCATATTATCGAATGAATTTTCACCCTAATGAGACTGACGAAGCAGAATTAGTGAAAATCACAAAAGCAAAAATTGGTTTGGATGAACAAATAAAATTGTTAAACTAAAAAATAAGCTGAAAATTCATATTTTATTGATTTACTTATATAAAATATGGGTGAATCATAAGTTAAGCTATTTCTAATTAATTTTCATTCAACTTACTTTTTTGTAAACTAAATAGAATCCACTTAAAATCACCACAATCCAAACAAAGTCAAAAGCAGACAGTTGGGTTCTAAAAATTATGAAATCTAAAATTAAAGTAACCAAAGGAACAAGGTAAAACAGACTTGTAGTATTGACTAAATTACCAGATTGAACTGCAGTAAAAAACCCGCCGAATGGCGGGTTTTTTATTTCCAAAATGAATTATTTTTTCACATTCAATTCAGCTTGTTTCGCTTTCATATATTCTAAAACAACATCTAAAACAAAGTCCTGACACGCTTCACCTGTCCCTGGGTCATAGGCGCCATTGTTGGTAATGTTATTTGACAGCACGCGAATACCAACAAAAGGCACATTAAATTGAATCGCAATTTGAGCAACAGAAGCACCTTCCATTTCTTCAGCAGATGTCCCATAAGTTTGATGAATAAACGCAATACGGTCTAACTCATTGTTCCAAACATCAGCAGAGCCTAAAGTTCCTTCAACAACCTTACCTTTGCTGTAGTTCACTTTTGCTTTATGCGCTGCCAAAATTAAATCAGCATCGCCTTCAAATTTACGCATCGCAATAGGTTCAGGATCTGACTCATCATCAGGTAAAACATCAAAGGCTTCATCCCATTTCAAAGAGTCTGAACCACCGCCAAGAGGCAATACAGGCGTTCTAAATGCATTGATATTGGTGGTGTATTTGCCGACAACAATGTCATATACATTCAAAGCTGGGTCATGACCGCCAGACGTCCCTTGGTTGATAATCGCAATCGGATTGTAATGTGTAATTGCGATAGCCGTTGCGGCAGCAGAGTTGGACATCCCCATACGTGTTTTAGAAATGATGACTGGATAACCTTGATACGTTCCTTTCCAAAATTTCCAACCACCGATCGTTTCAGTGGTCGTGTTATCTAGTTTAGATGCAAGACTTTCGGTTTAAATGGGTAATGCGCCCTGAATCACAATAGGCTGTAAGCGCTTAGCCGTTGATTCAGTTGAATTTTGCTTTTGATCATTGTCATCATTACAGCCAGTGATGAGGCGAGAGCTACAGACGCCGAAGCACAAAAGTAATTTTTTAAATATTTTAGGAATTCCACATTTTAAACACGATTGAAGCGGTCGCAAATGTTATGCCAAACAAATCACCAATAAATTAAATTGTGTTATTAAATTGTATTTCTCTAATACCTATCTGTTTTCTCTAAAACATAAAAATAAAGTTTGAGTCATTTAAAAAGATACGTGACAAGCTAGAATATCTTGTTAAGATATATCTTAATTAAATTAAGTAGTATCTTAAATGGCTTCTAATCAACTGATGACCACCACAGAAACTTTAGCGACACCTCGAAAGCGTCTATTTGAAGCCGGTGAGATGAAACTATTGGTTTTATACTTTGTGGCGCAAAAACCAAAGTTTAGTTATGACGTGATTAAAGATGTAGCCTATTTGGTGGGTGGTAACTACAAACCAAGCACAGGAACGATTTGCCCTACCTTTAACTATTTAGAGGAACAAGCACTGATCGAGACAAAAATATGCGTGGATGATCGTAAGCAATATCACATTACGGCAAAAGGGCAATCACATTTAGAAAAACAGCAACACAAAATCCAAAAAGCCCTAGATCGCTTTAGTATGCGAAAACAGATTCAAAACGATGAGCAGTATGTCGATATCAAACGAGCAATGGAAAATTTAAAAAACGCATTACGATTACGACTACAAGGTACTGAACTGAGCCAAGATCAAATTCGTGAAGTTGCAGACAAAATTGATTTGGCGGCAATCCAAATTAGTCGGTTGTAATCCATCTTTAAGTTATTGATTTGATTCATCACATCCAATATTGAAAATAGGTCAACTATGAGCAGTTTAATTCCGAAATTTCATCCCAAACACTTAGCATGGCTTATGCCTCTTATTTTGTCTTGTCTCATGAGTGGATCGATTTCCTTTATTAATATTGTATTAAATAAAGGCTTCTTTGATGGTTTAGCAATCGTTTGGATTAAGACTTGGGGCATGTCTTGGTTGATTGCATTTCCATTAATCTTGGTATTTTTGCCTTTGGTACGTAAATTTTTGATGAAATTCGTTGCGCTTCCGAATGAATAAGCGAAAGTCCATTGCTAAAAATGATGAAACTGTTGCAGACATAAGTTCGACTACACTTCAAAGACGCGTTGAACTATGTTCAAATAACGCTAAATACATGAATAGTGCATAAATAAGGAAAGCAAATGTCACAGACGATGCAACAGATCATCATTACTGAACCAGGCGGTGTAGATAAACTGGCTTATGAAACAGTGGCGACCCCAAGCCCTGCAAATAATGAAGTCCTTGTAAAAGTTCATGCCTTTGGTTTAAACAGACCTGATATTTTGCAACGTCAAGGTTTGTACCCAATGCCAAAAGGCGTAACTCCAGTGCCAGGTTTGGAAGTGGCGGGTATTGTTGAAGCTGTGGGTGCAGATGTCACTGAATTTAAAGTGGGTGATAAAGTCTGTGGCCTTACCAATGGAGGCGGCTATGCAGAGTATTGCGTAGTGCCAGAAAGCCAAACCTTGGCTATTCCTGAAGGCGTGAGTTTTGTACAAGCTGCAGCTATTCCTGAAACTTTCTATACTGTTTGGGCAAATGTATTCCAAATGGGTAAAGCCAAAGCAGGCGAGACCGTACTGATTCATGGTGGAACCAGTGGTATTGGTACAACAGCGCTGATGCTATGTAATGCTTTGGGCATGAGAACATTTGCGACAGTCGGCTCGGATGAAAAAGTTCAGGCGATCTCTAAGTTGACTACAGCGATTAATTATAAGACTCAAGACTTTGAGCAAGTGATTAATGATGCCACGGACAATGCGGGCGTTGATGTGATTTTGGATATCGTCGGTGCACCGTATTTAGCACAAAACCTGAACTTATTACGCCGTGATGGTCGTTTGGTTTATATCGCATTCTTGGGTGGTGCAAAAGCTAAAGAAGTGAAACTGGGTCAAATCATGATGAAACGATTGACCATTACTGGTTCGACCATGCGTGCACGTAACACTGCTGAAAAAGCTGAAATTACTAAAGGTTTGCAAGAGGTTGTTGCACCACTTTGGGCAAAAGGCGAATGCTTGCCAATGATTTATAAGACATTCAAGTTTGATCAAATTCAAGCTGCACATACAGAAATGGATACAGGTGAGCATGTCGGCAAAGTCGTGGTTGAGGTAATCTAGAATCATCAAACCAATTTGATTTTAACCATTCAGTGGTTGAGTAAAAAAGGTGAGCTGAGGCTCACCTTTTTTGATTGGATTTTCAATCATTTATTCCGCTTCAAATTAACCAAGCTCTTAATACTAAAACGCATAAAATACTTAAGGTGAATTTTGAAGCATGGATGGTGTAGAGATCACAAAGCGGTCTCGCCCATTGGATTTTGCCTTACCTAGAGCAGTATTTGCCGCTGAAAAAAGTGGCTCCCACTTATTATTTTTTGCAGGTATACAACAATGCACACCAATGCTAATGGTGACATTTAAAGTTCGACCATTCTCGATGATGATTTCATTATTTCGCACCACTTCACATAAACGATTTGCCAAAACCTCAGCACCTTGAATCGTGGTGTTATTCAGTAGTAGAGCGAATCCTTTTCCACTATAACGTGCTGCAATATCAGTGACACGGCATTGAAGTTGCAAGGTTTGAGCTACCATTTGAATAACTTGATCACCGACTAAGTGGCCATGTTCATTATTAATTTTTTGAAAATGATCAATGTCGATCAACATGATGGTCAAGGGTGCTGTGGTCTTGGTATCTTGTTGGATCAGTTGTTTTAAACCGTTCAGTAGGGCAGAGCGATTTGGTAATTGGGTGAGGTAATCGAGTTTTTCTTTGCCTTGTTCAAGGGCATATTGGCGATCTCTTGCCATCATGAAAAAACCAAATCCACTTAAAAAAATCTTTACGAATAGCAATAGACTCAGCGTCCACATCGTGATGATTTTTGAAGCCGTTAAAGTAGTGGTCAAATCAGGAATAGAAAAGGTTTTGGTGGCAATCAATAGCAGTAAAACAGCAAACTGTGTGCATACGGAAGCGAGAACCAAGATCCAACCTGAACCCGGTGTACGTGAACGCATTTGAATCAGAATACGTAAACAGTAAATGATTTGGATGGCACAAACGATGGTATGAAATTCATTGAACTGTGCAATGTTATTCGGAATGAAAACAAAAGCTAAAGCTGTCGTCACTAAAATTGGAATAGAAACGGTAGCGAGATCACGTACTTGTCGATGACTCTGGCGGAAACGTTGAATGGAGAGGATTGACACTGAAATCGCTAAACAAATCAGTAATTTTGAAATAATTAAAAACACCAAATGTTGAGAAATACTTTGCAGTGAAAAGGCAACATAAGCACAACCATATAAGGCTGTGCTGAGGACAGCAAAGGACAATCCCTGTTGCCAATACTGTCGTCCCATTAGCCATAAAATCCAACACACAAGGAAGGAAGACAGGCTAATCATACTAAAGACTGTTAAAAAGTCTGGGCTGAACATAGGCATTCGCGCATCCTTTCGTAGTTTGCTTTCAGATTGAATCCATCTGAATAAAACAAAATATTGGTATTTTTTTACTACGTTTATTGATCAATACTTGGATGGAATGAGCAATGGCTGTGATTTTAATCACTAAAATGTCATACTATGCGTCATTATAAGTATATCTAAGTATTTGTATTTTATACTTTACTATGAGTTTAAACTTTCTGAAAGAGGAATGTTAAGTTTAGTTAGTCGGATTAAATATAGAAACAATCAGTGAAAAATATTAATCATGACTTATTGACTTAGCCTTATCAACCAAAATGTATCAACCAAGAGCTATCAACTAAGCCTGATGGGTCAGGTGATACGCTTACAATTTATCGCTACAGCCCATTCACAGCATTGGCAACGCTCACACTCTGTTTTGAGCGAATCAAGTTGAGCCACATAGCCGCAATAACAACAAGCGTAGTGCTTATGGGGATCAATTTGTCTAGCCAATTCACAGGCTTTGGGAAATAAGGGCAAACCGTATTTCACTTGATCATCTGCATAATACAAAATGCTGAATTTGCCATCGGACTCTAACAGCCCAACACGGACTTGTCCCAAATGTTCAACCGATTGCTGACGCATTTCTGCAAAGAATTCATCATGTGACATTTTCCCTTTTTGAATTTCCTCAATCACCAATTGACCATTTTCAACAATATAGGCAGATTTACCTTCAAGCAGGTCTTCAAAGGGTTGGTACTTCATCATCAGCCATGTAGTCAGTCGATAGAGTAGCATGATCGTGGACATGACCACTAAAGCTTGGATTAGAGGCAAATCATCGGTAAACATTGGATCGCCTGCAATCGAGCCAAGGCACAAAATGATGGCGACTTCAAAGATGGACAACTGTCGAACGCCACGCTTACCTGTCAGTCTGAGTACCACGATAATCATGATATACATCAGCACACAACGTATGAGTAACTCCCCAGTAAAACTCCATGTTGTATCGAGTATGAGAATGTCTTGAAGATCCATATCTGACACCTTTTTATTAGATTAGGCTTATTTTATCTAGATATGTGGATTTAGATATCACGAGAAATGTATGTTTCTGTTGGATTAATTTATTTTATGCTGCATGCTTTAGAGAAGATTGGCTTTAAGGGATTAAAAATACCTAAAGTCAAAAAATGAAAATAGGTTTGGTATTGTTGAATGACTTGCATCGAGTCCGTTTAGGACATTGAAGATAGAGTATGGTTAGCATTTGAGGATTGACATGACATTAAACATGTTCTTTTCGGTGAGTGAATAGGAAGTCCGCTATACTATATTTTTGCTCTAAGTCTGCTTATATTGATGAAGAATTTTGATCTGAAAACCACGGCTCAACCCAATGTTGAAGTGTCTTCACAGCATAAAAAGTTAAATCGTCTGATTGAAAGTATAGAGCAACAAAAACGATTATTGGCTGAATGGCAAAATGCCAAATCTGAAATTCAACAGTATGCAGGGCAGAAGTTAATTCCTGCGTATCATCAGTTGAATCAAGTGTTGTATCAGCAATTAGAAAAACTGTGGAATAGCCTAAGTAAATATGAGTTCTCAGCGTCAGATTTGGTTCAGATGGACGAGAAGATTCAATACTTGGCTTTATCTCTGCAATCCAATCAAACCCTGTCGGAACAGCAATCTGATTTGATTGAGCAGATTATTCAGTTTTATCAGCAAAAATCTGAACAGGAAAAGTTGAAACGAACAAAGTCTATTAAGCAAAATCAGCATATTTCACAAAATCAAAATGCTCATGATGATCTAGAACAAAGTTCAGTAGATGTAAGTGGTGTTGATCGGGAACAGGTGATAGATCAAGGTGAATCGTGGGATTGGGAACATGATTTTGATCAACAACGTGATCAATATAGCCAAGCGCGAGAGCAAGCCAAACTGAAACGTAAGCAAGACAAGCAGGCACAGGCTGAGAAAATGTCTCAACAATCATTAAAATCTGTGTATTTAAAAATTGCTTCGATCATTCACCCTGACCGCGAACAGGATGAAGCCAAAAAAGTTGAAAAGACCGAACTTTTACAGCGTGCTAATCAAGCCTATGAGCAGGAAGATTTATTTTATCTATTGAAATTACAGTTAGAGGTTGAGCAACAGCGAGCGAATAAAAAAGCCTTGAGTGATGAGCAATTGAAGTTTTATCAAATGGCGTTAGCGTCGCAAAGTTCTAAGCTTCAAAGTCAAATCAATGTTTTGATTGATGGCTTAGTCTGGTCACAAAAGGCGAAAATATCAGTGCAGAAGTCCAAAGGACAATTGAACATTCAAAACTTATATAAGCAGATCGATAATGATGTGTCTGCGATCAAACATCAGCTTAAAGCTGAAAAGCAAAGGCTGATGTATATGGGGAAAGAGAGTGGGTTGGAGATGTTGTTGGAGCATCAAGTTTTGTGATTTTTAAAATCACCTCTCCCTGACCCTCTCCTGGAAGGAGAGGGAAAAATCTATTACATAGCAGATTTAAGCTGTAAATTTGGTTATGGTAAATAGTATAAAATTTAATAATATGAATTAGATTCGCAATGAACGTTCCCTCTCCCTATGGGAGAGGGCTAGGGAGAGGGAAAATAAAAATGAAAATTGATCCCCAATTATTAGAATTCGCCAAATCCATGCGCCATAATGCTACTGATGCAGAACACCTGATGTGGCAAATACTACGTGCCAAGCGATTTATGAATCTTAAATTTCGTCGTCAGCATGTGGCCAAACCTTATATTGTGGATTTTTACTGTCATGAAATTGGTTTGGTGATTGAGTTGGATGGGAGTCAGCATGGAACAAATGATGCGATTGAATATGATGCTCAACGGACTAAGTTTTTAGACGCTTTGGGTTTAACAGTTGTGCGGTATTGGAATCATGATGTGTTAGGGAGGACTGATGTGGTATTGGAGGATTTGTGGCAGAAATGTTGTGAATTAAAAAGCACCTCTCCCTAACCCTCTCCTAAAAGGAGAGGGAACTCCATTGCGAAATTCACATAGGTATTAAATCAAATGACGCTCCCTCTCCCTATGGGAGAGGGTTGGGGTGAGGGTAAAGAATTGAATTTAATTTAATAAAAAGAATTTTTAGATTATAGTATGGGTAATAAGATAATTTAAATAAATTAAGGGGTTGGGGTGAGTTCTAAAGTTGAAATCAAAACCAAAGAAGATCATGGGTTATGGTATGACAATAATATTGATCCTTATAAAGGATTAGCAGAAATTATTGCGGTGACTTTAAAAAACTCCCTAATTTCACAAAAGATTAGTTTTGTTGATGTACCTTATCGCTCCAAAACAAAGAAAAGTTTTTTAAAGAAAATTCAAGATAAGTTAACTGAAAAAGAATATAGTCCTGAGTCAATGACTGATTTGGCAGGTATTCGAGTTATTACTTTGGTTGAATCAGATGTACAAAAAGTCTGTAGTCTCATTAAGTCTATGTTTGATGTCCATGAAGCAGATAGTGTGAATAAATCAAAAAAATTAGGTGAAGAAAAAGTCGGATATCGTTCAGTTCATTTTGTGTGTGATGTGGGTGAAAGTCGAGAAAAGTTACCAGAGTTTTCCGCATACAAAGGTCTTTGTTTCGAGATTCAAGTTAGAACTGCATTAGAACATGCATGGGCTGAAATTGAGCATGATCGAGGATATAAATTAGGTGGAAAACTGCCATCTGATATTAATCGTCGTTTTAAATTACTATCAGGCTTACTTGAGTCAGCAGATTTAGAGTTCAATCGTTTGACAGTCGAAATTGAAGAGTATGCAAAAAACTTAAAGCATAATATTTCACATAATAGCCTTGAATTTGAGTTAACGGATATTGGAGTCAAAACACTTATAGAAAGTAAGTATTCTAATTTAATCAGAAAAGAAGCTAATTATATTTATGATGATATTTTATCTATAGTTATTCAGGAGTTATTTGATTTTGGAATCAATAATTTGAATAAGCTTGATAATATAATAGCCGATGCAGCTTCTAAATTTACTTTTCCAAATGATAATAATCTTATAGGTTTTTTACGAGATTTAATGATGGTTACCGATTTAGAAAAATATTTTTCTACTGCTTATGCAAATTCGGAACAAAAATGGGGAGCGACAAATGAAAATGGATATAAATTTCTTTTACAGAAATATACTGAGCAGGAAATACAGTCAATTTTTGAACAGAATGAAATAGAAATTGAACCTAATGAGTATGAATAAAAAATCCCCTCATTAAGAGGGGATTTTTTTGAATCAAACTACAGCATTAAAGCGCTGCAATCTGCTCCGTATTCGCTTTAATCTTTGCTAAATGATCAGCAAACTCAGCAAGTTTTACTTTCTCACCTTGAACTAAATTATATCGAAGTATTAAACA
Organism: Acinetobacter sp. CY81; assembly: GCF_059515925.1. Taxonomy (NCBI): domain Bacteria; kingdom Pseudomonadati; phylum Pseudomonadota; class Gammaproteobacteria; order Moraxellales; family Moraxellaceae; genus Acinetobacter; species Acinetobacter sp. CY81. The sequence continues at coordinate 69,860 of NZ_JCAKNC010000006.1, forward strand.
TATTTTTAAATTAACCCAACGGCTAATGATCCTAAAAAGCAGTAACTAGTTATAAAAACTAGTGTTTTTATGGTTAGTATTAAATGACTATTTTTTTCAACATATACTTTGGCTATTCGCTTATAATTTTTTGTGCATTCTGATGAGTCAGTTAAAAGATAAATAACGCTAATGACTAAAAAAAACTGGCTAACAACTTGTATATTTTGTGCGCTAAAATTTGAGTCTCTTGCAAAAAATAGACCTATTGTTACGGGAATAATGATACTCAAACCAAAGTGATTTAATCTTTCAAAATATTTGTCGGCTATATTATTACTTTGATTAAGTATTATCATCTTATAAATTCTAAATTGTTTAGTATTAATAAAATATATATAATTTTTTAGTATAAAAAAAGCCCAGTAATGGGCTTTTTTTAAAGTTAATTTAATTAAAGCGCTGCAATTTGCTCCATATTCGCTTTAATCTTCGCTAACTGATCAGCAAACTCAGCAAGTTTCACTTTCTCGCCTTCAACCACAGCAGCAGGTGCTTTCGCCACAAAACCTTCATTGCCAAGTTTAGTCGCAATTTGATCATGTAGCTTTTGAACCTTGTCTAAGTCTTTTTGTAGACGACCCAATTCCGCTTTAGGGTCAATGAGGCCCTTCATTGGAACGAATACAGACACATGACCCACTACACTTGATGAAGACAATGGCGGTTGCTCAGCATCCGTTAAGAAAGTAATACTTTCAACTTTCGCCAATGCTTTAAACAACGGTTCAATACGAGCGATTTGTGCTTTTTCAGCATCCGTGGTGTTTTGAAGAAGTACAGGCAATAAACGCGCATTACCTAGACCCATCTCACCACGGATATTACGAACTGCACCAATCAAACCTTGAAGCCATTGCATATCTGCTTCAGCTTGGTCGTTAATGAGTGCTTGGTCAGCAACAGGGTATTGCGCCAACATAATCGTTTCGCCCGAAATGTTTAACTTCGGTGCAAGCGTTTGCCAAATTTCTTCTGTCAAATAAGGCATCAACGGATGCGCTAAACGTAACGATGCTTCCATCACAGAAAGAAGAACACGACGTACTTCAGCTTTACGCTCAACCGATACGTTTTCGTCATTTAGAACAGGCTTAGTCAGCTCTACATACCAGTCACAGTATTCATTCCAAATGAACTCGTAAATCGCTTGTGCAGCCAAGTCTAAACGATACGTCGCAAATGCTGTTTGTACTGCTTGTTCCGCTTTTTGTAGACGGCTCACGATCCACTGTTCAGGCAATTCCCAAAGGTCTTGACGAACTTCTTGACCAATCGGCTGCTCTTCACAGTTCATCATCACGAAACGCGTCGCGTTCCAGATTTTATTGGCAAAGTTACGGTAACCCTCAACACGCTTCATGTCGAACTTGATGTCACGACCAGTGTTCGCAAGCGCACAGAACGTGAAACGAACCGCATCAGTACCGTAAGATTGAATGCCTTCAGGGAATTCTTTACGGGTTGATTTTTCAATCTTCGCCGCTTGTTTCGGGTTCATCAAACCTGTTGTACGTTTTTGTACTAAAGTTTCAAGATCAACACCGTCAATCAAATCTAATGGGTCAAGCACGTTACCCTTAGATTTAGACATCTTTTGACCTTCGCCATCACGTACCAAACCATGTACATACACAGTTTTGAACGGTACTTGAGGCGTACCATCTTCATTTTTCATGAAGTGCATGGTCATCATGATCATGCGGGCAACCCAGAAGAAGATGATGTCGAAACCAGTGACCAATACATCAGTCGGGTGGAAAGTATTTAAGAAATAGTTTTCTTTATCTTTCGCTTCGTCACCAGTCCAACCTAAAGTTGAGAATGTCCAAAGACCTGAAGAGAACCATGTATCCAATACGTCTTCGTCTTGATCCAATTGGACATCAGCAGGAATTTTGTTTTTCGCACGAACTTCGTCTTCGTTACGACCAACGTAAACATTACCTTCTGCATCGTACCAAGCAGGAATACGGTGACCCCACCACAATTGACGAGAGATACACCAGTCTTGAATGTTGTTCATCCAAGCCATGTACATGTTGCTGTATTGCTCAGGTACAAATTTGATGTCGCCATCTTTAACCGCTTTGATTGCAGGTTCAGCAAGTGGTGCAATTTTTACGTACCATTGGTCAGTCAGTAACGGCTCAACGATCACACCTGAACGGTCACCACGAGGTGGTTTAAGTGTGTAAGGTTGAATTTGGTCTAACCAGCCTTCAGCTTCTGCTTGAGCAACCAATTGTTTACGTGCAGCAAAACGTTCTAAACCAATATAGTCCGCAGGTGCAGGAATGGTTTTAGAAATTTGCTCGCCCGCTTTAGCGATGTATTCGAATTCAGCAAGCACTTCAGCATTTTTGTTGAAGATGTTGATGATTGGCAATTCACAACGTTTACCCACTTCATAGTCATTGAAGTCATGCGCAGGGGTGATTTTTACACAGCCTGTACCAAATTCTTTGTCTACATATTCATCTTTAACGATTGGAACAGCACGACCTGTAATTGGCAGGATGATGTTCTTACCAACTAAAGCTGCATAACGTTCATCATCCAGTGCAACAGCAACCGCTGTATCACCTAACAATGTTTCAGGACGAGTTGTTGCAACAACGATGTGATCTTTACCATCGTGGGTGCGAAGTGACTTATCTTCAAAGAAGTATTTGAAGTGCCAGAGTGAACCTACTTCTTCTTTATCAGACTCAACTTCTAAATCAGAAAGGGCTGTTTGTAGTTTTGGATCCCAGTTAACAAGGCGTTTGCCACGATATATCAAACCATCTTCGTGAAGTTTTACAAATACTTCTTTCACGGCATTGGATAAACCATCATCCATGGTAAAGCGTTCACGTGACCAATCTACAGATGAGCCTAGACGACGAATTTGACGGGTAATATTACCGCCAGATTGTTCTTTCCATTCCCATACTTTTTCGATGAATTTTTCACGACCTAAGTCATGACGGCTAATCCCTTCAGCACCCAACTGACGCTCTACAACCATTTGCGTTGCAATACCCGCGTGGTCAGTCCCTGGTTGCCAAAGCGTATTTTTACCCGACATGCGGTTATAACGCGTCAACGCATCCATGATGGCATTGTTAAAACCGTGCCCCATGTGCAAGTTACCAGTGACGTTTGGTGGTGGAATCATGATACAGAATGATTCACCTTTTTCAGAAGGCTTGAAGTAACCGCGCTCTTCCCAAGTTTGGTACCATTTTTTTTCGATCTCAGTAGGATCGTACGTCGTAGCAATATTTTGCGCTGAATCAGTCATAGTGAGAACAGACCAAAAGTTGTATAAAAAATTGCATTTATTATAGCAAAAAAAAAGCAGGCAATGGGATGTAAAGCAAATGCATTCTGTGAACAAATAGCAGACAATCGGAGCTGTACAAATATTTAAACCAATAATGATCCGTCGCGTTTAGACGCAAAATTTAAATAAAAACATCAAAAAGGTCTTAAAAATATGAGCTATACCGTTGAATTAAAACTAAAACCTGAAACCTACCAGCAATTTCAAAATATCCACACAAAATTAAATAACAATGATCGAGAGCCACAATCCAAATATTTAGGCGACAATATTTCTAATATTGCATGTGAACTTATCGATCAAGCTTTTGGCAGTTTGGTCAATCAATCAAGTTCTAAAGATGGTGATTCTGAAAAAGTACTCAAACAAGTGAAAGATGCAATCACTAAATATATGCCTTGGTCGGTGTCTTTTTTTGGCAATGATCGACTTTTACCGATGGTGAACCATGTTAATGGTTTAATGAAACGTAGAAATGATCAAGGTTATATTACCTATCCCGTCGATAAAGTTGTCGTTGAAGAATTATTAGGTTGTGCTGAGCAGTTGAAACAAGGCAATACAGCCTATGTAAAACCAGGTCTCAAAGCATTCACTCAAGTGGTGGATCAGGGCGTAACCAGTTTGATTCGTGAACCTAAAAAATTATTAAAATTTAATATGGTGGTCAACAAAACCTTAGATGGTGTGATTAGCTTGACCACAGGTATTGGCTATAAACGTTTTGATAAACTCAGTACGATTTATGATGCACAAACCATTGGTAAATATTTTGACCATTTTGTTGCATTCTTAGACAAGGGTGATAACAATAAAGCCAGCTAATACATCATTGATTTGAAGCTAGATCTTCGGTTTAGCATCACATATAAGGAAATAGACATGGCATCTTCAGAATTACAAAATAAAGTGGTTTGGATCACTGGCGCATCTTCTGGTTTAGGTAAAGCTTTGGCGACTGAATGTGCTTCAAAAGGTGCTGTGTTAATTTTGAGTGCACGTCGTGTTGAAGAGTTGGAAAAAGTACGTTTGAGTTTAGCCAACCCTGAACAGCATATTTCAATTACCGTGGACATTACTGATGAAAATCAAGTGCGCCATGCTTATGAAGAAGTTTTGAAAGCCAAAGGTCGTATTGATTGGTTGATTAACAATGCAGGGTTGAGCCAGCGTGCTTTGATTGCTGAAACAACGATGCAAACTGAACGTGCCATCATGGAAGTGGATTATTTCTCGCAAGTGTTCTTGACCAAGACGGTATTGCCTACGCTGTTAAAGCAACAGTCTGGACGTGTGATTTTTATTTCCAGTGTTGCAGGTCTGTTGGGTGTTCAGTATCGCGCGACTTATTCAGCTGCTAAAGGCGCAATTCATATGTGGGCAAATAGTCTACGTGCAGAAGTGGCTGATCAAGGTGTTGGGGTGTCGGTGGTCTTTCCAGGTTTTGTTAAAACCAATGTGTCATTTAATGCTTTAAATGGTGAAGGTAAGCCACAAGGTCATCAAGATGAAGTGATTGAAAACGGTTTGGATGCTGATGATTTTGCACGTCAGACGGTTACCGCACTTTTAAACAATGAAGAGTTTATTGTCGTGAGTAAAGCGAAGGAAAAATTAGGGGTTTGGGTATCTCGTTTATCGCCTAAAACACTTTATAAAATGATTCGTAAAACGAAAGTGAAGTAAGTTTTATCAAATTTAACTATTTAAAAGTCACTTATTAGAGTGGCTTTTTTAATATGTATCGAGATTATAAGAAATGAAAAAGAATAATTTTAACAAATGGGGAATAGCCATCATTTTGTTCGCACTCATTGGTGCAATCGGTACAGTGGCTTATTTTTATTTTAAACAGGAAACTCAAAAAAATGATGACATCTCACCACTCGAACAGCCTAAAAAAGAACTAGAAACTGCATCAGAATCAGTCGCTGAATCTGTTGAAATTGAACCAGAAGTTGAAGCGGCGAGTACTGAAGTCGTTGTGCGAGGACAAAATGAGGGATGGTTACCGATCGAAGCACTGTTTGATGAAAAAGGATTGCTGAAGTCTGAGTATTACAGTCAAAATCCTCAAGATTCAGATGTTGATAAATTACCTTATAGCCCGAATAAAATCGGTGATTTTAAATGGCGAGCTGAATTTAATCCTGTTGATGATTTTAAAGGCGATCAAGCTAGATTCAAAGATCAATGTTTTGGATATTGTGTTTTAGTGAAAGGTAAGTTGCTGACCAGTGTTGAATCGACTGTATTTACGGGAGCATTTATTGCGAAGGATTATTTGATCGAAGTGATTGCACATAAGGGCAGTGGCGCATATATGCCTGTAAACTATACCTTTATCAAAGTCGACAAAGCTGGAAATGCAGAGTTAATCTCAGATGATCATAATTCTTACAATGATCAATTGGCTCGTATCAATCACTCAGGACTTGAGATTGACTTAAAACCATTTAGAAAACTTCAATATTTTCTTCTAATGAATGAAAATGGTTTAAATGTGTCGATGCAAAAGTCCAATACAGTGGATGTCGAACCGACTCAGTGTAAAGAGTATTACGAAGGAACATTAAAGGCATGTCCAACTTTATATGGATGTAAAGCTGACGTTGTAGTGCAAGATCTGGCACGTGCTTATGCTGGAGATGTTGCATTTAGTTATCATGATCCAAATATTGATGAAAAGAAATTTAATGAAGTTTGCTTTAAAGTTTGTCGCAATGAAAATATGAGTTATGAAGAGTTTGAAAATACATTGTGTAAAGCAAGTTAAACGATAAATGCTAATTGCAGGGCAGAAGAGAGATTAGTTGTCTCTCTTTTGAATTGCTGTCCCAACAGCAAACACTTCAACCATACCGCCTTCCATGCCCATTTCAGTGGTGCTTAAACGTAATCCCATAATGTGATTCGCACCCATTTTTTGTGCTTCAAGTTTTAAGCGAATCATGGCTTCACGACGTGCGCGATCAACCACAGTTTCATAAGTGGTTAAACGTCCGCCGAGCAGGCTTTGGATCATCGAGATAATGTATTTGAAATAGTCGTGAGAGAGCACCACATTACTACTCACCAGTTGACCTGTAGATTCCGAAATTGCAAAACGATTAGTATCGACTTGAATATAAGCAAGTTCACGTTCTCTTTCTTCAAGTTCATTTAAATGTTTGCGTTCAATGTGCCGACCGAAAGCCCATCCAATGCAAAAAAGAATCAGTGTAATCCCGATTTTAAACAATAATCCATCCATAACTTATCCTTGATTTGGAAATGGATCAGGTAAAGCAGTGGACGGGCTTGCAACAACCTGAACAGCCGTTCCATAAACAAAAAGTTCAGAGGCACCTTGTGCAATATTGGAGGTAGAGAAACGAATACCTACAACTGCATTTGCGCCCATTGCTTGGGCTTTTTGGATCATACGATCCATGGCTTCTTGGCGAGATTCTTCCAACAATTCGGTATAGCCTTTGAGTTCACCGCCAACAATATTTTTTAAACCTGCCATAAAATCACGACCGACGTGTTTACTACGTACAGTACTGCCATAGACCACATCGAGTTGTTTGCTAATGCTGTGACCAGGAACGCTTTCTAGATTACTTAAGATCATTGAACTGATTCATTTTTAAAAGTTGATTTAAGATAGGAAATTGAACCTTTAAATGCAATCAAAAAAGCTCACCGAAGTGAGCTTTTTAGTTCAGAACTAAAATACTTATTTTTTATTGTATTTTAAATCTGAGCTTGAAGGTTGATATTGAATGGTTTGATCCGAAGTCGCTTTAACACCGCCACCTAAAGTTTTGTACAACTCAACTTGATTATTTAAGTTGGCTTGTTCAAGTAACAATAGACCTTGTTCAGCAGCATAAGAACCACGTTGCGCATCCAATACGGTTAAGAAGCTATCAATACCAGCGCGGAAGCGTGCATTTGAAAGCTTATACGTGGTATTGGTTGCATCGACTAAACGGCGTTGAGCTGTTAGACGATCACCAATGTTTTGGCGAACCGCTAATGCATCATTCACTTCACGGAAAGCAGATTGAATTGATTTTTCATAATCAGATAAAGCAATTTGCTGATCTGTTTCTGAAATTTTCACATTCGCGCGACGTGTACCCCAATCAAAAATTGGAATATCAAGACTTGGACCTACGGCCCATACAAATGCACCAGATTTAAACAAGTCACTTAAATCAGTCGATGCATAACCTGCAGAACCCGTTAGGCTAATGGTTGGGAATAAACGTGCTTTAGCAGCACCAATATTCGCACCCGCAGCACTGAGTTGGTATTCAGCCGACTTAACATCTGGACGGTTGTTGAGTAGATCACTCGGTAGACCTGATGTTAATGCAGAAGCATTGGTCACGCGTGTTAAACGTTGCTTCGGTAATAACTCATTTGGCACAGTTTGACCGACCAAAAGGTTGAGTAAGTTCTGTGCTTGAGCAATTTGAGTCTTATAATTTGCAACGTCATTACGCGCAGTTTCTACAGAGATTTGAGCCTGACGAACAGGAACTTCACTGTCGATACCCACATCGAAACGTTTTTTGTTGAGGTTATAAGAATCAAGTTGAGCTTTTAAAGTTTGGTCTGCAAGTTTTAAATTCGCATTCGCAAATGAATAGCTTAACCAAGCTTGAGCCACTTGACCAACCAATGCGATTTGAGTCGCATCACGCGCACTGGCAGTCGCAAGATAGTTATCAAGCGCATTGTCTTTTAGACTACGTACGCGACCCCAAAAATCAAGTTCATAAGCGGTTACACCTAGACCCACATTGTAGCGAGTCTGAGCACCAGCTCCTTGATCTTGACGTAATACATCACCACTTGCACCAATGGTTGGTAACTGATTATTTGATGTAATTTGGTATTGCTGTTGAGCACGTTGAATGTTCAAAGCAGCTGTACGTAAGTCACGGTTGTTGGCTAAGGCTAAATCGAGTACTTGGACCAAACGTTGATCTGCAAAAAAGTTTTTATAACCTTGTTCTGCAATCGAAGTACCTGAAGCATTGCCTAGGTAAGCACCCGGAATATTGGCTTGAGCGACTGGTTCTGGACCACGCATGCTTTGACATGCAGTCAAAGCAAGCGCAAGTGCAGATACCGCAATGCTACGACCTGTAATAGACCATAAAGTTTGCATTACGAAATATGCTCCTGTTGATTTTGTTTTGGTTTAGCTTTGAAAATACTTCGAATCCAAACGTAGAACACTGGAATAAAGAAGATACCCAAGAGTGTAGAACTGATTACACCACCAAGTACACCATATCCGACAGAGTGCTGACTTCCTGCACCTGCGCCAGAAGCTAAGGCAAGCGGAAGTACACCGAAACCGAATGCCAATGTCGTCATGATGATTGGACGTAAACGCATTTTAGATGCATGTAATGTCGCTTCAAACAGTTCTTCACCTTTGTCTTGAAGTTCTTTTGCAAATTCTACGATCAAGATCGCATTTTTCGCGGAGAGACCAATCACGGCAATGATGGCGACTTGGAAGTAAATGTTATTCGATAGGTTAGGGTCTTTGAAGAACACCATACCAAGGAATGTTAATCCAAGCGCACCGACAATACCCAAAGGTACAACCAACAGTACTGAGAATGGAATTGACCAGCTTTCATATAGTGCAGCTAGACATAGGAATACAATCAGTAGAGAAAGCGCATATAGGAATGGAGCTTGCGCACCAGATTCACGTTCTTCTAAAGATAAACCTGTCCACTCATAGTCGAAACCTTGTAAGCCCATAGATGGAAGCTTCGCAACGATTTCTTCTACAGCAATCATGGCATCACCAGAGCTCACACCGGGAGCAGGAGTACCCGTAATGTTCATTGAAGACACACCGTTATAACGCTCTAGACGTGGAGAACCATAAGTCCATTCACCTGTAGCAAATGCCGAGAACGGAACCATCGTGCCTTGATTATTACGAACGTACCACTTGGTTAAGTCTTCAGGCATCATACGTGCATCGGATTGACCTTGGACATAGACTTTCTTCACACGACCACGATCAACGAAGTCATTGATATAAGAACCACCCCAAGCCATACCCATCGTACTATTGATTTCAGCAATGCTGACACCCATCGCACCAGCTTGTGCATGATCGACAAGGACACGGTACTGCGGTGTATCTTCTTGACCATTTGGACGGACACCCATCAGACGTTTGTCTTGAGATGCCATACCTAAGATCGCATTACGTGCAGCCAATAGCTGTTCGTGACTTTGACCCGCAGCAGCTTTCAACTGTAAGTTAAACCCAGCACTTACACCCAATTCAGGCATTGCAGGAAGCTGTAAAGGCATGATGTAAGCTGCATCTTTTACAATCATGTTGAGCGCCATACCACGCTGAATGATTGAACCGACTTGCGCTTCTTTGCTCGTACGATCTTTCCAATCTTTCAACTTAATGAAAGCTAGGCCAGCGTTTTGTCCTACACCTGTGAACGAGAAACCTGCAACACTAAATACTGACTCCACATAGTCTTTTTCGTTTTCACGGAAATAGTGGGTCATTGCATCAATGGTTTTGTCAGTACGTTCAAGCGTTGCATTTGGTGGTAATTGTACCAATGTCATTACAACACCTTGGTCTTCGTCTGGTAAGAAAGAAGAAGGTAGTGTTGTGAATAAATAACCCATGATTGCAATCACGACTGCATACACTAAGCCTGAAAAAAGCTTAGCATGAGTCATACGGTTTACACCGTTTTGATATTTGACAGACAGTCTCTCAAAGGCATCATTGAACCAACGGAAGAAACGGGCAAAAATGCCATTACTTGGTTTTTTATTTGGATCATGCTGTTTGAGCAAAGTTGCACAAAGTGCAGGGGTAAATGTCAATGCAACGATTAACGAAAGAACCATTGCAGTAACAAGCGTGATTGAGAATTGACGGTAAATAACACCTGTTGTACCACCCATGAATGCCATTGGTACGAATACCGCAGTCAATACAGAGGTAATACCAATCAATGCGCCTGAGATCTGTGTCATCGACTTTTCAGTCGCTTTCACTGGGTCAAGATGTTCTTCAGTCATCACACGTTCAACGTTCTCCACCACAACAATCGCATCATCGACCAGTAGACCAATAGCAAGAACCATGGCAAACATCGTGAGGGTATTGATTGAGAAACCGAACAAGTTAATTACTGCAAATGTACCCAGTACAACAACAGGTACAGCCATCGTTGGAATAATCGTTGCTCGCCAGTTCTGCAAGAACAGGAACATCACCAAGAATACCAAGATGATCGCTTCAATTAAGGTCTTAACAACACTCTTAATCGATAGTTCAATAAATGGTGTGGTATCAAAAGCGAGTTTATCAACCATACCTTCTGGATAGTTTTTACGTAATTCAACTAAGCGTTCTTCTACAGCATTGGCTGTGTCTAGCGCATTCGCACCTGTTGCAAGTTTAATCGCAACACCGCCAGCAGGTTTGCCATTGAATTTTGAATCAAAGGCATAGTTGTCTGCACCTAATTCAACACGTGCAACATCACCTAAACGAACTTGGGCACCATTCGCTGTGTTTTTTAAGAAGATGTTGGCAAACTGTTCAGGCGTTTCAAGTAAGCTTTGCGCCGTAACGGTCGCATTCAATACTTGCCCTTCAATCGAAGGTGCACCACCAAGCTGACCGACTGCGACTTGCGCATTTTGTGTACGTAATGTAGCAGCAATATCACTTGGCGTTACTTTCAAGTTTGCCATTTTGGATGGATCCATCCAAATACGCATTGCATAAGAGCCACCAAAGACCTGTACTTCACCTACACCAGCAACACGACTCAGTGGTTCTGAAATATTTGAGTTCACATAGTCTTTAATGTCATTTGCATTTAAAGCATCAGATTCAGAGTAGAATGCCAATACTTGTAAAAAGCTCGCGCCTGATTTTGTTACTTTTACGCCTTGACGTTGAACGTCTTCAGGTAAAAGTGCAGTTGCGGACTGTAATTTGTTTTGAACTTGAACCTGTGCGATATCTGGATCTACACCTTGGTCAAAGTTTAATGTAATTGAGGCTTGACCGTTACCCGCACTGTTTGACGAGATGTAACGGAGACCATCCAAACCATTCATTTGCTGCTCGATGATCTGAGTCACTGTATTTTCAACAGTTGCAGCAGAAGCACCAGGGTAAGTCGCAGAGATTGACACGGTTGGCGGAGCAATCGTTGGATACTGAGCAATTGGCATTTTAGTGATGGTGAGAATACCCGCCAACATAATGACCAATGCAATCACCCATGCAAAAATGGGGCGATGAATAAAAAAGTGAGCCATGAGTCTACCCCTTACGCATTTGAAGTAGCTTTTTGTTCAGGTTTGTCTTCCGTTTTTTCTACAGGCTGATCTGCTGCTGGTTGTGAAGCAGGCTGCTGTGCAGGTTGAGCACCTTGAGGTTTTGCAACGGGCGCTTGGAAAGGCTTAGCCACAACTTGTTGCTCAGGTTTTACTTTCGCAACACCATCAACGATGACTTTTTCACCTGCTTGTAAACCTTTGGTCACGATCCAATCTTTACCGTGGATACCTGCAGTTTCAATTGGACGAACTTCAACGATGCCTTTTGCATTCACGATCATCGCTGTCGCTTGACCTGTCGGTGTACGAGTAATCGCAACTTGAGGAACAAGGATTGCATTTGGAATTACACCCTGAACAATTTGTGCATTGGTAAACATACCTGGAAGCAACAAATGATTAGGGTTTGAGAATACTGCACGGAGAGTCACTGTACCTGTGTCAGGGTTCACGCTGGCATCTGAAAATGCAAGGTTACCTTCAACATTGTAGAAACTACCATCTTCAAGTTTTAAGCGAACTTTAGTGTTATTGCTACGATCAATCGTGCCTTGGCTCAATTGTTGACGTAAACGTAATAGCTCCGCACTAGATTGATTGATATCAACATAGATCGGATCAAGTTGTTGAATCGTCACCAATGGATTTTCTTGGCTAGCGGTCACTAAAGCACCAGCAGTTACACTTGAACGTCCAGACTGACCAGAAATAGGTGAGCGAACGGTAGAGTAACCTAAAGAAATCTGCGCATTTTTTACAGCAGCTTGTGAAGTAGCAATATCTGCTTGAGCAAGTTGTACCTGTGCTTTGATGTCGTCATATTCTTGTTTAGATACAGCGTTGATTCCAACAAGTTGACTATAGCGATTTGCTTTGATTTGCAACGCATTTAAGTTTGCTTGCTGGCGAACCAAAGATGCTTTTGCACTATCTAAGTTTGCACGATTCGTACTTGAGTCGATTTCATACAATGGCTGTCCTTCACGAACATAGCTACCTTCAGCGAATAAACGCTTTAAGACAACACCACTGGTTTGAGGGCGGACATCTGAAATTTGATATGCAGATGTACGACCTGAGAGTTCGACAGTTTGTTCAACACTTTGTGGTTGAGCAACGATGACACCAACTTCAGTCGGAGGCATTTGTTGAGCAGCAGCTGCTTGCTCTGCACCTTTAGGGTCTTTACTACAACCCACAAGTGCAATACTTGTTGCTAAAGCACAAGCAGTGAGGGCAGGTGCCCAAAGCTTTGCCGACATCATTATTCCACCTCGTTTAGATTTTTCTCTAAAAATAATTTATTTTTGCTGATTTGTAATGGCGAAAAATACAGCCAAAGGCACGACACCCAAATCAAAGCAATACTCCAACCTGCAAGGACATCGGTAGGGTAATGAGCACCCAGATAGATTCTGGACATGCCCATTCCTACAAACCATATACAGGCGAGGAATATGATGATTCTTGCATAAGCATGTTTATAAAAAATAAAAATGATTAAGCAGGATAAAACTGTTGCATAAATACTGTGTGCACTCGGGAACGATGCACCATACGTTTCAGTTAAAGCATAAATTGCATCTGGTCGAGGTCGATTAAAAAACCACTTTAGACACCAACCTAAAGCTGAACTACCGATTAAACTTAAACTGATAAACAAAATTTGAGCAATTTTTTTTGATTGAAATAGTATAAAGCACCATATAGTACAGACGATCAGCATGCTGGGTAAGCCACCGATATGAGATAAAAAGACATTAATCCCATTTAAAAAATGAGTTCGATGCTCATCCATCCATGTCAAAGTGGCAATATCAAAATGCTGAATCTGAGGATTGTATAATCCAAAAATACTGATGGCTAATCCGAAACAGCCTATTAAAATCAATATGTAAGGCATTTATAAATGACCTTCGCTATTATACATGCATTATTTCTGATGAATTAATGCTCCAAAGTGTACTCGCCAGTACACTTTTTTTCAAGTTAGACAAAATCCAATTTAATACTAAATTCTTTTCTAGTTCATATCATCTTTTGCACAAAAAACAACATATATTTTAATGATTAGTTTTTTGATTTACTGAATTAGTGTCATTCACTTCTAAAGGTTGTTTTGGCGGCCAAAAGAAATCTAAAGGTCGCGTCACAAAATGAGTAAATACTAATTTGGCCAATGGTTTCCATTGTTCAAAACGAACCCGACGTGCACGAAGTGCAACGATAATCGTTAAACTGAAACTGACAAATAAGTTGGTTAATCCAATTAGCAAAACCCCTAAGAATGAAACGATAATTAAACCAATCTCAGGAGAGCCATTAATACTCAGCAAGCCTTGTATAAAGTTTGCAGATGCAAATGCAATATGACGAATATCAAGGGGTAATCCTAAGATGAAACCAATTGTTCCCATACTACCCAACATGATACCGAATAAGAAATTACCCGCCAAAGCACCTAAATTGCGTTCAATATAGTTAGCAAATTTCTCTAATCGCTCTGTCCCCATTAGATTTTTTAGCTTTAAGTGTGCTTTTAGACGCGGACCAACCTTTCGGTAAACAGCCATATTGTCAAAGTAGCCTGCGATTAAACCTGAGAAAAATAAACAGACTCCAGCGATTGCAGCATGTGGAATTGCCAGAGATGTAAAGGGATTGAGACTATGTAACAGATGAGATGCTTTACCGTGCGTTAACAAAGGTTCATTTAGTGCAAACTGCCACATCAACGTAATGAGTGCAGCCGTGGGAATAGCAATTGAAATATTGCCAAGGATTGCAACAAACTGAGTCCGAATGATATTGATAATCAGCGCAGCGAGCTCAGCGATCTGTGTCGTCTTTGAACCTTTACGATGTTGAACAGTTGAGGCAAGTGCTGCTGCAGTCATTGCAGGTTGTTTGGTTGCAACAGTAAAGTGCAAAACATGAATTAGCATGAAACCTAAAGAGTAGTTCATGCTATATACAAAGGCTTGCATTAACGGTGCCATGCTTAAACGGGCAGATAAAATCTTGAGCGTAGCCATAGTCGCAATAATCACACCTGCACCCGCTGCTGATTTGTACATACCCAAAAAGCCATTTTTATCGGTACTTACATAATGTTCACCAGTTTTACTGGCATTTTCAGTCACTTGTAGTGCGATTAGCTCACTATTGGTTTTAAGGAGTTCTCGCACACTATTTTCAACATAGTGGGCAGCAACTAGATCTTGAGTCAGGTCAGCAAGGGCTAAATACTGATTTTTATTTTGCTCAGTCAGAATGACCAATAATAATTCGATTCGATCTAGACATTGTTCAAGTAGTGACAATAAATAAGTCAAACTTAAGCTCACGCCAATACGCTTGGTGGCACGACGAATTTTTAGAACAACTTCACGACATTGATCAATCATCACCAAAGCTTGATCAGCATCTGGTAACACCATATCTGTTAGATCGACAGTATCGCGGTGGATTTTTTTATAGGCTTCAATAAATTCGATAATTTCCCGGTTTTGAACAAGAAAGGGGGATTCGTATTCCGTCAGTTCAGGTTGTGCATTAATGAATTCTGGATAAAGGCCAATACCACTAATTCGATAAGATAAAACTGTAATGGCTTTGATAATATGGCGGCGAATACCAATTTTGGCATCAACATGACTTTTGTTTTGATTCAATATTTGAAAAAACTGCAGCCATTGATCAGTCGCAATATTTTCTAACCAATATTTATCACTTCTTTGGTGGAAAACTCGATGAACTAAATCCTTAAGATCCGTTTCATCCGTCAATAAGGGTAGAAAATGCGCCCCTACGCGCTGCCCCAATTGGTTCCAAAAACCATCTAAAGACAAAATACCACTATCAGCATATAAACCTGTTTGTTTATATCGGTTGATCAATGTGACTAAGTAGGCTTGGAATGTATTGGCTGCAGTGGGGGTGATTAATAAAGCCTGAATTAGCGCTTGGAATTTTTTTTTACTTTCTTCAATGTTATAGCTATCAGTTGGCCTAATACGTTCGACCAATTCAATGATGAGACTTTCATCAAGAGCAGCTGGACTGAGTTCAAGCTGCTCCTGCATTTTTAAAAATATATCATTAAAATTTATATGCATAAGCAAAAGAGAGTCTAATTATTGAATTCGATGTAAGGCAAGCAACGCCAAATTGTGAAGCGCTTGTCGATAAGTTGTTTCAGGTAATCGTTTTAAAGCATCAAGGGCAGCATTGGTTTCTTCAATCGCACGTTGACGACAGTAATCTAATGCACCAGATTGATGAACAATTTCAATCACACGTTCTAAATGTTCGATACCACCAGAAGTGATGCTTTTCCGAATGAGTTGGTGATCTTCACCTGTGGTTTTTTGTAGGGCTGCAATCAGTGGAAGTGTGGGTTTACCTTCCATAAGGTCATCACCAATATTTTTACCTAAAGTATCTGCATCTGACGTGTAATCTAGAATGTCATCAATAATTTGGAAGGCATTACCGAAGTGACCAGCATACTGACGCAAAGGAATGCGAAATTCTTCTTTACCTGCCAAAATCGCAGCACCTTCAGTTGCAAGTTCAAACAAGCGTGATGTTTTGCCATGAATAATACTGAGATAAGTTGCTTCGTCAGTATCTGCTTGGTGTTGAGATTGCAGTTGCAAAACTTCACCTTCTGCAATTTCACATGTCCCTGTTGAAAAGTCTTTCAGTAACGTAATATTGTTCAGATCGACCAAAAGATCAAATGAACGTGAAATCAAAAAGTCACCGACCAATACCGCTGTTTGATTATTCCATGTTGCATTTGCCGTTGGGCGGCCACGGCGTAATCCAGATTCATCCACGACATCATCATGAACAAGGGTCGCTGTGTGTAACATTTCGATGATTGCAGCTAGACATTGAGCTTGATCAAGTTTAGTTTCACCACAAGCACGCGCAGCAAGCAGACACATAATGGGGCGCATGCGTTTACCGCCAGCTTCTACGACATGTTTACTTACGGACATTACTAAAGCGACTTTAGAGCTAATTCCTTCATTAATCAGCTTGTCCATTGCGGCAAATTCTGATGCTACAGGGGAAAGGATATCTTGCTGAAAGTCGATGGCCATGGTGAATGGAATCCTTGTCAAAATGCGTTCTAATCATTCAGTAGTGTAACAATTAACAGCAAGTTTTGTCGCTTGTGAAATGTGTTAACACGCAGAATCATAATGATTTGTTGTTTATATGTCCAAACTAAGTTTTTTTGTTTGGAACGATGCCTTTTTTGCTCTTATTGTACGAAAGCTAATTTTGGACACATACTAGCCGAACTTCATGCAAAAACCATGCGATGTTCACAAAACGCTAAAGAAAAAACGTTCGATTTAATTTATTTTTAAACTGGATGCTGTTTCAAAAGTGATCTATGTGAAGAATTAGGTAAAAGACCTTGTTGTTTATTTGAATATCACTTAAAATCCATCTCCTTGAATTAACCCCAGTGGCGCTCGTCTTAAGATCGGTATCTTCCTTTATCGGCACGACGACACGGGTCTGTTGGAGTACATTATGTACGCAGTTATCCAAACCGGTGGTAAACAACACCGTGTTGTTGAGGGTGAAACCCTTAAAGTAGAATTGTTAAAAGCTGAAACTGGTTCAACAATTACGTTTGATGACGTATTGATGCTAGTAAACGGCGAAAGCATTCAAATTGGTGCTCCAGTTGTTGCTGGCGCTACAGTAACTGCTGAAGTAGTTAGCCACGGTCGTCACGACAAAATCCGTATTGTTAAAATGCGTCGTCGTAAGCACTACCGTAAACAACAAGGTCACCGTCAATGGTTTACCGAGTTGAAAATTACGACTATTTCAGGCTAATTACGAGGATTTTGACACATGGCTACTAAAAAAGCTGGTGGTTCGACACGTAACGGTCGTGACTCGAACCCAAAAATGTTAGGCGTTAAAATGTACGGTGGTCAAGCTGTGACTGCTGGTAACATCATCGTTCGTCAACGTGGTACTGAATTCCACGCTGGTCCAAACGTTGGTATGGGTCGTGACCACACTTTATTTGCTACCGCTGATGGCGTGATCAAATTTGAAGTTAAAGGTCAATTTGGCCGTCGTTATGTATCTGTTGAAACTGTATAAGTTTTAATAGTCATAATAGAAAAGCCCACAGTCATGTGGGCTTTTTTTATATTCTTAGATTTTAAATCAATATGAATACCGAATACTGCTAAGAATTCCAAGTTGTTAAAGTATTAATAATAAAAGGTCATTTATCTTCATCATGATGAATTTTTTTCTACAAAACACGTAAATAAGCCTACAAATCTTCTTATTTTCTCAATTATTACTTTAAAAAAATGGTTTAAGATGGCTGAACAAACCAAATGCGATGACGCAAATTTATAAAAAGGTGAAATCATGAATATGCTTCGTAAATCCATGAGTGCAGCAGCAATCAGTGCGATCATGCTTGCACCTGTAGTCAGCACAAATGTTTTAGCAGCGACTGCTGCAACGGAGCAACAAGCGACTGCTAACTTGGTGAAACAGTTAAATGGCGTTAAAAGCTTGACTGCAAATTTTGAGCAAACCACAAAAGCAACCACAAGTAGCAAAGCTCCACAGAAAAAAGGTTTAAGTGCGCAGCATATGAACCAGACTTTTAAAGGGGTAATGAAAGTTGCACGTCCAGGTAAATTCTACTGGGAAACAACCACGCCTGCGAAACAAACTATTGTGACTACAGGTAAAATGATTTGGATCTATGATCCAGATTTACAACAAGCGATTCGTCAAAACTTAGATGAACAAGTTGCCAATACACCTGCATTATTACTTTCAGGCAACACGAGTCAAATTATGCAGTCTTATCGTGTCACACAGCCGAATAAAGCAAAAACCTATTACACCCTATTTCCGAAAAAAGGTGATGGTGCATTCCAGAGTTTAACGATTAGTTTTGGTGCAAATAAAGCGCCAAGCTTAATGATTTTGGAAGACTCGTTGGGTCAGACGACTCATGTGAAGTTTAATAATGTAAAAGTTAATCCAACCATTGCAGATTCAACTTTTAATTTCACGCCACCAAAGGGCACAGATATTATTGATCAGTAATGTGATCTAACCGAGATGCTAACAATTGAAAAAAGCAGTCATTAGACTGCTTTTTTTGTTTTAAAGCTTAGTATTAGGTGTCATATACATGAAATGTTTTAGCATTATGTCAACAGATTTTGGAGCTTAGATTTAGATTGACGATTTTGATAATGGTCTTACTGATCTAGTATTTATTTTTATCTCAACATCATAGTTTAAAAAATCCATACTATTTGCGCAGCGGATATGAATTGGATCAGAGACTTCTTGCAGTATTTATGGTTGATTTGATTCAAGTAAAGTTAAGTCAATGAGATGCTGATAATAAAAGGGATTACAAAAGAACTTAGCTCAATCATTCACGGACTTTGTATAGTAGTTAATGAATCAAGCGATTTAATGCATAGGCGTGTAGGAAGACAAGGATGAGAATAAGAAACCCAAATCAGAAATCCAATCAAGTGAATAAAAATAAAATTTTAAACAGTTATCTGGTATCAATTTCCAGCAACCTTAAAATCAACAACGATTTGATGCTGAATAAGAAAAAAATCATCAGCCTGCTGAGTATTTCAATCTTGGTTTTTATCACTGCTTGTCAGCCTAAAACAGATCAAGAACAAAATCTCTCAGGTGATTCAAAGTCAGCAAGTACAGTAGAATTGATCACTTCTAAAACCGTACAACTCAAAACGCCTCAAGCTCGTAGTTGTGATGAGAGTGGCTGTACTCGTTACGAATTTCAAACGGTTGAAACCAATCAATCTTGGATTAATGAATATTTTAATCGTCGGATTCAAAGAACAGATCCAGTTGCATTTCAAACTGACAAAACATCATCAGTAGAAGCGATAGATGAAAAACAAGTCAGTGAAAGTAGCGTGATTGTTCGTTTTGTAGGACAAAATCAGCATTTAGCAACCTTTGAAATGTTGACGTATAGCTATAGTGCAGGAGCTGCACATGGGATGTATCATAAAGAATTTGTTAATTTTGACCTAAAGCAGAAGAAACGAATAGCTCTAGACGATTTGATGATTGCTGGTAAGGAAATTCAATTGCGAGATATGCTTTATGACACCAATACCAATTGGTTGATGGAACATACCATTGATAAAGATCGTTTAAAAGTAAGTGATAATTTTTATTACGGTGCCAATGGGATTGTATTTGTTTATCCACTTTATGAGTTGGCATCGTATGCTGAAGGAATGTCTGAGTTGACTTTACCTTATCAGTCTTCGCAAAAATTGATTAAAGCAGAATATTTACCGAATTTGCCGAATTATAAAACCCAGTAATATTTTAACTGATTTTTTTAGGCTGAATATTTTCAATTTTTTATGACACATTTGATGTAATAAGGTGCAGCTGAAAGCTCATTTACTATATTTTTAAGGCCGAAGCGCTTACACTATAGCCAGTTTTTTTCTTTACAAAAGATTGACCATGATTGACCCGAAATTACTCAGAAATAATATAGAGGCTGTAAATGCAGCTTTAGCAAAACGTGGCGTACAATTAAATGTTGAAGAGTGGGCATCATTAGAAGCTCAACGTAAAGAAATTCAGTCGAAAACTGAAGCTTTGCAAGCAGAACGTAATGCCGGTGCAAAACAAGTCGGTCAGATTAAAAAATCTGGTGGGGATGCGTCAGAAATTATGGCACGTATGGGTGCGATTGGTGACGAAATCAAAGCCGCTGAACAAGCATTAGCTGACTTGCAGGCTGAGATTGAAAATAAATCTCTAAGTATTCCTAACTTACCGCACGAATCTGTACCTGAAGGTAAAGATGAAAATGATAACGTTGAAATCTTAAAATGGGGTACACCACGCCAATTCACTTTTGAAGTGAAAGATCATACTGATCTGGGTGAATGGATGGGTGGTTTAGAGTTTGAAACTGCAACCAAATTAACAGGCTCGCGTTTTAGCGTACTCAAAGGTCCATTGGCGCGTTTACAACGTGCATTGACGCAGTTCATGTTAGATACGCATACCCTTAAGAATGGGTATACAGAAGCTTATGTGCCTTATTTGGTCAATGCTGATTCATTACGTGGTACAGGTCAATTACCAAAATTTGAAGAAGATTTGTTTAAACTTCAAGGTGAGAAAGAATATTACCTGATTCCGACTGCTGAAGTTCCTGTTACCAATTTTGTACGTGATGAAATTGTTGATCCTGAACGTTTACCGTTGAAATATGCCGCACATACGCCATGTTTCCGTAGTGAAGCGGGTTCATATGGTCGTGATACACGTGGTTTAATTCGTCAGCATCAATTTGATAAAGTTGAAATGGTTCAGATTGTTAAACCAGAAACGTCTATGGATGCTTTGGAGGAGTTGACGGGTCATGCAGAAGGCATTTTGCAAGCACTCGGTTTGCCTTACCGTAAAGTGATTTTATGTGGCGGTGACATGGGCTTTGGTGCGATTAAAACGTATGACTTAGAAGTTTGGGTTCCAAGCCAAAATACTTATCGTGAGATTTCGTCATGTTCATGCATGGGTGACTTCCAAGCACGTCGAATGAAGGCTCGTTACCGTACTGATCAAAAGAAAACTGAATTCTTGCATACTTTAAACGGCTCTGGTCTGGCTGTGGGTCGTACTTTGCTTGCGGTGATGGAAAATTACCAGCGTGAAGATGGTTCAATTGAAATTCCTGCAGTTCTTCGTCCTTATATGGGCGGCGCAGAGTTCATCGACTAATTATCAAAGTTAACAATTTGAAGAAAACTGGCTAAGCTTAAATTCGTTTAAGCTTAGCCAATAAATTTTAATTATGCCTGAAACGTGCATAGAAATTGCTTTAAACAGTCAGCATCAAAAATACTGAGGTCATGTGTGGATATTTTTCCAATCTCTTTAAAGTTGCAAAAGCAACCTTGTCTGATTGTTGGTGGTGGACATATTGCTTATCGCAAAGCAGTGTTGCTTGAAAAAGCAGGGGCGGTGATTACCGTTATTTCACCGAATATTTTGCCTGAGTTGTTTGATATTGTTGAGCAATCTCAAGGGGAGTATGTACAGAGCAATTTTGATAGTGAAATGAATATCCGTGCTTTTCGCTTAGTGATCGCTGCCACAGATGATGCTGTTGTAAATAAAGCTGTATTTGAAGTGTGTGAATCTGAAAACGTTTTAGTGAATAGTGTCGATGACCCACCTCATTGTCGCTTTATGGTTCCTGCTCTGATTGATCGCTCACCTTTAGTGGTATCTATTGCGACAAATGGACAATCTCCTGTTCTTTCACGTCAAATTCGTACGCAACTTGAAGCAGCTATTCCGCATGGCATGGGGAAGTTGGCTGAATTTTCAGGGAAATGGCGCAGCGCGGTTAAAGCGAAAATTATTAACCCAGATGAGCGCCGTATTTTTTGGGAGGACTTATATGCCAGTCCCCTGAAAGAACAAGTGTTTAATGACAATATTAGTGAAGCAGATCGATTGATTGAACAAGCTTTGCTTGAGTGGAAAAAGCCTCAAGGCGAAGTTTATCTTGTAGGTGCCGGACCTGGTGATCCTGAGTTATTAACCTTAAAAGCTTTGCGTCTGATGCAACAAGCAGATGTCGTGATTTACGATCGTTTGGTGTCGCAGCCAATTATGGATTTGTGTCGCCGTGATGCGGAAAAAGTCTATGTGGGTAAGGCGCGATCAAATCATGCTGTACCTCAAGAAGGTATTAATGCTTTATTGGTCAAGTATGCGAAAGAAGGTAAGCGAGTTTGTCGTCTGAAAGGTGGTGATCCATTTATCTTTGGTCGTGGTGGGGAAGAGATTCAAGAGCTTTATGAGGCGGGTGTTACATTTCAGGTCGTTCCGGGTATTACCGCTGCTTCTGGTTGTTCGGCTTATGCAGGTATACCCTTAACACACCGTGATTATGCTCAAAGTGTTCGTTTCCTGACAGGTCATTTGAAAGAGGGTTCTCCTGAGCTACCTTGGAGTGAATTGGTCTATCAAAATCAAACCTTAGTTTTATACATGGGCTTGGTGGGTTTAGAAAAAATCTGTGAAAAATTGATTGCGCATGGTCAACGTCCAGATATGCCAGTGGCTTTGATTTCGAAAGGAACAACGCCAGATCAAAAAGTGGTTGTAGGAACTTTGGCAGATATTGCATCTAAAGTGACACAATACGAAATTCAAGCTCCGACATTAACCATCATTGGTGATGTAGTAAGCTTGCGTGAACAATTGCAGTGGCAAGGTTGAGTATTATCCTGTCACTTTTAAAGAGTAGAGAAATCCTGTGATCCATGTTGTTTTATACGAGCCCGAAATTCCTGCAAATACAGGGAATATCATTCGTTTATGTGCGAATACTGGAGCACAGTTACATCTGGTTAAACCTTTAGGTTTTGAATTGGATGATAAGAAATTAAAGCGCGCAGGCTTGGATTATCATGAATATGCACGCATGCAAATTTGGGAGAACTTTGAAGATTGTTTGGTTGATTTAAAGTCTAAGGGCGTGGATATTGATGCCATTTACCCGCTTACGACCAAAGGGACTGAAACACCGCATACTTCGGATTTAAATCGTTCCGTTGCATTGTTAATGGGTCCAGAGACGCGTGGCTTACCTGAATATATTCGCATGTTGTTTCCACAAAAGCATTGGATTCGTTTGCCTATGGCAGAAAATTCACGTAGTTTAAATTTATCTAATGCAACAGCTGTTATTCTTTATGAAGCATGGCGTCAACAAGATTTCAAACCATTGATCTAAAGTTAGTTAAACTTTAAAAACCACTTTTGAGTGGTTTTTTTATTGCTTAGATAAACGTGCAAGGTTAGGATGAACCAATTCGCTTAAATTTTAAATTAAACATTAAAAATATAAGGAGTGTCATTCATTGCAAATCACTCATTTAATCCAAAATAAAAACTTTTTTGTGACATCGCTTATTGCAGTCGTATTGTCTCAAGTGGTTCATGCTGAACAATCTGCTTCAGAAGTCATTGTTGAAGAAGTTCAACCTACTTTATTGACCAAAGCTGAAATACAAGCAGAATTGACCAATATGAGAAATAAGATGAATAGTCGTATTGATCTTTGGGGATCAAATTTAGTCAGAAGTGATTTTGAACGTAAGCGTGGAAAACTCGTTTTAAAAACATCAAAGCAGCTTGAGGTGTGCAATATTTTCCAAGGTGTGATTGATGAAACATATATTTCAGCTCAAAATAATCTTAATCGACTCACACCAAGTGACCAGAAAAGTGTTCAAAATCGTGCTGCATTTATCAAAGCGATTGGCATTAAAAACAATATTATTCCAACCAAACTAGGCTTTGATTGCAGGGTGAAATAATCAAAATCAAAAAAAGGCGCATTAAGCGCCTTTCTTATTATAGTTTAACTGATCATTACTTATCGCTAAACTCATCATGTTGTGGAGCAGGTTGACGGAAACCTTTAGTCTTATAACCCAAGTATAAGATACCAATCATTGCCCACCATAAACCATATTTCAATGATTGTTCTTCAATTTCAAGCCATAAAGCAAAGACTGCAATAAAGCCCAGTAAAGGAACAACAACATAGTTTAGGATGTCTTTGGCATTCTTGGTGCGACCATCACGTAAGGCATAGCGTGAAATCACTGACAAATTTACGAAAGTAAATGCCGTTAATGCACCGAAACTGATCATATAGATCACAGTATCAAGATCCATAAACCCTGCAGTTAAGGCAACAACACCAACAATTAAAATATTGTAAGAAGGTGTATTGTTACGTGGACTAATATGACCAAAGATCTTCTTGTTGATCACGCCATCACGACCCATAACATACATTAAACGAGATACACCTGCATGTGCAGAAATACCTGATGCCATAACAGTGACGATTGCAAAGTAAAGAACCACAGTTTTAAATGCCACGCCACCAACAGCCATTAAAATATCAGGCTGGGTTGCAGCTACATCTTCGAAATAGGTTTTAGGATCATTCGGGAAGTAGATTTGCATGAAGTACGTGCTGATAATGAAGATCACACCTGCAATTAAAGCAGTCAAGAAAATTGCTTTAGGAAGTGTTTTTTCAGTATCTTTGGTTTCTTCTGCAAGTGAGCTAAGTGAGTCAAAACCAGTGAAAGAGAAACATAGTAGGGTTGCACCTGTAATCAGTGCACCAACTGTAGTCAATTCATTCCAGAATGGCTCTAAGCTCCATAACTGATATTTAGCATTGACTAAAGTACCATCAGCATTGATACCACCAGCAAGTAAGCTATAGACCATCCACGTGAAGTAGGCAATCACACCTAACTGTACGAATACGATTAAGCTGTTAAAGTTTGCAACAAACTTAGCACCACGAAGGTTAATTAAGGTCATGAACGTTGTAAGTACAACGACCCATACCCAGTGATTGACATCTGGAAATAATGCTTCGAGGTAAATCACAGCCAGAATGATATTGACCATTGGAGACAGTAAATAGTCTAACCAAGATGACCAGCCGACCATAAAGCCAACATTCGGGTGAATTGATTTTTGGGCATAAGTATACGCAGAACCTGATGAAGGGTATCGGCGAATCATGTGACCATAACTGAGTGATGTCAGTAAGATTGCAACGAGTGCAAAAATATAAGATGTAGGTACGTGAAAATGACTTTCTTCAGATACTAAGCCAAAAGTATCAAATAAGGTCATTGGCTGAATATAAGCTAAACCGATAATAATGATGTGCCAGAGACCTAGCGTTTTTTGCAGTTTAGCTGCCGGTTGAGTCCCAGTGGTATTTGTCAACGGCGTTATCCTCTTAATCGTTGATC
Source organism: Acinetobacter sp. CY81 (assembly GCF_059515925.1). Taxonomy (NCBI): domain Bacteria; kingdom Pseudomonadati; phylum Pseudomonadota; class Gammaproteobacteria; order Moraxellales; family Moraxellaceae; genus Acinetobacter; species Acinetobacter sp. CY81. The sequence goes on from NZ_JCAKNC010000006.1 coordinate 95,504, forward strand.
AAGGATCAGTCAAATCTATCTAGGATCGTTTGAGACGAACGATCCCCCCTAATTGATGAAACAAAGCGCGCCAATTTAAAGCAATTTATGCGATTTGTCAGTAACTTCGAAACTATTTTTAGCAGAAAATATGCCACTTTGGCATAAAAGTGGATGACTTATTATTCTGCAACATAAAAGCCCGATGTTTAAAAAAACATCAGGCTGATTTGTTTCGTATATTGGCGTATTTTTTTTAAATTACCAAGCTTTTTCTAAGATTGATTTTAAGTCCGCAAGTGATGCTTCTTTCGGGTTGTAAATGATTGATCCGTCATTTAAAGCTTTTTCGGCAATTTCATCAAACTGTGCTTGAGACACTTTCGCTGTTTCTTGCAATGTGCGAGGCAGTTTGGTGAGAGAATGGATATGATCACGCATATCCTTAATCATTGAAATGGCTTTATCTGCACGTTGATGAGCAGGGGTCTGTGAGTAAATATCAGCACCTGCAAGCGGGAGTAATAACTCAGCAATTTTATGACCATTTACATCTTTATTGTACTCAAGGACATACGGCAGAAATAAATTCATGCATAAACCATGAGGCAAGTGTGAAACTGCACCCAATGCGTGACCTAATGAATGAACAATACCAACCATGGCATTTGAAAATGCAATACCAGCCATAGTTGATGCTTGGGCTAATTCTAAACGACCCTCTGCATCTTTAGGGTTTTCTAAAACTTTAAATAGGTTTTCACTGACTTTCTTAATCGCTGCAGTTGCATATGCATCACTAATCGGATTAGCTGCTAAACAAGTATAAGCTTCGATTGCATGCGTCATTGCATCCATAGCCGTCATAGCGGTTAAATGTGGTGGCAATGTTTGTGTCATACGCGGATCTAGAATCGCAGCACTTGGCATCAAATGTTTTGAAGCAAAAGCAATTTTTTGATGAGTTGAGTTGTCTGAAATCACAGCAACCATTGTTACTTCAGAGCCTGTTCCAGATGTTGTTGGAACAACGAAGAAAGGCTTTAATGGTTTTGGTAGGTTGTGTGCCCCAGAATATTTCAGTAGATCATCGCCACCTTCGGTTACTAAGATATTGGCAGCCTTTGCAGTATCAATCACTGAACCACCGCCAATCGCAATGATGGCATCACATGCATTGGTGCGATAAGCATCAGCTACGCTTTTAACCGTCTCTAAACTTGAATCTGGTGGTACATCATCAAAAATAAAACCAATTTTTACTTCAGTTGTATCAAAGGCTGCTTCTACAGGTTCAAGCAAGCCGTTTGCACGTACACCTTTATCGGTGATGATCATGGGTCGTGATGCGCCCATTGAGGCAAGTTCAAATGGCATATGTTCAAGTGCAGCATTACCAGCAATGACTTTTACAGGACAGAAAAATTCGTAATATGGTTTAGCCATGCTTTAAGCACTCCCTTTGATATATGATTGAGCAACTTTGAGGTAAATATTTGCTGCACCCGATAGTTTTTCTTTTAATGTGAGTTGTTGAGGATATTCTTTAACCGCAAGTTCAGCGACCAATTTAGGTAAAATCAGTGCTTCCATTTTATTGAGGCAACGGACTAAGCGAATAGCATGACCCAAATCACCATCCGCAATCATGCGGTCATTGGCAAAAGCCTGAGCTGTACTTTCTTGAAAAGAGAATACTAAAAAAGCATGATGAATATGTTTAAAGGTAATAATTAAATCAGCTTTATGGTCAAGATGATCGATTAATTCTAAATGATGGTTTTCGTTCACACGTGCAATAAATGCAGCATCATTGTTAAACACAGCCATGGACAGGGTAAAGCCTATGGGAAATTTAGATACATCCTGTCTAATTTCATCATCAACTTGGCTCGCCATCGCCAAACCTCTGCCAATCACGTCGAGCATGAGTTTGACATAGGCTTGTTCAAGAGCGGGCTTAACGGATTTAATGGAAATCACTCGCTTATCCCTTTTTACTTAGTTTTATATTTTAGAGTAAATACTCTAATTTAATTTGGGATAAAAAGTAAAGTGATTATTGTTGAATAGTACGTATATCTTTAAAGAAATTGCTTTCAGTTAACAGTTGGATCACATCTTGAGCAAGTTGTTCGAAATTTGGATAATCAGTCATCAAATCTGAGATTCGAACCATTTCTAAACCTGCATAACCACAAGGGTTGATGCTTTGAAAACCATCTAATTCACAATCAATATTAAGAGATAGACCGTGGTAACTGCGACCTTTACGAATTTTAAATCCTAAAGATCCTATTTTACGCTCATCTACATAGACACCTGGTGCATCTGGTTTGGCATAGGCTTCAATGCCATATTTTTTAAGTAGATCAATCATTATCGATTCTGCATAAGACACGAGAGTTCGTACATTCCAACCTAATCGATTTAAATCAAACATGAAGTAAACCACCATTTGACCTTCACCGTGCCATGTCACTTGACCTCCACGATCAGATTGCACCACAGGGATGTTAGATGGGATAAGAATATGTTCAGGTTTACCTGCTTGACCTTGGGTTAAAACTGAATAATGTTGCAGAATCCAAAGTTCATCAGGGGTATGCTCATCGCGCTGTTCCGTCAGTCTTTTCATTTCTAAAAAGCGATCTTCATAAGGTGTGTATTGAGTATACTGACGAATGATTAAATTGGGTTTGGTCACAGCATCCACAGCGTTTTGAGCCTGTATCACGAGGAAAGTAGGGTTTAATTATAATCAATCTGTGACGAGAGCGGGTAAGCGATTTAATTTTTAAAGTTAATTGTCCTCAGCATAATGGCTGTATTTAATTATTGATATTTATCTACTTTAATATTTAATAAAGTTTAATAATATTGTGGCGCATTGATCAATTAGTGAATGTGGAACATGAAAAATCTAGAAAAAAATCTTACTCGGTGTCGAATGGGCTTGCATTAATAGAATATGATATTGAAATATATAGTTTAATTAAGATGATTTCGCATAAGCTGTATTATGTTAATTTTAGAATTTCTAATGAGAAGATGAAAAAATACGTTAAGTTATCACCAGAATTTATGTGTTATCCCATTTGGATGGAAGAAGATAATCTTATTATTCCCATAAATCATCATGAATTAAAAATATCCACTGAGTTAAAACAAAAGATCGAAGATTGGGATAAGCAATATCAATCCATCTATGTAGATGATTACCCTCCTGATTCAAAATTTGAGACAGTAAGAGATGAACAAAAATTTATAGAAATAGGGTATGAAATACAAAAAGCACTACAGATTGAATTAGGTGATGATTACGAAGTTTTTTATCAACATTAAAACCATGTATTTAACCTAATGGGCGTTATGCGAAGTTCAACATTTTAAAGTAAAACTGAAATATAGAACTAGTTAGTTGATTAAAGCGATTCAACTAAATATATAGCAATAAAAAACACGCTCTTAAGCGTGTTTTTTAATTTGATTAAAGCGCTGTTTTAATTAATGGACAAGCTGCTAAATCTGCATAAACAGCGTGAACTTGCTCAAGCTCTTCAAAGCGAAGTTGTGCAGTAACAGAATGATATTTACCTGTACGAGACGGGGTAACTGTCATTGTTTGACCATCAAATTCAGGGAAATGTTTTACGAAAATCTCATTCACTGCTTGATGGAGTTCTACACCAGCAAGACCAATCAGTTTAATTGGATAATCCATCGGGAACACCCAAAGATGTTCTTGTAAATCGCGTGATGGTGTGCGATTAGTCATGTCAGTCATAGGACACCTCATCATTAAAAATACCTGCATATGCAGGTATTTTGTTTTTATTTGCTACATGCTTATATTATGGAGGAGATTCCTCGATATTCAAGCCTGTATTATCCTATCGATAGATCAGTCATTCTCAAGGAAAGAACGTAAGTGTTCTGAACGAGATGGATGACGTAATTTACGCAAGGCTTTTGCTTCAATCTGACGAATACGCTCACGTGTTACATCAAATTGTTTGCCGACTTCTTCCAAAGTATGATCGGTTGGCATATCAATACCAAAACGCATTTTCAAGACTTTCGCTTCACGTTCAGTTAAGTTTTCTAAAACTTCACGTGTTGCTTCTTTCAAACCTTCTGAAGTTGCAGCATCAATTGGAGAAGTGATGTTACCATCTTCGATGAAGTCACCAAGATGCGAATCTTCATCATCACCAATTGGCGTTTCCATTGAAATTGGTTCTTTAGCAATCTTCAAGACTTTACGTACTTTCACTTCGTCCATTTCTAGACGTTCACCTAATTCCTCAGGTGTAGGCTCACGCCCCATTTCTTGAAGAAGTTGACGTGAAACACGGTTGATCTTGTTAATTGTCTCAATCATATGCACTGGAATACGAATCGTACGGGCCTGATCCGCGATTGAACGCGTAATCGCCTGACGGATCCACCAAGTTGCATAAGTCGAGAATTTATAACCACGACGGTATTCGAATTTATCAACAGCTTTCATCAAGCCGATGTTACCTTCTTGAATCAAGTCGAGGAATTGCAGACCACGGTTGGTGTATTTTTTCGCAATCGAAATTACCAAACGTAAGTTTGCTTCAACCATTTCCTTCTTCGCGCGGCGAGCTTTTGCTTCACCAGTCACCATACGTTTCGAAATTTCTTTAATTTCTTTAACGCTTAGATCCAGTTCTTTTTCAATGTCAGCAATCTTTTGTTGGAAAGCCAATACATCAGGACGAACTTTTTCTAGATATGGTTTTAAATCTGCAGGCGCTTTAGAAATCTGTTCTTCTAACCAAGCAGGATTTGATTCTTGACCTGGGAAAGATGTACGGAATTGGTTACGATCCATACGACCACGACGAACTGCATAACGCATCACTTCACGTTCTGCTGTACGAATTTGTTCATGTGTGCCGCGAATCATTTCAGAAATGATATCGAATAGACGAGGTGTGAACTTGAACATCATGAATACAGTTGCAAGTGCTTCAACAGCTTGAATTGCTTCAGGGCTATTACGACCTGATTTGCTGATCGCAGCTTTAGCAACAGTCCACGCATTTTCCAATTCAGTAAAACGTGCTTTTGCAATTTCAGGATCTGGACCAGATTCACCTTCAGAATCATCATCACTTTCTGACTCTTCATCTTCATCTTCGTCATCCAGCTTAACTTCTTTCGTAGGTTTAGCTGTTGATTCTTCTTCGTCTACTTCTTCAGTTTCTTCTTCAAGAACTTCAGGAATTTCTTCATCAGATTCAGGGTCTAAATAGCCAGATAAGATATCTGCTAAGCGGCGTTCACCCGTTTCATAATCTTTATATTCTTGTAATACAACTTCGACTGCGTTTGGCCAGTATGCAATTGAATTAAGGACATCACGAATCCCTTCTTCGATTCGTTTTGCAATTACAATTTCACCTTCACGGGTCAAAAGTTCAACTGTACCCATTTCGCGCATATACATACGAACAGGGTCAGTGGTACGACCTGGTTCGTTTTCTACAGATGCAAGAACGGCAGCAGCTTCTTCTTCAGCAACTTCATCGGTTGTTTCGGTATTGTTACCGTCGAACATTGTATCGTCAGCTTCAGGTGCACGTTCATGTACCGGAATACCAACGTCTTGAAGCATCTGAATGATATCTTCAATCTGTTCACTTTCAGTGATTGAGTCTGGAAGATGATCGTTAACCTCAGCGTAGGTTAAGTAACCTTGTTCTTTGCCTCGGCTAATCAGAGCCGCTACTTGTGAAGTAGGGGAATGCTTATCGCTCATCTTTGCTCTCTTCTCGTTGAATCTGTGGCAGGGAAAAACCGTGCATGATAGCACAATTATCGTCGCATTAATATCTGAATCAAGGGGCTAAATTGGTTTAAAAGCAACCAAAAATTTAAGTCTTATTTCCAATAATGGAGGCAAATTTATCGTTTTCAAGTACACCGAGGGTATTTTCTTAAAAATGAAATATTTCCAAGCTTAAATGTGCATTCATTCAGTTTTGTTATGTGGATTATAATCGCATAAATCTGTAAGAGAAAAAAAGCAAAATTTTGTTGATTATTGCCAAAAAATAAAATAAAACTTGACAATATTTCAGAACAAAGATAAATAGCGCCTAGCCCCATCCATTTTTTTTCATGAGGTAGTTTTAGTGTCTTCTACAGATTTTGAATTAGATGATAGCTTTAGTGATGATGAAGTCAGTTTTGATGACACATCGAGTAAAATTAGCGCGAAAGAATCGTTAGAAAAAAGACGTTTGATCGATGACCTCTTGGCTCAGCGACGTTTGGATCGTGAGTTGAAAGAAGAATATGATTTTGACGACGACGATGATGATTTTGACGATGAATAATGATTTTATCGTTGGGCTTAGCTTTCGAAAATGATATCCTAAACCATTAATTGAGAAGTGTTGGAAACAAAATGAGTGCATTAGATTTAGACCAGTTAAGTGAATTCCTTGATGGCGATAATAACGAGCATGGTCTGGATTTCGCGGCGACACATGGTTTTTTATGTGCTACAGCTGTAGGCCCTCAATTTGATCGTTGGTTAGATGAACTTTTTGACAACAATCAAAAGAAAGTTCCTGCTGAAATCATTGCTCAAATCAAACTTTGGCTTGAAGATCTTCGTCAAAAACTTGCTAATGAAGAAGGGATTGAATTTCCTTTTGAAATTGAAGAAGCTGATGTTGAATCAAGTCTAGGTGACTGGAGTGTAGGTTTTGTTGATGCGATGTTCTTAAACGAAGATGCTTGGTTTACACCTGAGTTTGAAGAGCAGTTGGTTGATTTAACACTACCAATTATGGTGTTTAGTGGTGTGGATGAAGAAGATCCACAAATGGAATCATTCCGTCGCAATGGGCAATTGATGGATGAGCTTGCGGAAGAAATTCCTGAAAATCTAAACGAAATTTATTTGATGTACCACACGCCAAACTAAGTTTTTCAAGATTCATTGTTTTACGAAAATTAAGTTTTAAAAAGCACCTTTTAAGGTGCTTTTTTTATTATAGCGTTGATTAAGACTGTCGGTCCGCGATCTTTTTTAAATTTTCATGAATTTTAAAAATAACGATGAGTAGTTCTGAATAAACACGAACGAATATACCGCCAAACACTAAAATTAAAACTGCTGTAATGATTCGCTTTCCAAAACCTGCGTAAGAACCGTACCCGAAACCAAACAGTGTTGTGAGTGCCATAATAATAACACTAATAATTCCAATCCAATAAATTACAGTAACGATTTTTGGAGTAAGCATGTTGTCTAATGTTAGTAAGTTATTCATTTATAATTCCATTATTAATTTAAGTATAAAATGAATTTTTTATATAAAGTAAAAATTCATTTTTGTATCATAAATGAACAATAGTGATAAATCGATGAAAAATAATTCATAGATTATTTGTGTATAAGGACTTAATCATTGGTTTTAGGGATTAATGTTCATGTTTTTTTTTACGTTGCTGTCTTCTAAATAAAGCCCAAGCAATAATCACCACAACGATTGCAATAATCACATAACCGACTTGACTGAAAATTTTGTGCATCATTTCGGTATTATTACCAAAATAGTACCCGACAGAAGCTAAAAAGGTGGTCCAAATAATCGTTCCTAAGCCACTGTAAGCCATAAATTTCCAGAAGGGCATGTGACTCATACCAGCAGGAATGCTAATTAGTGAGCGAACTGCGGGAATCATTCTGCCAAAAAAAACAATTCTATGTCCGTGCTTCTCAAACCAGTCGAGTGACTTCTCAACATCTTTGGGTTTAATAAAAAGGAACTTTCCAAATCGATCGACAAATTTAAAAATTTGCTCACGTGGAATTTTTCGTCCGATCCAATACAATACTGCGGCGGCAAGTAAAGAACCTGTGCTGCCTGCAATAATGACACCTGTAAGTATTAGCTCACCTTTAGATGCGGTAAATCCAGCCGAAGGCATAATGATTTCAGATGGAATTGGTGGGAACACATTATCGAGGAACATTAGTAGGGCAATACCGAAATAGCCCAGTTGTTCCATAATGGAAATAATCCATGCAGTCATTTTGATTGGCAATGAAGTGAAGTTATAGAAAGTTTACTATAAAAAAACCGCTACAAGGGTAGCGGTTCAATATATGTCTTAATTTGCAATATTAAAGGCGTTTGCGTTTTGCGGCAGCAATTTGAGACTGGCGCATGCGGAAACCTGCTTTTTGCTTTTCAGTGGTTTTTTCGATGCAATGTACGCAAGAAACACCATGCTCATAGCTTGTTAATTCTACTTCGGTTGGAAGAAGTGGCCAACCGCATGCATGACACTTAATATTTTCGCCTTCTTCTACACCATGAGTAACAGCAGTACGTCCGTCAAATACGAAACATTCACCTTCCCACATGCTTTCTTCGGCGGGTGTTTCTTCAAGGTATTTCAAAATACCACCTTTGAGGTGGTAAACCTCAGTGAAGCCTTCTTGAAGCAATAGTGAGGTAGATTTTTCACAACGAATACCGCCTGTACAGAACATGGCAATTTTTTTATCTTTATGCTGTTCTAAGTTTTCTTTGACGTATTCAGGGAATTCACGGAAAGTTTCTGTTTTTGGGTCAATTGCACCTTTGAATGTGCCTGCTTTATATTCGTAATCATTACGTGTATCGACCAAAATCACATCATCACGTGCGATTAGATCATTCCATTCTTTAGGGTCGAGGTAGTGACCAACGAGATCACGCGGTTTTACTTCTACACCTAAAGTCACGATTTCTTTTTTATGTTTAATTTTCATTTTACGGAATGGCTTCTCATCACTTTGAGATTCCTTATATTCCATGTCTTGAAAACCTTCATTGAGAAGGAACTGATGAATTACATCAATAGCTTCACGATCACCGGCTACTGTTCCGTTAATACCTTCATCTGCAACAATTAGAGTACCGCACAAGTTAATGGTTTTTACCAAGTCTAAAAGACGTTGTTGAAGATCAAGAGAATTTTCAACTTCTTTAAATTGATAAAGTGCCGCAACAACCCAACTTGTGGTCGCTTGCTGTTCTACAGGTGCAAGCTGTTCTACAGTAGCGTTCATGGAGTACTCCAAATGTATTAATATAGGGGGGATAATTTCAGGCGCGTATTCTAACGCGAATTTGTTCAATGTGCGAGAAAACCATATAATAATTATGGTTTATTGAGGAAGTAAATTTTGAGTAGTGATCGTCGAATACCTTCTCTTACCCCATGTGCAGGACGTTGTTCAACGGTATTTGGTGATGCAGTCTGTCGTGGTTGCCGTAGATTTAATCATGAGGTGATTCGTTGGAATACATACACGGAAGAACAAAGACAAGCTATTTGGATTCGTCTAGATGCACAGCTTGATCAAATTTTAGTGCCGATGCTACCTCATGCAAATCTTGTAGTTGTTAATGGTTTTATCCATTCTAAACGCGTTCGTGTATTTGATAATGCAACCAAAGGTCGTCGTTTGTATCATGCATTAAAGATTTGTGAAAAAAATAAAAATTTAGCTGATGATAGTGGTTTAGGTATTCAGTCTAATCAAGTGAAGCCATTATGGACAGAATTTGAAAGACGTGTATTGGCACTTGCAAATGCGAGCTATGAATTGGCTTGGTTACGCGCTGATGGCATTAGTCAAAGTTTGCTTAAAACCTTACAGGATGATCAATTGGAACGCTGAGCAACTTTGCGACTGCGAATTGATTTAAAAATTGAACATAAAAAAGCTCGCATAATCGCGAGCTTTTTTATTGGAAAGCCTTAAGCAACTTGTACAGGAATACAATTGGCTGTGTGGTTTACCGTATTATTTGGATTTGCATAAACAAGACGTGGTTTATGAGCATCTGCTTCAGCAACAGTGAAATCACCAAAAGTTGCGATAATCACAAGATCACCAATATCAGCTTGATGTGCAGCGCCACCATTTACAGAAATGATGCCTGAATTTTCTTCACCACGAATAGCATACGTTGTAAAACGCTTACCATTGGTTACGTTCCAAATATGAATTTCTTCATATTCGCGAATACCTGCTAAATCCAATAACACACCATCAATCGCACATGAACCTTCATAATGAAGTTCTGCTTGAGTTACGACTGCACGGTGAATTTTTGCTTTTAATAAACGAGATAGCATGGAAAGCGTCTCCTGGTTTGCCCTGTGGTTGTTATCTTATGATTTAACAACAACTTCTATGTCGGGGGATGCAATTGAAAGCGCATTTTGCTCTCAAAATTTGATCGTGGCAAGAGAAATTGTTTAACAAAGATTAATTTTATAAATTAAGGTTTATAGGCGTTTATTTGATTCATTGCCTGTTGAACTTCACCATTAACCAATAATTTTATGCGGCTTAATGCGTGATGAAGAGCATCATCCATAAGCTTTTGCTCACTTGATGGTGCTTTACTCAAAACATGTCCTGATACACGTTCTTTTGAACCTGGATGACCAATACCTATGCGTAAGCGATGGAAATTAGGACCTGTGTGCGGGACGATATCACGTAAACCGTTATGTCCACCGTGACCACCACCTGTTTTAAGGCGAATCACACCTGGATCCATATCGAGTTCATCGTGAGCAATGAGCATTGCTTCTGGAGCAATTTGATAGAATTTTGCGAAGGGAACAACACTTTGACCTGAGAGGTTCATAAAGGTTGTGGGTAATAGGAGACGAACGTCTTGACCTTCAATTTTACCCCGACCGCTAATCCCTTTATATTTTGGATCAGCTTTTAATGCGATGCCATATTGCTCTGCAAGGCGTTCTACGAACCAAGACCCTGCATTATGGCGGGTTTGGGCATACTCAGAACCTGGGTTGCCCAAACCTACAATCAGTGAAATATTTGACACTAATTTACACCATCAACACTTATGCGCGTTTAAAGTCAGCGTGCATAGGAGTGTTTTTAGCTGGGTGGCGTTGAAGCGCTTGGATTTTAACGCTTTCAACTTTACCATCAACATTGATTTCAACAGTTTCTTCGAAGAAAGCTTTGCTTTCTAAAGCTTTAACTAATTCACGAAGTTCTAAAGTTACTGCAACAGGTTCGCCTGAACCGTAGATGATTGCAGGTACTTTGTTTTGTAAACGAAGGCGGCGGCTCGAACCTTTCCCTTGAACTGCTTCTTCACGAGCTACTGCATTTAATACGAAGTTTGCCATGATAGACATTCCTAATTTAAGTTTAATTGACTAGACCTTCGACCAGTCTAGTGATGAAAGCCCCACCAATATTGATGAGGCTTTTAAAAATTCAGCGCGCTATTATAGATAAGAATCAAACATCGCGCTAATAGATTCTTCGTTGTTAATACGACGAATTGTTTCAGCAACCATGCTAGCTACTGAAACTTGGCGAATCTTACCAAGTTCTAATGCTTCTTTAGAAAGCGGAATTGTGTCAGTAACAACCAATTCATCAATCACAGAATTACGTAAGTTTTCTAGTGCCTTACCAGAAAGTACTGGGTGAGTTGCATAAGCAACAACACGACGAGCACCAAATGATTTAAGTGCATCAGCAGCTTTACACAATGTACCCGCTGTATCCACCATGTCATCGACAATGACACAATCACGATCTTTAACATCACCAATCAAATGCATCACTTGTGATTCATTTGCTTTTTGACGACGTTTGTCGATGATTGCTAAATCGATATCACCCATTTGCTTCGCAACTGCACGTGCACGAACCACACCACCAACGTCAGGTGAAACCACCATTAAGTTGTGATGCTGCTGTTGACGTAAGTCAGCAAGAAGTGCAGGAGTACCGTAGATGTTATCTACAGGAATATCGAAGAAACCTTGAATCTGATCTGCATGCAAATCGATCATAACAACACGATCAATTCCTACAGTTGTAAGCATGTCTGCAACAACTTTAGCTGTGATAGGCACACGAGCAGAACGAGGACGACGGTCTTGACGAGCATAACCGAAGTAAGGGATAACAGCAGTGATACGACCTGCACTTGCGCGACGCAAAGCATCAGCCATAACGAGGATTTCCATAAGGTTATCATTCGTTGGGGCACAAGTAGGTTGTACGATGAATACGTCTTTACCACGAACATTTTCAGTAATTTCGACAGCGATTTCGCCATCAGAAAATTGACCAATAGATGCAGCACCTAAAGGAATATGTAAATGGCTTACGACTTTTTGGGCGAATTGTGGATGCGCTGTTCCACTAAAAACGACAAGATTGGGCATGAAGCACCCTTGGCGGTTGGAAAATTTAAAAGTAGATGGCAGGGGTAGCTGGATTCGAACCAACGGATGCCGAGATCAAAACCCGGTGCCTTACCACTTGGCGATACCCCTAATGCGGCAGAACTTTAATAGTTTTACGAGAATTTGTCAAGGTTGTTTGACATTTTCTAAGCGTAAGTTGTTCTGTCTTTTTGAACTTAAAATGGCAGGGGTAGCTGGATTCGAACCAACGGATGCCGAGATCAAAACCCGGTGCCTTACCACTTGGCGATACCCCTAATTTGATCATATGTTGTGTTGTAAATGGCAGGGGTAGCTGGATTCGAACCAACGGATGCCGAGATCAAAACCCGGTGCCTTACCACTTGGCGATACCCCTAATACACAACAATATGTATCTACAGATGAAAATGATGGCAGGGGTAGCTGGATTCGAACCAACGGATGCCGAGATCAAAACCCGGTGCCTTACCACTTGGCGATACCCCTATCATTAAACTTCGAAATGATTGAGCGGAGATTCTTTTAAGCTATTCACTACGTAAGATTTACATGGTGAATGAGCAAAAATTTCTTCTACATTCATATTCTCAGTTACTTCAGTAAAAACACAAGCACCTGTACCTGTAAGTTTTGCAACACCGAACTGATCTAAATATTGCATTGCTTCATCGACTTCAGGATATAAACTTCTTGCCAAAGGCTCAAAGGCATTTCCGAAATCAGAGGGCTTTATCTGATAGGCGCAAAATTTAGTGCTCTTCGTGTCTCTTGTCAACGCTTTTTGTGAAAAAAGCAGTTGAGTGCTGATAAAACAGTCAGGTTTTAGCACTATGTATTGTTTCTGATCTAAGTCTATGAATGTTAAGTGTTCACCAATGCCTTCTGCCCATGCATTTTTACCATGAATAAAAATAGGAACATCTGCACCCAATTTAACCCCTAGATCGGCAAGTTGATCGGTATTTAAACCGCATCGCCAGATTTTATTGGCAACGATCAAGGTGGTAGCAGCATTGGAAGAGCCACCACCGAGTCCTGCACCCATTGGAATATTTTTTTCAATACGAATATTTAAGCCAAGTTGATCAATATTTGCGTAGGGCTTGATCATTTGTAGCGCTTTGTAAATGAGGTTCTGTTCAAGATCAACACTGTTCAATCCTTCAATTTGAATTGAATTGTTATCTGTTCGCTCAAATTCCATCCAATCATATAAATCTATGAGCTGAAAAATACTTTGTAATTCGTGATAACCATTTTCACGACGACCTGTGATATGCAAAAAAAGATTAAGTTTTGCTGGAGATGGGACACGAATCATAAAGATAGAACTTTTAAAATTAACGATTTTGAATGACCATTGTAATACGGTTTTCTTTACCTGTTTCAAGCTGTTGTTGCAAAATAAGCTTGTTCGGTAGTTTTGCATTGTCATTGTAGCTTAAAGCCACAGTCCAACCATCTTCAATAATCTGCTGGATACGTTGTTGTTGATCTTTTTCGATTTGAGCATTCTTCGATGCTGGCTGAGCTTGTACCCAATCCACTAAGTTTGTGATCGGTGCTTGCCATCCAGTCGCTTGAGCTAATAGTTCTTCGGGTGTTGCAGCTTCAATTTTACCTGTTTTAGCGCTATTTAAAGTCACTTGACCAGGTTGTCCTGAAATTTGAGTTTTACCGACACCGAGAATACCACTGAGTTCGATATCAAATTGTTGTTGGTTTTGAATCCATGTAAAAAAAGCACTTCCAGATTGCTGAGGTGTTTTAACCCCAATTTTCCCCTGAAGTTGAAATTGATTTTCAGCCTGTGGAATGGTTGAAGTGCCTAAAGGTTTTTGAGTGCTTAAACTTTGGCAACCGGTCATTGCCAATACACTGAATGCACTACTTAGAATAAAAGTTATTTTTGCAATTGGATGCATGGATGCGCGCTCATTGGAAATTTTCAGGCAACAATAAACCATTCAACTGTTCTAATTGAGGATCATTCGGATGATTTTGTTGGAGTTGTTGTAACAAATGACTAAATTCAGGCAATGAACCCTGCATATACAATGATTTTGCTAAACGAACACCAATATTGATGCTTTGACTCAATTGATAAGCTTTGGCAAGCACTTGAGATGCTGTCTTAAAGTCATTTTGTAAGAAGGTGATATAACCGAGTGTATCTAAAATAGAGGCTTGATCTGGCGCGCTTTCTAAAGCTTGTTCTGCATAGCTTCTTGCTTCATCTAGGCGTCTATTTTGCAGTGCAAGGGTATAAGCATATGCGTTGAGATAATTCGGATTGTTAGGCTCAATCATGAGTAACTGTTTAAGTGTACTGTCTAAAAGCTCTCTTTCTGTGAATGGATCAAGCAAGAGCACTTGTGAGTATAGTAATTCAGGATCATCAGGTAGATTTTTAGCGGCTTCTTTGAGTAAACCAAGAGCCGCTTTTTTATTGCCCATTCTTTTTAAAATTTCAGCTTGAGCTTGATATAAGAAACTCGCATGTTGTGGATAGTTAACTCGTTCTTGAGTCAGAAAGCGCAACATATCATTGAGTTTGCCTTGTTTTTCATAAATTGAAATTAAACTACGACGTGACACCATGTAGAGGTTGCCATCAACTAAACGATAATAGGCTTTAGCAGTTTCAAGATGTTGTTTTCGTTCTGCATTTACTGCGAGATAGTAATAAGCATCATTTTGATATTTTGAAGATGATCGTAATTGAATGAGGAACTGTTCTGCTGGATCGTATTGCTTTAAATCAATCGCGGTTAATCCAGCGATAAATAACGCCTCTTCTGCATCTGGCCATTTTTTAATGATTTTTTTTAGTTTTTCTAATGCAAGTTCAGCTTCATTTAGCTTAATTAGGAAGCGCACTTCCGCTAGATTCACTTCTAGATTGTTACGATTTTTCCGACTACTTTTGGCAAACCATTTTAAGGTGGCATCGGTATCACCCATCGCCATGAGTAGGTTGGCTTTTAAAAGGATGAAACCTGTGACTTTTGGACGCTTTCTCAGTGCTTTATTAATAGTCTGAAGAGCCTGTTCCACATCACCATTTTTTGCTTCTAGGCTGGCAATCAAAGCGAGTAAAGAAGGGTTATTACTTTCTTTACTTTTACTGAGCGTATTGAGTAAATTGAGCTGATCTTCATCAGATTCAGGTGCAATTCCCTCTAGAATCAACTCTAAATCAGAGTCTGGGTCAATTTTTAAAATACTGTCTAAAACATCTGCAGCCAATTCGTATTCATGGGCTTTGAGGGCGATGTGTGCCAAATAAAATTTTGCAGGGACATCTGTAGGCTCTTGAACCACCCAATGTGTGGCAATATTTAGTGCTGCTTGTAAGTCATTTTCATCGAGTGCGATGTTCAAAGCGCGTTGTTTAACTGCAGTTGAATTACTACGAATCGCAAGTACAGTATAGTTATGTAGGGCAGTGGTTGTATCATTTGCGGCAATAGCAAACTCTGCCATCATCGTTTGTTGGATAGCATTTTGATTTGATTGTGCATGATAATTTTCTTCAGATGCTCTAATATGAGCACTGTAAGTCATGCTACCAGCCAATAAGATTGTGGTAGAATACTGCTTAATTGTCATGCCGTTGATTCGGCTATTTATTTGACGCAAATTTTTATCCAAGTACTGCTTTTTATGACACCGTTATTGCACAATAGCATAAATTTAGTGAATTGATGATCTGATATGTCTTTCTTTGCATTGGGTGTCAACCATCAAACCGCGTCCGTTGAATTGCGTGAGCAAGTCGCTTTTAACCCTGAAAAGTTAAAAGAACTTTTGCTTGAGCAGCGTCACGACCAGACTTTAAATGACATGGTCGTGGTATCCACTTGTAACCGCACTGAAGTGTATGCCATGGCAGAAAACGCTGACATGGTACTCGAGTGGCTTGCAGAGAAAAATGGTATTGATGTAAACCAACTGTCACACCATGTTTATCGTCATGAAAATGCAGATGCGGTGACGCATTTAATGCGAGTGGCAAGTGGTTTAGATTCACTGATGTTAGGTGAGCCTCAAATTATGGGGCAAGTTAAATCAGCATTGAGCATCTCTAAAGAGTCTGCGGTTGTTTCAGCAGATTTAAATCGTATATTTGAATATGCTTTCTATGCAGCAAAACGCGTTCGTTCTGAAACTGCAGTAGGGAGTCACGCTGTTTCTATGGGTTATGCGGTAGCGCAATTAGCACTGCAAGTTTTCAGTCAACCTGAAAAGCTGACGGTGATGGTGGTCGCAGCAGGTGAGATGAATAGTCTAGTTGCGAAGCATCTTGCTGAAATGGGTGTTGCTAAAATCCTCATTTGTAACCGTAGTCGAGAGCGTGCTGACTTATTGGCTTCTGAAATTTCACATCGGGTTCAAGTTGAAATTATCCCGTTTGATCAACTTTCAGAAAATTTACATCGTGCAGATGTGATTTCAAGTTGTACAGGCAGTTTGCATCAAGTTATTGCGTATGATGATGTAAAAAAAGCACTCAAGCAGCGCCGATATAAGCAAATGTTGGTGGTGGATTTGGCTGTTCCGCGTGATATTGAACCTAAAGTTGAGCAGCTTGATGGTGTTTATTTGTATGGGGTAGATGACCTACAAAGTGTGATTGATGAAAACTTAGCACAACGTCGCCAAGCGGCGGTTGAAGCTGAAGTCATGGTCAACCAGCTCGCAACTCAATTGATTGTCCAGCAGAAAGTCAATCAAGCAGGACCAGTCATTAAGTCTTATCGTGATCAAGGCGAACAGAACAAAGAGCAAGAACTTAAATTGGCTTTAGAGCGTTTGCAGTCGGGTGAAGATGCAGAATTAGTCATGCAAGAGTTTGCACATCGCTTAACTCAAAAATTATTGCATCCAACATCTTTGTTATTGCGTGAAGTGGCTAAATCTGAAGATCCTTCAAACTTTGAAGGTTTGAAAGAAAGTTTGGATGATATTTTCCAGAAGCAACGTAAAGCTAAACACTAATCTAAAGATCATTCATCTGTATCAAGAAATGCTATTTAAAGCATGAATAAAACGTCTCATTTAAAGAGATTAATTATTCGCTCAACAGTCTTAAACCAATGCGTTTGGTCAAATCATTCAACTGTTGTCTTAGGTGGCGTGATTCAATTAAAGACGCAGGCTTTTTGAGTTTCTGACGTAAAAATTTTTCTTGTAAAGATAAAGAACATTCCGAAGCTAATTTATCAGCCATTTCAGGTGCTTGTGTCAAAGCTTGAATATTGGTTCGATTCATAATTTCAGCGAGTTCCATATGAAAAGCACTGCAAGCACCTAAAATATAATAAGTTGCAAGTTCTTGATCATCAGGAAGATCATCAAATATATGATTGAAAATTTTTAGAATTTGAGCCAATAGTTCACTTTCAGGCAGGTAAGCACGTAAATTTTCAAAATGAATATAGAGGAAAGGGTGGTGCATTAGCATCGCTACTGCAAAATCTTCATCTTTAGTACGAATATTAAATGACAATGAAGCATCAAGACTGACTTGAGGTTGCCATTTTTTATTAAAGCCTAATTTTTCTTTAAAAAATTGACGAATCAAATAACGGTAAGAGCCGTGTTTAGGCATCAATTCTGTCAGTTGATTGAGTTCCGCCATGACCTGACTTTTACCTTCAGGGGTTGTGATTTCGTACTGTTGACTGAGTAGTGCGAAAACAAAATCTGAAAGTAGAGGCGCTTGTTGCCAAAGTTGATTGAAAGTCTCTAAGCCTTCTTTACGGACTAAGGAATCAGGATCATGCTCTTTGGGCATGATAAAGAACTTGAGTTCACGACCATCATTCAATAAAGGTAAAGCGATTTCCAAGGTTCTTCTTGCTGCTTTTTGTCCTGCTGCATCACCATCAAAAGCAATCGTAATCTGATTATTCTGCTTAAATAGCGTGCTCAGGTGGTCAGCATTACTTGCTGTACCTAATGTTGCAACTGCTCCAGGGATGCCTGCTTGTTGCAAGGCAATCACATCCATATAGCCCTCAACCATGAGCCAGTTTTCGGCTTTGAGTTTACGACCTTCATACAGCCCGTAAAGTAGTTGGTTTTTATGGAAAACTTCAGAGTCGGGCGAGTTGATATATTTGGGCTTAATTTCGTCATTTAAAGCACGACCACCAAAGCCAACCACGCGACCTTTAGCATCACGAATAGGGAAAATTACACGTTCGCGAAGCAGGTCAAAGTCACGACCACTATCACTGGTGCGAATGAGTCCCAGCAGTTTTAATCCTTCAATATCTTGAGGAAAAGTTTTTTCTAAATGTTGCCAATCTTCAGGGGCATAACCTAAACGCCAATATTTAACAGTTTCAGCACTCAGCCCACGATGTCTAAAATACTGTTGTGCAATTTTACTATGGGGTAATTGCTTTTCATAATAGAGCGCGACACTTTCGAGAAGGTCATACAAATTGCCATCTTGCGGAATTTGCTGATCATATTGATCTGTGAAAGCTACATCAGAATGTATAAAGTCAGATCCATCAAACTCAGCATAGTTTTGGAATGCTTCAAATGGATCGGAATAATGCTCTATAGATTCATGAGGTAGTGGTGTAGCAGTATTCTGTTGATGATCCGAAGATATCTTACTCTGTTGAGTATCTTGAGATGCTGGTACTGGAGCGACTTTAGGTTTTGCAGCTTCTCTTTTATAAGATAGCTTTTTAGAGTCGAAATTATCTTTAGGCAGTTCAATACCTGTTTGACTGGCTAAATCTTTCATCACATCGACAAAATTACGATTGTCTATGTCCATTAAGAAGCGAATGGCATTACCATTGGCTTGACAGCCAAAACAGTGAAAATACTGCTTGTCACGATAGACGTGAAAAGACGGTGATTTTTCTTGATGAAAAGGGCAACAGCCTGAATAGGTACGACCTGACTTTTTTAACTTCACACGTTGACCGATTAGATCGACAATATCGGTGCGATCTAAAATTTGATCAATCGTATGCTGAGGAATTGCCATATTAAAAAGTCAGTGAACAGATTTTTGGGTAAAGATGAGTTTAACGTAAATTAGCTAGAGAAACATGCCTAAAGCATGATTTTGATTTAAATTGTAGCAACAAAAAAGCGGGAAATAATTCCCGCTTTATCTCAAGATTAAAATTATTGAGTGCGCTGTGGGTCATACAAACTTTCGTTTGCAGGAGCACTTTCAACATTTGAATCTTTATCACCCAATAAGCCAAAACTGAAACGATTCAATAAGCTTGGTGAGGTATCTTGTGATTTTTCAACTTCTGCTGTTTCTATACTTTGAGCACGTTCTTCACGTCCTAAAATACCTAAAGTTGCTTTGTTCAACCAGTTACTGTCACGACGTGCAGCGCGTAAATTCACTTCGCCGTTCGATCTCACCATGTTGGGGTGGTTAAGTTTTAAAACATCAATGTACTGTTGTGCTGTCGCATTATCACCAAGTTTTTGATAACCATATGCCATGGTTGCTAGAGCTTCAGGAACTTGAGGGGTTTGTGGGAAATGTTCAACCACCCATTGTGAGCGTTCAATAGCGCCCAACCACGCTTTACGTTTTAAGTTAAAACGAGCGGCATTCATTTCACTTTCAGCCAATTCTTGACCGATAAACTTCATACGCTGTGCAGCGTCTACAGCATATTGACTGCTTGGATGACGACGAATGAAATCAACAAAATTTTGGTAGGCTAATTTTAAATAGCTTACATCACGATGTGATTGTTGTAATGAAGTATAACGAATTAAACCATCGTAGTTTTGTTCCATATTCGCCACGCCACGGACGTAGTAAGCGTAGTCCACATTTGGGTGCTGTGGATTTAAACGAATGAAACGATCAGCCAATGCCACAGTACCTTCATAATCTTTCTGCTTAAATTTTGTGTAGAGCAAATCGAGTTGAGATTGTTGCGTATATTGACCTGTTGGGAAGTAAGTTTCTAGAGCTTCTAGTGATTTTGCAGCATCGCCATATTGTCCACGATCTAATGATTTCTGTGCTTTATCATAATAAACTTGTTCGCTTGATTGAGGGCCTGTGTCGACTACCTCTTTCTTTGGATTACTGCTACAGCCAACGAAAGTAGCTGCTAAACCTAGCGATAAAGCAAGCATTGTAACTTTATAACGTGGTAGCGACATAAAAATTCCTCTGTTTATACGGGCAATAGGCTACAATTGCACTATTAAACCACTTTTGTCCGAATGAGCAAATGACTTCAGTACAATCTTCTAATTCTAATTTCCCAGAAAATGACTTCACTTTACTTGAAGATTCTGAGGATGCAGATAATCACAATTCAGCTTCAACTGCAACACGTTTATCGTTGCAATTTCAATTGGATGAGAGCTATTTAGGTCAACGTATTGATCAAGTTGCTGCAATCGTTTGGAATGATTTTTCACGCGAAAAATTGAAACAATGGATGAAAGATGGTCATCTGTTGGTAAATGGTAATATTGTAAAACCAAAGTATAAATGTGAAGGCAATGAAACCCTTACACTTGAAGTGGAGCTTGAGGCGCAGACAACGGCACAACCTGAAGATATTCCATTAGATGTGATTTATGAAGATGATGACATCTTGGTGATCAACAAACCTGTAGGTATGGTTGTGCATCCAGGTGCGGGTAATCCAAATGGTACTTTGGTGAATGCATTGCTTCATCATTTCCCAAAATCAGCTGAATTATCGCGTGCAGGATTAGTTCATCGTATTGATAAAGACACCAGTGGGCTTTTAGTTGTTGCTAAGAATCTAGAAGCGCAATTCTCTTTAAGCAAACAGCTTGCTAAAAAGTCAGTTTATCGTGTCTATGATTTGATCTGCTACGGCAATATTATTGCAGGTGGTACGATTGATGAGCCGATTAAACGTCATCCTGTAGACCGTGTAAAAATGGCGATTCTTCCAGGTGGTCGTGATGCTGTAACCCATTTTAATGTTAAAGAACGTTTCCAAAACTTCACTCGCGTTCAGGCACAGCTTGAAACGGGTCGTACCCATCAAATCCGTATCCACTTCACTTATATTGGTTTCCCATTGGTGGGTGATCCTGTATATGTGAGTCGTGTCAAAGTTCCAGCCGGTGCTTCAGAAGCGTTAGCGACTGAATTGCGGTCATTTAAACGTCAAGCTTTGCATGCAACTAAATTGGGTCTAGTTCATCCAAAAACACAGGAAGAAATGCAATTTGAAGCGCCGTGGCCAAATGACTTTGTACAATTGTTAGAAACATTACGTACTGAAAATAAAGCGTATTAATCAGTCGTTTGATGGTGTTTAAAGTGGGATTGATTTTGATCATATTGAATTGACAAAAATTGATTCCATTGGCTTTTTAAGTTTAGAAACAGAAGGGAGGTTGATATGCAATTTGTTCAAGGGTTGCCGAAAGGTGTCTTTGTAGGCCAGACTCAAATCGAGCATGCCAAGGCATTACCATCTTCTGTTGCTGAGCTTTCTGGTTTTAACCTCGCTTTACATGTTCATGACCAGGCTGATCGTGTGCAACAGCATCGTATGACATTGCTTGAAGATTTTGCCGAATTTGGTGTTGATAAGATCACATGGATGACGCAAACCCATAGTACGATTTGTTTAACCATCAATCAGCAGATGCCATTTGAAGCACTTGAAGGCGATGGTTTGGTGACTCAGTGTAAGTCACATGCACTGATGATGATGACGGCAGATTGTTTACCGATTGTTTTGGGTAATGCAGAAGGCACAGAGGTTGCTAATTTACACGCAGGTTGGCGTGGATTGGCAAATGGCATTGTTGAAAATACCATTGCTGAGATGACCACAAAACCAGTATGGGCTTGGATGGGTGCTGCAATTAGTCAACCTTGTTTTGAGGTGGGGCTAGAAGTAAAGCAAACGTTTTGTAATAAATACCCTGAACTTGAAATTGCATTTGAGCAAGGTGTTGTAGACGGTAAATTTCAAGCAGATTTATATGCTATTGCAAGATATATTTTACGCCAACATGGTGTGGAAACGGTTTTGGGTGGCGATCAATGTTCTTATCAACAAGCAGATCAGTACTTTTCATATCGCCGTGAAGCAAAAACAGGTCGCATGGCGACATTCGTGTTTATGCAATAAGTATTTATACAAGAGTTAATGCTAAACTATCCTCACACTATCATTATGATGTCCTATGTCTGATTTAACCCCATCTATTGCTATCGTTTATCACAGTCCTTATGGTCATACTGCTAAAGTTGCTCAATACATTGTTCAAGGTGTAGAGAAAGCTCAAGTTGCTGTTGTCATGATGAGCATTGATGACGTGAATTGGGATGTGCTTGATCAGGCTGATGCGATTGTATTTGGGTGCCCGACATATATGGGGAGTCTCACATCTGGGCTTAAACAGTTCATGGAGCAATCTTCTAGGCGATGGTTAGCGCGCTCTTGGCAAGGTAAATTGGCAGCGGCATTTACCAATGGTGGCGGTCTGAGCGGTGACAAGTTGGCAGTACTTCAACAAATTAATTTATTTGCGATGCAGCATGGCATGTTGTGGACAGGATTACCATTAATGCCTACAGGTCGAAATACTACTGATTTAAATCGTATGTCTAGTTTTCTCGGGTTAATGACGCAATCAGATAATGCCTCTGTTGAAATCACTCCACCTCAAGGCGATCTTGAAACTGCAGCGTGGTTTGGTGAATATATTGCTGGAATAGTCCAGAAGATTAAATAGTGAATGCTAAGTCATTATTCTGAATAAAGATTCAATTTAATCGTTGCTTACACAATAAAATGTTAATTTGGTCGCAATTATCTAGCTTAATCTTAGATTATAATTAATAATGCATTGTCTTGCGAAAAGACAAGCAAAAAAATAAGAATGCTGGAGAGAATAATGGTCTTAAAAAGATCAGGGAATGGAATACGCTTTTTACTCCCTTTGATGTGCGGATTATCCTCAATTTCAATAGCACAAGCTGCGTCATTGCAGGCTATGGATGATCAAGCACTTTCCGATGTGACAGGACAAGCCTTAATGAGTTTGTCCTATATCGCACCCACAGATTCAGCCAATAAAATGTCAGGTCAAGGTGTCGGTTTCTATAAATTAGGTATGGAAGCTGAACTGGAACTGAATGCCAATATTAAAAAATTACAGTTAGGTTGTGGTGGTGTCAATGGTGCAGGTGGGTGTGACATTGATATCGACAATCTGAGTCTAAGTGGTTTGGCTGATACACGTGATGGACGTGTAGGCTCTTCTGCAAAATTAACCAATCCATTCTTAGAGTTTGCGATTAAAAATCCTGATTCTGCTTCTACACGTGAAGTTGTTGGTTTGAGGCTAAGTGCGGAAAAAGCATTAGGTTTGTTGACTCTAGGAAACGAAAATTCAGATAAGCCAAATGGCATTAATTCACTTAGTGGATATATGAAAATTAATCCATCGACAGGTACTGCATATACTGCACCAAGAAATATGACTTATGCAGATACAGGTATGACGATAGATGGTAATGTTGAAGCCTGTATTCTTTTCATTTGTCCTACATTGGGATTTAAATCGAATGATTATAGTCTTGGACTAAAATCTGCTAAAGCGGATATTTTCTTGAATGGTACGACAGTTAATGGAACACGGATGTCTTCTGTGAACCTAGGTGGGTATGCAAATATTCATCAACTAGATTTTAATGGTGATTTGAAGGCAGCACTGAATATTACTGCAGGTTTACTGAAACTTCAGAAAGAAGTTGACGGTAATATCACAGGACTTAAAGCTAATATTACGGTAGATCAGAATTTGGGTTATATTCATTCATTGAAAGTGAATAATCCAATGTCTTTATCTCTACAATCACAACAAATCTGGTGGCCAAAAGCAGATGCTGCTGCAAATACAGGTTGGTGGTTAGCATTTGATGACGCAATTGATATTGGTGATGTAACACCCACGGATAAGATTCAAGTTACAAATGATGTCTTAAAACAAGTTGTTAATCCTATTAGTAACTTTATTAAACAAAATCCACCAAGATGTGGTTTGTTAGATTGTTTGTTTGGTGATGCATTAACAGTAGGGAATGTGAATTTACCCAATACATCTTTAAATTTTCCTTTGAAAAATTTGCAACTGACAAATCAATCCTTTGCACCGAACTGTTATGGCAATCTTAAGTTCTGTTGATTATGAAAATTCTAAGCCCCTTCTAAGGGGCTTTTTTTTGATGGGTAAAATGTTGTTGGTCGGATTTTTTGATTGAAAAATAGACGAATTGAAAAAATAAATATGAATAATAATTATAAGTTTAGTTTGTCTTCATAAACAAAAAAGAGCTGAACTTTAATTTAAATCAAAACCGCTAATAAGTTAACGCTTTTTAATTTTAAAGATAAGTGGTAAATATTTAATGTGCTCAAGGAATAAGCACTTATAAAAATAAAATTAAATATGGAGAATGATCATGGTCTTAAAAAGATCTGTGAATATATTCAGTATTTGTTTGCCACTGACTTTAGGTATAAGTTCACTTGCCTTTGCAAATAGTCAGCTCAAGACATTAAGTGACTCAGAACTTGCAGATGTAAATGGTCAAGCCCTGATGAGTTTGTCTTATTTGGCACCCACGGATAATGCCAATCCAATGAAAAACGTATCTAACAACAATGTTGGATTTTATAAGTTAGGTTTGGAGGCTGAACTTAATCTCAATGCCAATATTAAAAATCTGCAATTGGGTTGTGGTGGTGTGAATGGCAAAGATGCATGTGATATTGACATCAAAAACCTAGCATTGAGTGGTCTACCAGACTCTTATGATAAAGATGGTGTTCCTATATTTAACAATGGACGTGCCTCAACCAGCGGTTCGATTACCAATCCGTTTATGGAATTTGCGATTGCAAATCCTAATTCTGCATCAACCCGTGAAGTCAAAGGGATACGCTTTAGTGCCGAGAAAATCTCAGCACTGCTTTCTGCTGGTTTAGAAAATGGAACAACATCTTCAACTACAGATGGTATTCAGCGCTTAAGCGGTTTCATGCAAGTGGCGGGAACAACGGGTACTGCGCGTACGCAGGAAGCTAAATTTGGTTTAGCGAGCAGAGAGGCGGGTGCTGGCGCAAATGATCAACAGTTAGAAGGTATTGCACACCTAGAAGTCTGCTTAACTTCACTTTGTTTAATTAAACCGATTAATACTGATATTAAATTTGTTAGTCGTACAGGTTCTGACAGCACAGGGATCACGGTTCCATCTGTTTCAACAGATTTTGTACTAGAGCCCTTTACGGTTAATGGGAAGCGTCAAACTCAAGCCGAGATTTATGATATTCGAACCAAGTTAAATACTATTCCAATTGCACCGAATGGTGATCCACGCTATCCAAGTTCAATGTTTGCAAATGATCAATTACGTGTTGATTTGTCTTGTGATGCACCTAGCTCAAATTTATCGTGCGATTTAACGACATTATTAAAAGCGAATGCTAAGTTTAAAATGTCAGATGGTTCTGCGATTAATAACTTGAATTTGAAAATTGATTTTATTCAATCTTTAAGTATGTTTCATAATATCCCATTGACAGGGACAGGCGGGTATTTATCTTTACAGGATATTCCGCTGTTATGGCCAGGCGCGAAAATTGCCAGCTCAGATTCGACGAATAATAATCTAAGCACAATGTCGGGAAATACTGATGTCGCTCAACCAGGTTGGTGGATGTCATTTAATGACCCAGTACAACTCGGGCATTTAAATGTAACTCAGCCGATTATTTTGGATAACAATACATTGAAGCAGGTTGCAGAGCGTGTCTCTGAGACTTTGATGCAAACCTCTTCAGAAACACCTCAAGCTAAAGTAGTGGGTATTGGTGAGTTGATTTCTTTACTTGCCGATCGGCCTTTGTCCTCTAAAGTTGTGGCGAATTTAGACTCCTCAACACAAGCCAATCCTGTGTATTTGCAATTACAGAACCAAAGACTGGCTAACCAAACTGTTAAATCTAACTGTTACGGGACATTAAAATTCTGCTAATCAAATGGATAGCTAATAAAAAACCGCCAAACAGGCGGTTTTTATATGTGTATTACTTATGGAAAATTCGAGCTTTATCACGCTGCCAGTCGCGGTCTTTTTCAGTGGCACGTTTATCGTGTAATTGCTTACCTTTTACTAGAGCAATTTCTAACTTAACTAAACGACCTTTCCAGTAACACGCTAAAGGAACACAAGTATAGCCTTTCTGGTTAATTGCACCTTGAAGCTTTTCCAGTTCACGACGTGAAAGCAGAAGTTTACGTGTACGAGTAGCCTCAGCAACAACGTGAGTCGAAGCTGAAAGAAGTGGCTGAATTTGGGCACCAAAAAGAAAGGCTTCATCACCTTTAAAAATAATATAGCTTTCAGTAATCGTCATGCGCCCTGCGCGTAGAGACTTTACTTCCCAGCCCTGTAATGACAAACCAGCTTCAAATTTTTCTTCAATAAAATAATCGTGGCGCGCACGTTTATTTTGCGCAATCGTTCCACCATTATTTTTTTTTACGACAATTGATTTCGACATAATACTAATATTCCGAGATTAAATGTATTTTGCCTTAAACTTGGCTTGAGGTGAAGTGATTTCAGGTATAACAGAGGTTCGCTATGAAACAAGTTTTTGTTAAACTATGCTCACATAATAAACCTTGAGTACAAATGGATGTCAAAAACTCGCGTCATCTATCCTGGAACATTTGATCCAATTACAAATGGTCACGTTGATTTAGTGACCCGTGCAGCGAAAATGTTTGATGAAGTTGTTGTAGCCATTGCGATTGGTCATCATAAGAATCCTGTATTTAGCTTGGATGAGCGTGTGGCGTTAGCGAAGGCTTCACTCAGTCATTTGTCAAATGTGGAGTTTGTTGGCTTTGATGGATTGTTGGTGAACTTTTTCAATGAGCAAAAGGCAACCGCCGTACTTCGAGGTTTAAGAGCAGTTTCTGATTTTGAGTACGAGTTTCAGCTTGCCAATATGAATCGTCAGTTAGATTCAAATTTTGAAGCTGTATTTTTGACTCCTTCCGAACAATATTCATTTATTTCATCCACTTTAGTGCGTGAAATTGCCCGTTTGAATGGTGATGTAACCAAGTTTGTACCTAAACCTGTGGTTGAAGCATTTGAACGGAAACATCAACAAGGTTGGTAAAGTGTCTTTAGTTATAACAGATGAATGCATCAATTGTGATGTGTGTGAACCTGTATGTCCGAATGAAGCTATTTATATGGGTGATTTGATTTATGAAATTCATCCAGATTTGTGCACGGAATGTGTGGGACATTTTGATCAACCCCAATGTGCATTATTTTGTCCTGTAGATTGTATTCCACTCGATCCAAATCATGCTGAATCGCAAGATGAATTGATGGAAAAGTATAAAAAACTAATTGCTCAAAAAAGCGCGAGCAATTAGTTCTAAAGTTTGTTAATATGCGCGACTTGAAGTGAGCTAGACGATCGCTGCTGTGTAGATCTTCGTGATTGAAACAGGGGAGGAAAGTCCGGGCTTCATAGGGCAAGGTGCCAGGTAACGCCTGGGGGGCGAAAGCCTACGGAAAGTGCAGCAGAGAGTAGACCGCCATTTTGCAACTGATCTTCGGGTCAGCCTAGAGAGTGGTAAGGGTGAAAGGGTGCGGTAAGAGCGCACCGCATGACTGGTAACAGTTCATGGCATGGTAAACCCCACCGGAAGCAAGACCAAATAGGAATCCATTAGGCATGGCCCATGCTGGATTCGGGTAGGTCGCTTGAGCGTATGAGTGATTGTACGCCTAGAGGAATGATCGTTCACGACAGAACCCGGCTTATCGGCTCACTTCATCAAAATTTGATCAAACGGTTTCAATATCACTTGACGAATATCCTAATCAAGTAGATAATGCGCCCACAGTTTACGGCTATGTAGCTCAGTTGGTTAGAGCACCGCACTCATAATGCGGGGGTCACAAGTTCAAGTCTCGTCATAGCCACCATTTTTATAGACCACACTCACTAGTGTGGTCTTTTTTTATCTGTAATTTTTAAATTGCCTCTAAAACCCACCGCCAATCATAAAACCTTTCTGATGATTTTGTTCGATTACACCAAGGTGATTGTTTTCTTGTTGAATAAAGTAGCTTGAAGATTGTTTTAATGACACTAACCCAAATTGATATCTTGCTGTTAATACGATGTAATTCTGCTGGTTGGATGTGAATAAGCTTGGTTCTTGTCTGTGAAAATATTGTGCAAGTTCCTCAGCATGGTGTGGATTGTTTAAACGTTCTGGATAATTTGTAATGATGTAAAAGTAGTTTTCAGTCAACGTTTGACCATTTTCTAAGGGATATTCTATATATCCGAAATCAAACTGATGATCATCTTTGAAATTGAAAGTGCTTAATGTCTTTGGAATATAACTTTTATCGGTAGTAAGTGTTTCGTAAGTAATTAAACCTGCCATGATGAAAGCTAATATACCTGCAACATAGAAATGTAAGCTCCAAATCGCTTTAATGTCACAGTGTTCAACGTCATCGTTAATTACATAAGTATGTGCAAAAAAATCATGGATACATCTTCTATTTGATTTGTTGAATAAGAAAAGATAAATTTGGGCGCAGAATAAACTACTTAATATAATTGAGCTTAAAAACGAAAGTGTTGAGTGTGCTGAGACTATCCATGACATTAAGCAGAAGGGTGCGTAGAGAATAGCAGCTCGTAATAATGACACTGGTAAATTCATGTATTGCTGATTTTGATCAACAACCTGAATAGACATAAGCATCTTGCCAAAGCTTTGCCCCTTATTGATTTTGCTGTTAAATATGCCGAAATAGGTGGTAACCAATAGGTAGCCAATTAAACTCATAGTTATGGGTGCTTTATACACCCATGATCCCAACAAGCTTGCAATGATATAGCAAAAGAAACCTGCAATAAGAATGTCGACAATAAAGGCAGTTAGTCTTCTCCAAAATCCAGCGATATAAGGTTTATTGTTTGTTATTTCAGTCTTTTCTAAAGGAATAGTGTTCACATGGATTCTCGTAGATTTTAAATTATAAGTGCGAATTTAATTGTTATATAAAATGTCGAATAAATTGATTCGACAAGGATGAAGGTTTTATTGTAGTTAGGGAGTCTCTCTTCTTCAATCACATTCTATTTTACTGGTATCAAGTTTAACTTTTGGAAATTCTTGATCAAATTTTTCTAAAATTCTCTTTTTATCTGCTGAATTAAAAATCTGATCTTGAAGTTGCACAATCTTTTTTGGACTGAGATGTTGATTGGCACAGTACAGCGCAATTGCATTTTGTGTGCTGATTGCAACTTTGTCATGTTCTGTGATTTGGTCAATTTTAACAAGTTTTTGCTGAGCTCGACTTAATTGTGCAAGAGTTCTTTTTTGTTGCATGGTCATTAAATGTCGTTGATTAATCCATTGAGCAACATCCATACGGACACCGTTATATTCGACAAATATTGGACTGACCAGCTGGCAAGCTGTAAGAGTGGTGAGCAAACTGATAGTAAGTAGTGCTTTTTTCATTATTTGCATATTAATGTCACCAAAAGAATGTTTTTGCTATTTTGCACAATAAATTCAATGAATTATGTATTAATTTTAGACATGTAATTACTAATTGCTTAAACACTGAACATTGGTGATTATTCTTGCTTGACGTGACTGAAAGAAATTTAGATAATGCGCGCACAGGTTACGGCTATGTAGCTCAGTTGGTTAGAGCACCGCACTCATAATGCGGGGGTCACAAGTTCAAGTCTCGTCATAGCCACCATTTTTATAGACCATGCTCACCGCATGGTCTCTTTTTTTGTGCTTAAGAAAAGTAAGATGCAAAAGTAAAATAAATCGAAAATAAAAAGGGATTCAGTTGAGCTACAATCGAATTAATTGGATTGATTATGATAGGTTAAATGTTGCTGAATCAGTTGTTGGGTTTGCAGTTGACTAAAATAGGGTTCAACCAAGGATAAGATCATTGGATCAAGTAGATTTTTATCAGCTAATGCTTGCATTGTCGAAGGAATAAATCGGTCTGCTTCTTCATATAAATCTGATTCATCTATACCTACGGCAAGTAATAATGCTTGGAGGCTGAATTCACCAAAATAATCATAAAAAGAAGACACCACACTCAAAATGATACTTTGCATTTGGGGTGTTTCACGTAACTCTTTCCATGTTTCATAGACTAAAATAAAGAAGTCTTCTAAATCTATAGATTGAATTTGCGAGAAAGTATCTTTAAAGGTTTTAGTTTTGACTTCAGACCAAATATCTAAGCTGATTTCAGCCAGTTCTTCACTCGGTAAAGTAATGATATAGCTCAATTGTTTCAAAATCACCTGAGCAAGCTGCTTCTCAAGTTTCAGCTCGACAGTCTGTTGTTGTTCTTGTACGAAGCTGATGAGTTTTGCACTGATTCCATGTTGTTTAATATTCAGCTTACGTAAATGATCGAGCCAAGGGGTATTGGTTTCTAAAATTTGATTGGCTAAATGCAAGCTGATCAATTGTGCTTTAGGATTTTGAGAAATATTTTGCTCAAGATAAGTTCGAGCTTGTTCTAATTCTAGAATTTTATATAGCCATGTTTCAAAGGTCTGATCTGAAATGAGAGTGTTAATCGTTGAATGATTAGCGATAATCAGTTGATGAATTTTTTGTGCAACAAAACCAATAAATTCTAACAACTCAGCGCCTAGGTTGAGGTCAAAAGCATACTTCTTCACAACCTCATTGAGCTGTTCTAATAATATGATTTCATTGAGTTGAATTTGATTGGCTTGAATGAATATCTGATGAATAAATTGTTTGAGATATGGACTATTTTTATGTTCTAAAAGTTGTTTTTTTATAAACTCAACCTGCCCAAGCATAAGCGCTTGAGCAAGTTCAGAAGCTGTTGTCTGATTAGACACCAGCTTTCCATCCATTTACGATTGGATAGCGACGTTCACGGCTGAATGCACGTGAAGTGATGCGAGGTCCAATAGCACCTTGGCGACGTTTGTATTCGTTGCGATCTACCAGTTGAATGACTTTAATCACGACATCTTTCTCGAAGCCTTTCGCAATGATCTCATCTTGGCTCATGTCTTCTTCAAGGTAAGCATAAAGAATTGCATCAAGAATGTCATAAGATGGCAGAGAGTCTTGATCTTTTTGATCTGGGCGTAATTCAGCTGATGGTGGACGAGTGATCACACGCTCAGGAATAACAGGTGTTTCTTCTAAACTGTTACGATATTTTGCCAATTCAAACACGATTGTTTTATAGACATCTTTAAGAACAGCATAACCACCGACCATATCGCCATATAGTGTGCAATAACCTACCGAAAGTTCAGATTTGTTGCCTGTAGAGAGCACAAGATTACCAAACTTATTTGATAGACCCATTAACAGTGTCCCGCGTGCACGTGCTTGAAGATTTTCTTCAGTCGCATCGGCAGGAGAGTTGCCAAAGAATGGGAACAGGGTTTGCATAAAACTATTCACGATAGGATGAATTTCAGCAATACCGAAAGTAACGCCCATTCGTTTTGCTTGTTCTGTCGCATCTTCAACGCTAATTTGAGACGTATAAGTATAAGGCATCATCACGGCTTGAACTTTATCCGCACCAATCGCATCAACAGCAATGGCTAGGGTTAAAGCTGAATCAATACCCCCGGATAAACCTAAAATCACACCTGGAAAACCAGAACGTTGAACGTAATCACGCGTACCCATGACAAGTGCTTGATAAATTTCTGCCATCGTATCTAAGGCAGGTGCTTTTTCAGCAATTTTGTAGGCTTTATTGTTAATTTCATATTCAACGGTATACAGGTCTTCTTTGAAGCTTGGTGCTTCTAAGGCAACTTCGCCTGCGCTGGTAATAACAAAGCTAGTACCATCAAAGATCAAATCGTCTTGACCACCCACTTGGTTGGTATAAACGATATTGATATTCAGCTGACGTGCAAGTTCTTTTAAAGTCAAGATACGGTGTTGCGGTTTACCCACTTCATAAGGAGAAGCATTTAATACCAACACAGTTTCAACATTAAGCTGTGCAATTTGTTGTGCTGTTTCTAGCTTCCAAATGTCTTCACAGATTAACACGCCAAATTTATGACCTAGATATTCAAAGATCAGGTGTTGATGACCTTCGCTAAAGTAGCGTTTTTCATCAAATACGCTGTAATTAGGCAAGTTTTGTTTGTTGTAAACACCAAGCACTTGTCCGTCTTTCATGACAGCAGCAGAGTTATAACGTTCGCCATTTTCAGCTTGGTTGACAAAACCAAAAACTAAAACGATGTCTTTTACAGTAGCAAGTTGCTCAAATGCAGATGCTGTACGTTTCGTTAAGCTTGGGCGTAACAATAAATCTTCAGCAGGGTAGCCGATTGTTGATAATTCAGGGAAAACAATTAAATCTACATTTTGCTTTTTAGCTTCATTTGCAAGTTCAATCATTTTTTGAACGTTAGCTTCTATATTTCCAGTATGTGGAGAGAATTGAGCAAGAGAAACTTTAAAACTTTTCATTTAAACAAGATCCTATTCCTATAGGGTGAAAATATACACAACATGCTGATTTGTATCGATATAATTGTACAGCTGTGTGTATTGGATAGTACTACACTGCCAAAGGGCTAAAATTTAAATCATTACGAAGATATAAAAACTTATTTCTTACATGAACAAATCTGACTCTTCTGTATTCTATCTAAAAATAAATCATATACTAGCGTTACATGATGAATATTCAACATTAAGAATACATTTGATTGATATTTTATTCACGGATATTTGAAGGATAAATGTATAACAATGAATTGGAATATTGCTATGGATGTTTGATCTAGAAATAAGCCTATTTTGAGACCTGTTTTTTTGGATAAAAATGTTTTAGTTTTTAGATAGAATAATATTGTCAATTTTTCCTAAAAAAATGTCTCTGGCAATATCACCTTGTTGTTCAATATTGTATTCAAAAAATTTCTTATTTTGTTCTAATTGATATTTGTAGGGATTGTACTTTTTAAAGCTAAGGAAATAAGCTGACTGTAGAAATGCACCTTTCAACAGCACATTAATGTTCTGTTGATATTGGTAGATATGCGTCATTTCATGGATAAATACAGCTTGATAGCCCAAACTTTGCTTACTGTAATCGCTCAGATAATTTAAATTTCGTGCATGAATATAGCCTGTAGGTGCCATAAATACATGAATAGATTGCCATGGCAGATAGGGGTGATTCATCACTTTCACTTCGTCATACCGAATGAGATCGCCAAATACCTTTCGGCAAAGGGTAATTTCACCCACAGTTAAGCTGCGATACCGAAATCGTTGAAGTTTTAAAATGCGAATTAAGAAATTCCAAAACAAGGGCATTAATATTCTCAAAAGTGATGTTCAATTATTATTTTCATTTTGCTTATACATATCCATTTAAATCATTAAAAACGAGCTACTCTAAAGAGCTGTGACTTAAATTCCATCATATCACTGAAACTAACGAACATGATTTTCCCATAAAAGTTTTACTATTGATTCTCTAAAAATTAGGTTGGATAGAAATGACTTTTAATAATTCTAATGTCTAATTTTAAAAAACTTACTCTTAGTCAATAAAAGCACAAATGTCCTTTAATGATATGAATCCAGTTTTTGAAGAAAAATAGTACTTTAAATTGTCTAACAATTTATGGATTAGGCATAATTTGCACATTAAAAAGGACTTTTTTGCACATTGTAATACTCATATTTGACTTAAATTTTATCAAAAGGATAATTCAGTCACACATAGTTGTGTAGCTGAATTTAATATTTAGTTAAGTAGAGTATTTGTCATGCTATTCACTCAGCCTATAAAAAAAATATCTAAAGTGTTTTCTGGTCCAAAATTTGATCCAGCAAAACAGTCTAAAATTATTCCTATTCGTCATATGAAATTTGATTTTGATCCGAAGTTGATCGATCCAAAATTTTTTATGAATGCTGAGTTGGCTAGTGCATATTTCGCGTCATTATCAATTTTCCTCACCTTAGGTGAGGACCTAGTCATTGATACAGCTCGATACCATCGCGACTTTATTCAGGATCCTTTACTCAAACAGCGTGTAACCTCTCTGATTGGCCAAGAAGCGATTCATTCTAAAATGCATGAGGAAATGAACGAAGCTTATAAAGATATTGATTTGCCTGTTCAATTCTTCCGTTTCTTGGCGCATTACGTTTTCGAATATGGTTTCAATCGTCTACCTCAGCCAATGAAGTTGTCTTTGATGGCAGGGATTGAACATTTCACCGCAGTGCTCGCTGAATATATGATGAATCACGAAGAAATTTTCTTTAGATCTCAAGATGAAAAGCAACGTGCGATTTGGATGTGGCACATGCTTGAAGAGTCTGAGCATAAAGATATTGCTTATGACGTATTCCAAACACTTTCGGATAATTACTTGCTTCGCGTTGCTGGTTTCTTTCCAGCTTTGATTACCATTCTTGTGCTGATCTCTGCTGCATCTACAATCGTTCCGTTTTATCGTAAACCAAGTAATTTGGTGAGTTTGAGTTACTGGAAAGATATTCCACGTAGTTTTAGTTTGATTTTTGGTTTGAAAGATGGTGTTTACGGGAGTTCGATTAAGCATATCTTTGATTATTTACGTCCTGATTTCCACCCGAATGATCATGATACTTCTGAATTCCTTGCTTACTATAAAGAAAAATTACTTCATCCTGAAACTGGCGTGTTGACACCATTTTTTGTGAAAGAATTTACGCCAGCCTTACGTAGTTAATGGATTTATCCGCGTTAATTAACTTATAAATATAAAAAGGAAAAGTGAAGATGGGATTGTTTTCAAAAAAAGTGAAGCCAAGTCAAAACGCTTATGCGGTTGTGACTGGGGCGGGAAGTGGGATCGGTCGAAGTTTTGCTATGGAGTTAGCCAAACGAGGTGGACAGATCGTTTGTGCAGATATTAATTTGGCTGCCGCTGAAGAAACTGTGCAGTTGATTCAATCTGAGACAGGTCAAAAAGCCTTTGCAGTGAAATGTGATGTCGGGCTTAAAGAAGAAGTCCAGGCACTTTCTGAGCAAGCTGAAACATTATTAAATCATCCTGTATCACTGGTGATTAATAATGCAGGTGTTGGATTAGGTGGTCGTTTTGATGAGGTCTCTTTAGAGGATTGGCAGTGGTGTATGCATGTCAATCTTTGGGGGGTGATTCATGGTTGTCATTATTTTGTTCCAAAGTTTAAGAAACAAGGTTTTGGTGCCATCATCAATGTGGCTTCAGCGGCAGGATATACAGCTGCACCTGAAATGACTGCTTATAACGTCACTAAATCAAGTGTATTGGCGCTTTCAGAAACACTTTCTGCTGAACTCTATCCAGACAACATTCGTGTCAATGTGCTGTGTCCAACTTTAGTACCAACGAATATCATGAAAAATGGACGCTTACCTTCAAAGTATTCAGGTCTTGCTGATGATTTGCTTCAAAACCATGCTTTCGTGACCAGTGATCAAGTTGCACAAAAAACTTTGAATAATTTAGATGCAGGAAAGCTTTATACGATTCCTCAGCCTGATGCAAAACTCTTTTGGCTGATGAAGCGTGCTTCACCAACGCTCTATGCAAAAGTATTGGGTGTGGGCTATCCATTATTTAAAAAATACGTGAAATAAGCATGTTGCAACGTGTATTAAAAATAAGTTTTAGAATAGATTTAAAAGGGCATAATTATGTCGAATCAAAAAACAGTAAAGTCAAAGTTGGTGGTGGCTGAAAAACAGCGAGAACAAGCTAAAAAAGCTGATTTAGAAACAAGTAGTGTTGTAAAGAAAGTAAATGAAAATTCAAGTTCTGATAGTCAAAATGAGCAAGTTATTGTTCCATCGGTTCAAAAGTCAGATGTACATATATATGACACCATTGTTGTGGGGGCTGGTATCTCTGGTATCGCTGCTGCATATAAAATGAATCAAGCGGGTTATCACGACTATGTTGTACTTGAAAAAGCTGATCGTGTGGGTGGTACATGGCGTGATAATAACTATCCAGGGTGTGGTTGTGATGTACCTTCCGCTTTATATTCTTTCTCTTTTTCGCCGAGTCATAAGTGGAGTCACTTATTTGCAAAGCAGCCTGAGATTCTCAGCTATTTGGAAGATGTGGCTGCGAAATTCGATTTAAACAAAAAGATTGAATTCAATAATGAGTTGGTCAGTGCTAAATGGGATCAGGCTCAAGGCATTTGGAACTTGGAAACATCGAAAGGTTTATACAAAGCCAAAACGGTGATGTTTACTACAGGGCCGATCACTGAGCCATCAATGCCTAAGGTAAAAGGGATTGAAACATTTAAAGGTGAGATGTTCCACTCCGCACGTTGGAATCATGACTATGATTTAAAGGGTAAGCGTGTTGCTGTGATTGGGACAGGAGCATCTGCAATTCAATTTATTCCACAAGTGCAACCACTTGCGAGTGAGTTGTTTGTTTTTCAGAGAACTGCACCTTGGGTATTGCCTAAAGCAGATATGGATTTAAATGATACTGCGAAAAATATTATTAAACGTTTTCCTGTGATTCAGAAAACTTGGCGTAGTAGTATCGCGCAAATTCTGAATGGGATTAATTTTGGATTACGAAACCCTAAGACTTTAAAGCCAGTGAATGTTCTGAGTCGTCAGCTTTTAAAATTACAGATTAAAGATGATCAATTACGCAAAGATGTCACGCCAAATTTTGATATTGGCTGTAAGCGCTTACTTTTTGCAAATAACTATTATCCAGCTTTACAGCAAAATAACGTTAGCCTCATTCCGCATGGCTTGGTTGAAATTGATGGGAATACAGTAGTTTCAGCCAATGGTGAGCGCCATGAAGTTGATGTAATTATTTGGGGGACTGGTTTTGAAGTTTCACATCCCCCAATTGGTAAGCGTGTATATGATGTTGAAGGTAAATTACTTGCAGATCGTTGGAAAGACTCATCTCCAGAGGCTTATTTGGGAACGAGTATTGAAGGTTTACCAAATGCATTCTTGGTGCTTGGTCCAAATATTTTGGTTTATGACTCATTCATTGGAATTGCTGAAGCTCAAATTGGCTACATCGTTGATGGCTTAGTCAAAATGAAATCGCAAAAGATTAAACAACTGGTGATTAAAAAAGAGGTCATTGCGAAACACAATCATTTGGTACAAAAGCATCTTAAAACAACGGTGTTTAATGCTGGAGGATGTAAGAGTTATTATCTGGATGCGAATGGACGTAACTTTGCTGCATGGCCTTGGTCACTTAAAGAACTGAGAAGCCGTTTGAAGAAAATGGATTTGGATCATTATTATCAAGCTTCATAATTGTTGATAAATGAATATTGTTAAGTGAATAATGAAGCCTCAAGTGTGATTCGCTTGAGGCTTTAATATTACTCTTAATGTCTTTTTTACAGATGTGTTCTAAAGTTTAATTTAGAAAATCATACAATAAAAAAACCACCCAATTGGGTGGTTTTTTTGTCAACTTATGCCGTTCGAATTAACGAGCGATATCGCGTTGAGTTTCGCCAGTGTAAAGCTGACGTGGACGACCGATTTTGTAAGGAGCGCTGTGCATTTCTAACCAGTGGCTGATCCAACCAACTGTACGTGCAAGAGCGAAAATTACAGTGAACATAGCAGTCGGGATACCAATCGCTTTAAGGATGATACCTGAGTAGAAGTCTACGTTCGGGTAAAGGTTACGCTTGATGAAGTATTCATCAGAAAGAGCGATACGTTCAAGTTCCATAGCAAGTTCAAGCTGTGGATCGTTGATGCCAAGAGCAGCAAGAACTTCATCACAAGTTTCTTTCATTACTTTCGCACGTGGATCGAAGTTTTTGTAAACTCGGTGACCGAAGCCCATAAGTTTAACTTCTTTAGTTTTCACTTTTTCCATGAAGCCAGCAACGTTTTCTACAGAGCCGATTTCATCAAGCATAGTAAGTACAGCTTCGTTTGCACCACCGTGAGCAGGGCCCCAAAGTGCAGAGATACCAGCAGCGATACATGCATACGGGTTAGCACCAGTAGAACCAGCTAAACGTACAGTAGATGTAGACGCATTTTGTTCGTGGTCAGCGTGAAGTGTGAAGATGCGATCCATTGCTTTAGCAAGGATAGGATCAACTTTGTAATCACGGTCAGCAGGCGTAGCAAACATCATGTGAAGGAAGTTTTCAGCGTAGTTCAAGTCGTTACGTGGGTAAACAAACGGTTGA
This sequence comes from Acinetobacter sp. CY81, assembly GCF_059515925.1. Lineage (NCBI taxonomy): Bacteria > Pseudomonadati > Pseudomonadota > Gammaproteobacteria > Moraxellales > Moraxellaceae > Acinetobacter > Acinetobacter sp. CY81. The sequence goes on from NZ_JCAKNC010000006.1 coordinate 134,135, forward strand.
CCGATTGTGTACTTGTAGCTCCAAGCCGCTAAAGTAGGAATCTTCGCGATTAAACGGATCGCAGTGATTTCACGGTGATCAACGTTTTCGATGTCTAAGCTGTTGTGATAGAACGCAGATAAAGCACCAACAACACCAACCATGATCGCCATTGGGTGAGCATCACGACGGAAACCATTGTAGAAACGGCTAACTTGGTCGTGAACCATAGTGTGATTACGTACTTTAGCGTCGAATTCTTCTTTTTGCTCAGCTGTTGGAAGCTCGCCATTTAATAATAAGTAGCAAGTTTCTAAGTAATCAGCTTTAGTCGCTAATTGGTCGATTGGGTAGCCACGGTGTAAAAGAACACCTTCATTACCATCGATAAAAGTGATTTTTGATTCACAAGCCGAAGTTGACATAAAACCAGGGTCATAGGTGAAATGACCTTCTTTTAAGATGCCACTAACGTCAATTACATCTGGGCCCAATGTGCCGCTGTAAATTGGTAAGTCAATTTCTTTGCCAGCGAGCTGTAAAACGGCTTTTTTGCCAGTTGCTTCAGACATTCAATCGATCTCCTGTCCTGGTGAATGTATATCCGTCCCGAAATAATCTATGTTTTTATCGAGAGGATGGTTTCAAATTTGCTTTAAGATTAGTGAGTAGCCAAAAAAAGTCAATTATACTTATGGATAAAAATGACAGTCTTGAGTTGCTGTAACAGTGGACAGCCAAACTACAATTCAATGTGCAATCACTAGTGCCGCAGTATAATAAGTCAAATTTATCAATAGGTGCATAAAAAAAACCGCGTTAACGGGTATATTTTGTCGTTTTAAATCGTTCTAAGCTCATTTATTTATAAGTTTTATAGATATATTGTCTGTATTGAGATCAACGTGTAGTGTCTAATTTGTTGATTTCAGGCGTGATAGTTATAAAGTTAAAACAGATGACCTGATTGAAATATTTATTTGCACTTTTAACAGTGAGGTCTCAGAACGAATGCATTGTAAAGCATTGCTTGGGTTGTTTCGGTTTTTAGGCGTATTAAAGTAAAGAGAATAATTAAAATAGACCTAATTTTAAACGGTTTAAAATAAGAACTTAAAAGTTGAAAGCGATGGATATAATTAAGAGTAAAAATAAATTAAAAATCTTATTCATTCATTTTTTAAATATACATTACAAAAGAATGTAATAATCTAAGTGATATGTTTTATATTGTTGATATATATCATTTTAATATTTATTTATAGCTGAAATATTGGTTGTTATTGTTCTTTAGTCTATAGCAGGACAGGTAGGAGTAATAAGGTGTTCTTGATTGAATAATTAAGAAAAATCATTTTAGAAATAATAACTTATGATTATTTTTTTAAAATAGGCAAGGGCGGTTTTAGGTATTATAGATGTAAATGATTCTTATTACTAAATATTTTAACTTAAGTCTGGTAGAGGGGTGTTTGTAATTTGGTAGCTCACGTTTTATAATTCCGTGTCGTATAAATGATTAGGTACTCGCTTACCTAGCTAGGCCAGCTTTCCTTCGAACTAATTCCAACAAACTCCGGATGGAGTTTTTACTTACAGGATGCCCGCTGTGAAAAGCAACAGACCTGTCAATTTGTCCATGGGTCAAGTTTTAGACGTAAACTTAAAATCCCCTGTGGCTATTGCATCAATTCTACACCGTCTTTCTGGTGTCATCGTATTTTTACTCGTACCGGTACTTTTATGGATTTTAGACAAGTCATTGTCTTCTCCTGAAGGTTTTGCGCAAGTTCAAGAAATCATGAATGGTTTTGTAGTGCGCTTTATCGTATGGGTATTTGTAGCCGGCCTTATTTTCCACTTCGTTGCAGGTGTTAAGCATTTACTTGCTGACGTTGGCGTAGCTGAAGAGCTAGAGAGTGGTCGTCTTGCATCTACTATCGCATTAATCTTGTCTGCAATCGGTATTGTTGCAGCATTTGTATGGATCGTACTCTAATGAAAAGTGCTACAGGCTTTACAGGTTCAGGTTCACGCGATTGGTTTATTCAACGTGTAAGTGCTGTTGTTCTGGCTGTTTATACTGTTGTTATTTTGGGTTGGATCCTATGTAACAGCGGATTTAGCTACGAGCAATGGTATGGCTTCATGATGACAACTCCAATGAAGATTATGTCTTTATTGTCAGTCTTATCTCTTGTTGCGCATGCATGGATCGGAATGTGGCAAGTTTTCACGGATTACGTGACGACTCGCGCAATGGGTCCAGTTGCAAATGGTTTGCGTATGGTACTGACTTCAGCAGTGATTATTGCTGTATTGGCATATGCAATCTGGGCGATCCAGATTTTTTGGGCGAATTGATAGGAAACAATCATGGGCGCTATAAACCCTAAAGAAGATTACACAAATATTCCACACGAAACTTTCGATGCTGTCATCGTTGGTGGTGGTGGTTCAGGTATGCGTGCTTCTTACCAACTTGCTCAAGCTGGTTTGAAAGTTGCGGTATTGACAAAAGTATTCCCAACTCGTTCGCACACTGTTGCAGCGCAGGGTGGTATTGGTGCATCTCTTGGTAATATGCAAGAAGATAACTGGCACTATCACTTCTACGATACTGTAAAAGGTTCGGACTGGTTAGGTGACCAAGACGCAATCGAGTTCATGACTCGTGAAGCGCCTCAAGTTGTTTATGAACTTGAACACCTAGGTATGCCATTTGACCGTAACGCAGACGGTACGATTTACCAACGTCCATTCGGTGGTCACTCTGCAAACTACGGTGAAAAAGCTGTGCCACGTGCATGTGCTGCTGCCGACCGTACGGGTCACGCACTTCTTCATACGCTTTATCAAAGCAACGTGAAAATGGGTACTCAATTCTTCGTAGAGTGGATCGCGCTAGATCTTATTCGTAACGAAGCTGGTGATGTACTTGGTGTAACGGCAATTGACCAAGAAACAGGTAAAATTGCAGTATTCCAAGCAAAAGCTACATTGTTCGCTACTGGCGGTGCTGGTCGTGTTTACCGTGCATCTACAAACGCATATATCAATACTGGTGACGGTCTTGGTATGGCGGCTCGTGCAGGTATTCCGTTGCAAGATATGGAATTCTGGCAGTTCCACCCAACAGGTGTTGCGGGCGCAGGCGTATTGTTGACTGAAGGTTGTCGTGGTGAGGGTGCAATCCTTCGTAACGATTCAGGTGAGCCGTTCATGGAACGCTATGCTCCGACGCTTAAAGACTTGGCTCCACGTGACTTCGTATCACGTTCAATGGACCAAGAAATTAAAGAAGGTCGTGGTTGTGGTCCTAAGAAAGACTACATCTTACTTGATATGACGCACTTGGGTGCTGAAACGATCATGAAACGTCTTCCATCTGTATTTGAGATTGGTAAGAAATTCGCGAACGTGGATATTACTAAAGAGCCAATTCCAGTAGTGCCAACAATCCATTATCAAATGGGTGGTATTCCTACGAATATTCATGGTCAAGTTGTTGTTCCTGAATCTCGTGAAACTACGGCTTTTGCAGCGCATTACGATAAAGATGCTGATGTGTATTCACACAATGCAGGCGATCGTAACTTCACTAAGCCAGTGAAAGGTTTCTATGCAATTGGTGAGTGTTCATGTGTATCTGTACACGGTGCAAACCGTTTAGGTACAAACTCACTTCTTGACTTGGTTGTGTTTGGTAAGGCTGCTGGTGAGCACATTATCGATTACGTAACTAAGCATCATGGTGATGAATATTCACCATTACCTACAACTGTTTTAGAGCAGACTGTTGCACGTATCCGTAAGTTGGATGAGTCAACTGAAGGTGAGAATGCTCAAGACGTTGCTGATGCAATTCGTGATATCGTACAAGATCATGCAGGTGTATTCCGTACCACTGAATTGCTTGAAAAAGGCGTAAGAGAAATCCTTGCGATCGAGCCACGTGTTCGTAACATCCTGTTGAAAGACAAATCTAAAGTCTTTAACACAGCACGTATTGAAGCCTTAGAAGTTGAAAACTTGTATGAAGTTGCTAAAGCGACGTTGATTTCAGCTGCAGCTCGTAAAGAATGTCGTGGTGCGCATACAGTGGTAGATTTCGAATTACCACCAGATCACCCAACTTATTCTTACGGTCGTCGTGATGATGAGTGGATGAAGCACACATTATGGTTCTCTTCAGACAACCGTCTAGAGTATAAACCAGTGCGCTATAAACCGTTATCGGTTCAAGCTATTCCACCTAAACCACGTACGTTCTAATTAGGAGAAGTAAGATGAGTAGAGGTACTCGTACATTTAATATCTACCGCTACGATCCTGATAAGGATAAAGCACCGTACATGCAAACTTTTAAGCTTGAGTTGACTGATAAGCACCGTATGTTGCTTGATGCACTTCTTGCATTAAAAGTACAGGACGAATCTTTAACGTTCCGTCGTTCATGTCGTGAAGGTATTTGTGGTTCTGATGGTGTAAACATCAATGGTAAAAATGGTTTGGCGTGTCTTTGGAACCTAAACGATTTACCAGAAGTGATTACTGTACGTCCATTGCCAGGTTTGCCAGTGGTAAAAGATTTGGTTGTTGATATGAACCAATTCTATGATCAATACGATAAAATTCAGCCGTTCCTGATCAATAACCAGCCTGCGCCACCTAAAGAGCGTTTACAGTCTCCAGAAGAACGTGAACATTTAGATGGTTTATACGAATGTATTCTTTGTGCATGTTGTTCAACTTCATGCCCATCATTCTGGTGGAACCCTGATAAATTCTTAGGTCCATCTGCTTTATTGAATGCATACCGTTTTATCATCGATTCTCGTGATACGGCAACTCAAGATCGTTTATCTCGTCTTGATGACCCATTCTCGTTATTCCGTTGTAAAGGCATTATGAACTGTGTGTCTGTTTGTCCTAAGGGTCTAAATCCTACGAAGGCAATTGGTCATATCCGTAACATGATGTTTGATCAAGCTGGTTAATCTTAGCTTGTAAAAAGGCACACTTCGGTGTGCTTTTTTTTATCCATATTTTAGTTCAATAAAAAATCAAGCGTGTAATTGGCGTGATAAAAATCGATTGATCGAAATAGCTTCAATAATGCAGGAAATAAAAGCGTAAGTGTTTTAAGTTGAGTGTTTAGAGTCTGTATTTATATTGAGGAGATGTTAATATATTTGTCGTAAAAACTGTGTAGTGTCTGCAGAGTAAAATCCGTGTTAGTCTTTAGTCTAATTCGGTGGTGAAAATTGAAGAATTTGCGATAATGCTCTGTAGATTAACGCATAATTTTTTTAATGTATTTCGCTAATTTATGAATAGTATGTGTCAATTAAATCAATAGTAATTTTACGGTATGATAGAATTGAACAGTTTATAATTGCTAAAAAACCAGTCAATTATGTACATTTATTCAACATATTGAGGTTTTTTCAACGCAAAAAACTATTAATAATGGGGTAAATTAGAGTTGTCTTAGAAAATATAAGATTTTTACTTATTTTTTCTAAGCCAATTTGCAAAAAAAATTGCTCGATTTTGGTCGAGTATATAGGAGTCATAATACGATTGAGCGTGTTATGGCTCGTTGTTTGTGTCGGATGATATCTGATACTACTCACGCCCCATGGTCATGTGTGCCAGATGGGTGAATGTCAATTTACCGATTTGGCATTATCAATCATGGGAGAGCTTAAAAAGCTCCCTGTAATGTTTTGCAATAGGAAATGGGTCCACAAATGCAAGAAGTTGCTGACGCTCTGCGTCTTGACACTGAACTTTCCGCTGACAGTGCAGCGTATATTGAAGAACTTTATGAACAGTATTTAACAGCACCAGATTCAGTTGGTGCTGATTGGCAAGAATACTTCGGTAAATTCCCAAAGGGTGATCAGCCTCATAGCAACGTACGCGAGCAATTCCTATTACTCGGTCGTAATTCAAACCGTGTTCAACCTGTTGTTCAAAGTGCTGTAAGCTCTGAGCATGAGCGTCGTCAGATTGGTGTATTACAACTGATTGCTGCATACCGTAACCGTGGTCATCAAAAAGCAAAATTAGATCCACTTGGTTTGGCTAAGCGTGAGCATGCTTACGATTTAGAGTTAGATGCACACGGTTTAACTCAATCTGATTTGGATACAGTTTTCAATACCGGTAATCTTGCAATCGGTAAAGAAGAAGCAACTTTAGGTGAAATGATTCAAGCAATGGAAGCAACTTACTGTGCTTCAATTGGTGTTGAATACATGCACATTGTTGATACCAAAGAAAAACGTTGGATTCAACAACGTCTTGAAGGTGCTAAGGGTCAATTCGGTTTCACTGCTGAACAGAAAAAACACGTCTTAGAACGTTTAACAGCAGCTGAAGGCCTTGAGAAATTCTTAGGTAATAAATACGTTGGTGCTAAACGCTTTGGTGTGGAAGGTGGCGAATCTTTCATTCCTATGGTTGATGCTGTTATTCAACGTGCAGGTTCTGTAGGTTGTAAAGAAGTTGTGATCGGAATGCCACACCGTGGTCGTCTGAACCTTCTTGTTAATATCATGGGTAAAAACCCAGCAGATCTTTTTGGTGAGTTCGAAGGTAAGAGCTTACATAAAAAGGGTTCTGGTGATGTTAAATACCACCAAGGTTTCTCTTCAAATGTCATGACATCAGGTGGCGAAGTTCACTTGGCATTGGCGTTTAACCCATCACACTTAGAAATCGTTGGACCAGTAGTAGAAGGTTCTGTACGTGCTCGTCAAGTTCGTCGTAAAGACATTGGTGGTGATGACGTATTACCTGTAATTATTCACGGTGATGCAGCATTTGCAGGTCAAGGTGTGAACCAAGAAACCTTCCAAATGTCACAAACTCGTGGTTATACAGTAGGTGGTACAGTTCATATTGTTGTGAATAACCAAGTTGGTTTCACGACATCTGATCCACGTGATGCACGTTCTACAGAATACTGTACAGACATTGCAAAAATGATTCAGGCTCCAATTTTCCATGTGAATGGTGATGATCCAGAGTCAGTATTATTTGTTGCTCAATTGGCACATGATTTCCGTCATACATTCCGTAAAGATGTTGTGATTGATATGTTCTGCTACCGTCGTCGTGGTCATAACGAAGCCGACGAGCCGGCAGCAACTCAGCCAATGATGTACCAAGTCATCAACAAAAAAACGACAACTCGTACACTTTATGCAGACCAATTGGTTCAGCAAGGTGTTCTTGATCGTGCAGCTGCTGATGCGATGGTTGAACAATATCGTTCTGATTTGGAAGCAGGTAAGCACGTTGCAAATGCGCTTGTACTTGAGCCAAATAAGAAAATGTTTGTTGATTGGACTCCTTACTTAGGTCATGACTATACAGACGAGTGGGATACATCTTTCCCAATCGAACGCTTAAAAGAGCTTGGTACGAAAATGCGTCAATTGCCTGAAGGCTTTGTGATGCAACGTCAAGTGTCTAAAGTGATTGATGATCGTTTGAAAATGCAAACAGGTGAAATGCCGTTGAACTGGGGTGCTGCAGAAGTTTTAGCTTATGCAACTATTCTAGATGATGGTTTCCTTGTTCGTTTGACAGGTGAAGACGTTGGTCGTGGTACATTCTCACATCGTCATGCAAAATTGCATAACCAAGTAGATGGTTCGACTTATATTCCGCTTTGTCACATCAAAGAAAACCAACCACGTACTGCAATTTATGACTCATTGTTGTCTGAAATGGCAGTATTGGCGTTTGAATACGGTTACGCGACGACTCTTCCTAAGAGTTTGATTATTTGGGAAGCGCAATTCGGTGACTTCGCAAACTGTGCACAAGTCGTAATCGATCAGTTCATCGCTTCTGGTGAAACGAAGTGGGAGCGTGTGTGTGGTTTAACGATGCTTCTTCCGCACGGTTATGAAGGTCAAGGTCCTGAGCATTCTTCAGCACGTTTAGAGCGTTTCTTACAGCTTTGTGCAGAAGACAATATGCAAGTGATTACACCGACAACGCCTGCACAGATTTTCCATGCAATGCGTCGTCAAGCACTTCGTCCAATTCGTAAGCCAATGATCATTACTTCTCCGAAGTCATTGCTTCGTCACAAGCTTGCAACTTCTACTTTAGAAGAATTAGCGAATGGTTCATTCCAAACTGTGATTGATGAGATTGATAACATCAACAAGTCGGACGTATCACGTTTAGTGCTTTGTGGTGGTAAGGTTTATTACGATTTACTGGAAAAACGTCGTGAAAACGAGTTGAACAACACTGCGATCGTTCGTGTTGAACAATTATATCCGTACCCTGAAGCTCGTCTTGCAGAAGTTCTTGCTCAATATCCAAACGTTAAAGAATTGGTATGGGCTCAAGAAGAACCGAAGAACCAAGGCGCGTGGTTATTTATTGCTCCTCGTTTATACGAAGGTGTAATAAAGTCTGGTCAACATATTCAAATTAGTTACGCAGGTCGTGAAGCTTCTGCTGCACCAGCTTGTGGTTCACCTTATTTGCATGCAAAACAACAAGCTCAGCTCGTAAATGACGCATTGGCGATCGTAGCTGAACAATCAGGAGATTCTAAATAATGGCAACCGAAATTAAAGCACCGGTATTTCCAGAGTCAGTTGCAGATGGAACAATTGCAACTTGGCACAAACAACCAGGTGAAGCTGTATCACGTGATGAAGTGATCTGTGATATTGAAACTGATAAAGTTGTTTTAGAAGTTGTTGCGCCTGCAGACGGTACAATTGCATCTATCGTTAAAAACGAAGGTGACACTGTTCTTTCTAATGAGGTGATTGCTCAGTTTGAAGAAGGTGCTGTATCTGGCGCTGCTCAAACTCAAGCAGTTCAATCTGAAGCAAAAGTTGAACAAGCTGCTGCGGTAACTGAAGCAGGTGCTGCACCTGTTGTTGAACGTGCTCAAGTTGCTGATCAAGCTCCAGCTGTACGTAAAGCTTTGACAGAGTCAGGTGTTGCTGCAAGCGATGTTGCTGGTACTGGTCGTGGTGGTCGTATCACTAAGGAAGATGTTGCGAATCATCAAGCTAAACCAGCTGCTGCACCATTAAGTGTTGCTGTAGGTGAGCGTGTTGAAAAACGTGTTCCGATGACTCGTCTTCGTAAGCGTGTTGCTGAACGTCTGCTTGCAGCGACTCAAGAAACTGCAATGTTGACAACGTTTAACGAAGTGAACATGAAACCAATCATGGACATGCGTAACCAATATAAAGATGCTTTTGAAAAGCGTCATGGTGCACGTCTTGGCTTTATGTCATTCTTTGTTAAAGCTGCAACTGAAGCGCTTAAACGCTACCCAGCTGTAAATGCATCTATTGATGGTGAGGATATCGTTTACCACGGTTTCTACGATATTGGTGTTGCCGTTTCATCTGAACGTGGTTTAGTAGTTCCTGTTCTTCGTGATACAGACCGTATGAACTATGCAGAAGTTGAAAATGGTATCCGTGCATATGCAGGTAAAGCACGTGACGGTAAATTAGGTATCGAAGATATGACTGGCGGTACGTTCACTATTACAAATGGTGGTACTTTCGGTTCATTATTATCTACTCCGATTCTAAATACACCACAAACAGCGATTTTGGGTATGCATAAAATCCAAGAACGTCCAATGGCTGTAAATGGTCAGGTAGAAATTCTGCCAATGATGTACTTGGCTCTTTCTTATGACCACCGTTTAATCGATGGTAAAGAAGCAGTAGGTTTCCTTGTAACAATTAAAGAATTGTTAGAAGAACCAGCTCGTCTAATCCTTGATCTTTAATATTTCAGAATAAACTTGATGGGCTTAGGGTGATCCTCTAAGCCCATTTTTGGAGATACACATGTCTCAATTTGATTTAGTTGTAATCGGTGGTGGACCAGGTGGTTATGAAGCGGCAATTCGTGCGGCTCAACTTGGTTTTAAAGTTGCTTGTATCGAAAAACGTATTCATAAAGGCAAGCCGTCTTTAGGTGGTACGTGCTTAAACGTGGGTTGCATTCCATCTAAAGCATTGCTTGATTCTTCTCATCGTTACGAAGATACAGTTCAGCATTTAGATGACCATGGTATTACCACGGGTGAAGTGAAGTTTGATCTTACAAAAATGCTTGCTCGTAAAGACAAAGTTGTAGATCAATTGACTGGTGGTGTTGCTCAGTTGCTTAAAGGCAATGGCATTGAATGGTTACAAGGCACAGGTAAATTGCTTGCAGGTAAAAAAGTTGAATTTACACCTTTAGATGAAGGTAGTATTCAAGTTCTTGAGCCGAAGTATGTCATTCTTGCAACTGGTTCTGTACCTGTAAATATTCCAGTAGCGCCTGTTGATCAAGACATTATCGTTGATTCTACTGGTGCATTAGAATTCCAAGAAGTGCCTAAGCGTTTAGGTGTGATTGGTGCTGGTGTTATTGGTCTAGAGCTTGGTTCGGTTTGGCGTCGTCTTGGTGCAGAAGTTGTTGTATTTGAAGCAATGGATGCATTCTTACCAATGGCTGATAAAGCATTGGCTAAAGATTATCAAAAGCTTTTGACTAAACAGGGTCTAGACATCCGTGTAGGCGCTAAAGTTGCGGGCACTGAGGTTAATGGCCGTGAAGTAACTGTTAAGTATACGCAAGGTGGCGAAGACAAAACTCAAATTTTTGATAAATTAATCGTTTGTGTAGGTCGTCGTGCATACGCTGAAGGTCTATTGGCAGATGATTGTGGTATTAAACTCACTGAACGTGGTCTAGTTGAAGTTAATGATTGGTGTGCAACTTCTGTTGAAGGCGTATACGCAATTGGTGACTTGGTACGTGGTCCAATGCTTGCACATAAAGCAATGGAAGAAGGCGTAATGGCTGTTGAACGTATTCACGGTCATGCTGCACAAGTTAACTACGACACCATTATTTCTGTAATTTACACACACCCTGAAGCGGCTTGGGTAGGTTTAACAGAAGAGCAAGCGAAAGAAAAAGGTCATGAAGTTAAAACTGGTCAATTCGGTTTTGCTGTAAATGGTCGCGCTTTAGCTGCTGGTGAAGGTGCTGGTTTTGTTAAATTTGTTGCTGATGCAAAAACTGACCGTTTATTGGGTATGCACGTAATTGGACCTGCTGCGTCTGATATCGTTCATCAAGGTATGATCGCACTTGAGTTTGTATCATCTATTGAAGATCTTCAATTAATGACATTTGGTCATCCAACGTTCTCTGAAGTCGTTCATGAAGCTGCTTTAGCAGTGGATGGACGAGCGATTCACGCAATTCAGCGTAAACGTAAATAATTTAAAAAAGAGCGGCTCCGGCCGCTCTTTTTGCATTTGATGGTTGTTTTTGTATGAATAATCATCTAAAACTAATAATACAAAATTAAATAATTGCTGATACTTATCGTGATGGAAGTTTAAGTATTAGTGGATCATAAAAACGTGAAAAGTAGTAAAAGGTAAAAAAATGAATCTACACGAATATCAAGCGAAATCGCTGTTAAAAAAATATGGAATGCCAGTTCAAGAAGGGATTCTTGCAACCAATGCTGATGAAGCAGTCGCTGCTTTTGAACAACTCGGTGGTAAGTTTGCCGTCATGAAAGCGCAGGTCCATGCAGGTGGTCGTGGTAAAGCGGGTGGTGTTAAAGTCGCAAAATCAAAACAAGAAGTTGCAGATTATGCAAATTCTATTATTGGTACCAATCTTGTGACGTACCAAACTGACGCGAATGGTCAGCCTGTTAACAGTCTTTTAATTTGCGAAGATGTTTATCCTGTAGAACGTGAGCTTTATCTAGGTGCGGTAGTTGATCGCTCGAGTCGTCGTGTCACTTTTATGGCATCAACTGAAGGCGGCGTTGAAATTGAAAAAGTTGCAGAAGAAACTCCTGAAAAAATTATCAAAGTTGAAGTCGATCCATTGGTTGGATTGCTTCCTTTTCAAGCACGTGAAGTTGCATTTAAGTTAAATTTAAAAGATGGTCAGATTAATCAGTTTGTTAAAGTCATGACTGCAGCTTATGAAGCTTTTATTGAAAATGACTTTGCTTTATTTGAAATTAATCCACTTTCTGTTCGTGAAAATGGCGACATTTTATGTGTAGATGCGAAAGTCGGTATAGATTCGAATGCACTGTATCGTTTACCTGAAGTGGCTGCGATGCGTGATAAGTCTCAAGAAAATGAGCGCGAGTTAAAAGCATCTGAATTTGACCTGAACTATGTAGCTTTAGAAGGCAATATTGGTTGTATGGTGAATGGTGCTGGTCTGGCAATGGCAACGATGGACATCATTAAGTTATATGGTGGACAACCAGCAAACTTCTTAGATGTAGGTGGTGGTGCGACTAAGGATCGTGTGATTGAAGCTTTCAAAATTATTTTGTCAGATAGTACTGTCGAAGCAATTTTAATTAACATTTTTGGTGGGATTGTACGTTGTGACATGATTGCTGAAGCAATTATTGCGGCGGTTCAAGAAGTAAATGTGACTGTACCTGTTGTTGTGCGTTTAGAAGGTAATAACGCGGAATTGGGTGCAAAATTACTTGATGAATCAGGTCTTAAATTAATTTCTGCATCAGGTTTAGCGGATGCTGCAGAAAAAGTTGTTGCCGCAGTGAAAGCATAAGGAGTATCAATCATGAGCGTATTAGTAAATAAAGACACCAAAGTATTGGTACAAGGTTTCACAGGAAAAAACGGAACGTTCCATTCAGAGCAAGCATTGGCTTACGGCACAAAAGTTGTGGGTGGTGTAACGCCGGGCAAAGGTGGTCAACAGCATTTAAATCTACCTGTATTTAATACGATGAACGAAGCTGTAAAGGAAACAGGTGCGGATGCTTCTGTGATTTATGTTCCTGCTCCATTTGTACTTGACTCTATTGTGGAAGCTGTAGATTCAGGTATTGAGCTTATTGTAGTAATTACTGAAGGTGTTCCAACTCTAGATATGCTTAAGGCAAAACGTTACCTTGAGACCTATGGTAATGGCGCACGATTGATTGGACCAAACTGCCCAGGTATTATTACGCCGGGCGAATGTAAGATCGGGATTATGCCGGGTCATATTCATCAGCCTGGCAAAATTGGTATTATTTCACGTTCTGGTACCCTGACTTATGAAGCAGTGGCTCAAACTACTAAACTCGGTTTAGGTCAATCTACGTGTATTGGTATCGGGGGAGATCCGATTCCAGGGATGAATCAAATTGATTGCTTAAAGTTATTCCAAGAAGACCCACAAACGGAAGCAATCATCATGATTGGTGAAATTGGTGGTACTGCGGAAGAGGAAGCTGCAGAATTTATTCAATCGAATGTAACTAAGCCAGTAGTAGGTTATATTGCGGGAGTGACTGCACCTAAAGGAAAACGTATGGGGCATGCCGGTGCAATTATTTCTGGTGGACAAGGTACTGCAGAAGAGAAATTTGCTGCTTTCGAGCGTGCAGGTATGGCTTATACACGTAGCCCAGCTGAGTTGGGTTCTACCATGTTACAAGTACTAAAAGATAAAGGTCTTGCTTAACCTTTTTGATTTATAAAAAAGCCTCCTTTTAGGAGGCTTTTTTTATGTCTAAAGATATTAACAAAATAAATAATAATTATTTATATAATTCTTAATAAGAATTTAATTAATTTAATTTGTGTTATTTACTAAACTTAACAATCTTATTTGATATTTGTTTTTATTAAATGATTGTGCGAATATAAATCAAAATAAAGTATATATAATATTAAATAATGCAAACAGAATCACATTATTAATATTATAATAATACCAAATCACATATATTTAAATTTGGGTGGCAATATGAGCACAATTACAACCATATCGAAATCTTCACATGCAATTACTTATGAAACAAGCGATACAACGGTTTCATTATATGAAAATTCAGTGGTGGTTATTAATCGCTCTAAGGATGATGTAGTTAAAATATCCAGAAATGGTAATGCTGCTGAAATCATTTTTAAAAATGGTGATTTAATAATAATAAATAATTATTTTAGTGATGATAATAAATCGGATAATAGTATTGTATTCCAGGATGATGATGGGCAATTATATTGGGCTCAGTTTACTGATGGCTCGGGTAACATTTTAAAAACAATTGAATATAATTTGCTCGAAAATGTCGACCCTCTTTTATATGATGAATTTAATCCAAGTATGCTACTGCCATGGGCTGCTGGTGGTGCCGCAGTTGGTGGTACAGCTATAGCTGCATCTAACCAAAATGGAAAAAATGAAACGTCCACAAACTCAGCGCCTGAAACTGAAAATAATGGTGAGGGACCATCAGGTAAACAACCGATCACGGGTGGCGACCAAACAGCACCTGATGCACCGGTGGTGACTGAAAACAACAAAGAAGGTCTTGAAGGTACAGGTGATGCTGGTGACACGATTGTGATCACCGATTCAGAAGGCAACACCGTGACCACGACGGTGAACCCAGATGGCACATGGGACATCGAACCGAATCCATTGAACCCAGGCGAAACGGGCACGATTGAAGCGATTGACCCAAGTGGCAATGGTTCAGGCGAACAACCGATCACGGGTGGCGACCAAACGGCACCTGATGCACCGGTGGTGACTGAAAACAACAAAGAAGGTCTTGAAGGTACAGGTGATGCTGGTGACACGATTGTGATCACCGATTCAGAAGGCAACACCGTGACCACGACGGTGAACCCAGATGGCACATGGGACATCGAACCGAATCCATTGAACCCAGGCGAAACGGGCACGATTGAAGCGATTGACCCAAGTGGCAATGGCTCAGGCGAACAACCGATCAAGGGTGGCGATCAAGTTGCACCAGATGCACCTGTTGTGACAGAAAACAACAAAGAAGGCATCGAAGGTACGGGTGAAGCAGGTGACACGATTGTAATCACCGATTCAGAAGGCAACACGCTCACAACGACAGTGAAACCAGATGGCACATGGGACATCGAGCCGAATCCACTGAACCAAGGCGAAACGGGGACAATTGAAGCGATTGACCCAAGTGGCAATGGCTCAGGCGAACAACCGATCAAGGGTGGCGATCAAGTTGCACCAGATGTACCCGTTGTGACAGAAAACAACAAAGAAGGCATCGAAGGTACGGGTGAAGCAGGTGACACGATTGTAATCACCGATTCAGAAGGCAACACGCTCACAACGACAGTGAAACCAGATGGCACATGGGACATCGAGCCGAATCCACTGAACCAAGGCGAAACGGGGACAATTGAAGCGATTGACCCAAGTGGCAATGGCTCAGGCGAACAACCGATCAAGGGTGGCGATCAAGTTGCACCAGATGTACCCGTTGTGACAGAAAACAACAAAGAAGGCATCGAAGGCACAGGCGATGCAGGTGACACGATTGTGATCACTGATTCAGAAGGCAACACGCTCACAACGACAGTGAAACCAGATGGCACATGGGACATCGAGCCGAATCCACTGAACCAAGGCGAAACGGGCACGATTGAAGCGATTGACCCAAGTGGCAATGGCTCAGGCGAACAACCGATCAAGGGTGGCGATCAAGTTGCACCAAATGCACCGGATGCTGTCATCAATACAGACGGTACCGTGGTGAGTGGTAAAGCGGAGCCGAACAGCAGCATTGAAGTCAAAGATGCGGCAGGCAAAGTGATTGGTACTGGCACGACGGATGCCTCAGGTAACTTCAGCGTCAATGTCAGTCCAGCGGTGACCGATGGTCAAACTGCAACAGTCACAGCGACAGATGCTGCGAAGAACACGTCAGCGACAGACACGGTGATCGGTGGTAAAGACACGATCGCACCAAATGCACCGGATGCTGTCATCAATACAGACGGTACCGTGGTGAGTGGTAAAGCGGAGCCGAACAGCAGCATTGAAGTCAAAGATGCGGCAGGCAAAGTGATTGGTACTGGCACGACGGATGCCTCAGGTAACTTCAGCGTCAATGTCAGTCCAGCGGTGACCGATGGTCAAACTGCAACAGTCACAGCGACAGATGCTGCGAAGAACACGTCAGCGACAGACACGGTGATCGGTGGTAAAGACACGATCGCACCAAATGCACCGCAGTTAATGTTGGACGAAGATACTGGTATTGGTGGTGATGGGATAACGAGTAACGGAATAATTAATGTTAGTAATTTAGAAGAAAATGCAATTTGGCAATATAGTACTGATGGAGGAAATACCTGGAAGTTTGGAACGGGTAATAGTTTTATGTTGGCTGAAGGTATTTATTTACAAGATTTAGTACAAGTAAAGCAGACTGACCTTGCTGGAAATAGCACAATAACAACCATGGCACCAATGGTAATAGATAAAACTGCACCAAGCTTGACAATTGACGACGTTCTAACAAATGTTAGTAAACCAATAATTACAGGAACTGTTGAAGATGGTGAAAATCCTGTAACTGAGTTAACAGTAAAGGTAGAAATAAGAGATGCGGAAGGTGATTTAGTAGAAACAGGCGCGGCTACTGTAAATGCAGATGGATCATGGAGTTATATTCCAAAGTTAGATATAGCTGATGGTAATTATTTTGTAGAAGTTTCAGCTACAGATCTTGCGAACAATACGAGCACAGATACAGGTGGTTTAGCTATTGATACCACACCACCAGCATTACTCACCATTGATTTTAATGACACGGGTCTATTTGATGATGATGGAATTACTTCAGATGGTGTAATTAAGCTGTCTAATTTCGAAGCGAATTCAATTTGGTTTTATAGTTTAAATGGTGGAAACACTTGGATTCAGGGTGAAGGTAAGGGGTTTGTAATACCTGAAGGGGTTTATGTTGAAGATGCTATTCAGATCAAACAAACTGATTCTTTTGGAAACTCTACTACACAAGCGATTGAAGTTTATAAAGTTGATAAAACAGCACCTGAATTTCCAACTGCTACTCTTGCATTTGATACAGGTAGTTCAGCTACAGATGGTAAAACCTCAAATGGTTTGATTAATGTGACGGATTTAGAATCAGGTAGTACTTGGAAATATAGCTTAGACGGTGGTCTAAATTGGGTTGAAGGTACAGGTACAACATTTACGTTACTTGACGGTAGTTATACTGCTGGTCAAATTCAAATTGAGCAAAAGGATATTGCTGGGAATACAAGTATTTTCCGTTTGGGTGAAATCATTGTTGATCAAACATTATCAACACCAGTTTTATCCATAAAAGATCTTGGTTCTAATACTAGTGATAATCTTACTTCAGATCCAAAAGTTTATGTATCTGATATTGAAGCAGGATCTGTTTGGGAATACAGCTTAGATGGAGGACAGACGTGGACACTTGGTACAGGTAATTCATTTGAAGCTGGCTTATTCGGGCAAAATACATCTTATAGTTCAAATCAAATTCAAGTTAAACAAACTGATGTCTATGGAAATGAACGTATTGGAAAATTAAGTAATGCTGTTACTTTCGACACATTACGACATCAACTTGATATGAAATTATCTGATGATAGTGGTTCTATAAAGAATGATTTTATTACAAATAATGGTGAAGTGACTGTATCAAACTTACCGATTGATTTGGATTATTGGCAATATTCAGTTAAAGGAAGTGAGTTTATCAACGGCACAGGTAATTCATTTGTATTACCAGAAGGAGTGTATGAAGATAGTGATATACAAATTGTTATGTTTGATAAGGCAGGCAATAAATCTGCGATATGGAATGCAGAAACATGGGTTGTTGATACTACTCCTCCAGTATTAAAAATAGATGCTTTACCTGCCGGATATATTACAAGTTCCCCAGTTTTTGAAGGAACAGGAAATTCTGGCGATATAGTTACAGTAACTATATCGAGTGGATCAAATCCTCAGTTAGTAACAGCCATTGTCGATGCTTCGGGAAAATGGAGTGTGACTTCACCAAAGTTAGATAAGGGTAGTTATACTGTAGTTGCAAGCACTGAAGATCTCGCTGGTAACACTACGACTGTAGCGGGATCTAATAAAATCATTATTGATCTTCCACACAGCACAATTATGATGTTTAGAGATAATGGTGCAGATAAAAATGATGGGATTACTGATGATGGTCAAGTCGGAATTGCTGGATTAGATGATTCTAAAACTTGGGAATACTCAATAAATGGTGGTAATACTTGGAAACAGGGTACTGGCACTTCGTATCAGATAACTCTTCCTGATGGGTATTATCCTGACGGTAGTGTACTGATTAGACAACCTAATATTCTTAATGATTACTTCGTATATGATTTTTTTGGAATTCACACAGTTGACAGTTTTATTTTGCCAGCGATTTTAAAACTTGAATCAGATACTGGCAATTCTAACAGCGACTTTATTAGTAGCATTGGAAACGTAATTGTATCTAATATTGAACCTGGGGCTAGTTGGGAATATACCCTAGATGGAGGGAAGAGTTGGAATCTTGGTATAGGGTCAAGTTTTATTATTCCAGAAGGACAATATTCCGCTAAGACGATATCAGTTAAACATACAGATATTGCAGGGAATTGGATTAAAACAGATATGGGTGCGATTACGATTGATAAATCTATTAGTACGCCTCTCATTACATCAGTGACCGACAATGTATCTGGTGCAACGAGTAATGAAGATGATCTTCTAGACAGTAGCCAGTTTGATAGTAGTGGTCGCGTTTGGACAAATGATACTACGCCAACATTTGTCGGTACTGGTGAAGCTGGAAGCATCATGTATGTTTACTATCGTAATGATAATACAAGTGATGTAGGTCAAATTTATGGTTCTACTACTGTAGATGCGAATGGTAATTGGACGATAACATCCGCAGTAGGATTGAATGGAAGTGCTACGGCTGGCAATAAATATGAGTTCTATGCTAATCAGGTTGACAAAGCAGGGAATGAAGGGCGTGGTGTTGTTTTAGATATTGCAGTAGATACGGTTCAGGACAGTTTCTGGAATGACACTTTATATCAAACGGGAACGATATTTAGCTGGCAAACCCCATCTCCTATTGATGGGAAAACATTACGTATTTACGGTGCTAATGGGAATACGGATACACTTACCAGTCTTCATGTGAAAGATTCGACAGGTAAAGTTGTTGAAAATGTAACATTTACGTTAAGTGGTGATAATCGCATTATTGTGAAGTTGCCAGATAACTTCAAAGGGTCGTATACAGTACATAATCCTAGTGGTTCATATTATGATTTGGCAGGTAATGTAAACGCAACTTCTATTGGAAATTGGTTTAATGCCAATGCTCCAACGGTCAATCAGGTTGGAGATAATGTAGGGGCTGTAACAACAACTAATGTATCAAATGGTGGAAGTTTAGATGATGCAACTCCAACATTTGTCGTAAATATTCCTGCTACTGCTCAGGGCTCAAACACAATAACTTGGAATAAGGTTAATGTGAAAGTGGATGGTGTGGTAGTCGATACAATTTTAATTAATCAAGCAAGTGGCACTGTGTTATGGACGCCAAAAACTGCATTGTCTAAAGGAGAGCATACAGTTGCGTTTAGTTTAGCTGGTACATTAAGTACTGGGGCTAAATACGAGTCGACATTCTCAAATGACTATAAAGTGAATGTCACTGGTAATGCGATGGTGAATTCATGGAATGTAAATAAGCCAGCGAGCAAAGTGGTTAATATTACAAGCCAAGATGCAACTGTAGATACTAATAAAGTTGATTTTACTGGGATGCTTAAGACGGACAGTACAACTACGGATAAGAATTTTTCGAATAGCTTTATTCTCGAGAAATTTAGTAGCGCAACTTTAAACTATACGATTTACGTGGATCCTGATTGGCCTACGAGTGGTGCTAATTATTTAGCGAATAGTATTGTTCAGAAAAAAGTAAATGGTTCGTGGGTGGATGTTACTAATTATACTTATGCGTTGGCCGGAAGCTCATGGGGTGATTCTGGTAGCATTAATGTGACTTTAAGTTTTGCTAATAACCAAAGTGTAGATGGAGAGTATAGACTCAAGTTAGAAACCTCTAATACAGGAACTGCTACTAGCTATGATAAAAATGCAGTCTTTGAATTAAGAAACATTGTTTATACAGTTAAACCTTATCAATTAAGTGATATACCTGCTGATAAAGGAGCTATCTATGGCGTTGATGGAAGCTTATTGCCAGTTGGTAAAACTGGTGCTGATTATGAAATATGGATTAAAACTAAGACTGGTATGCAGCAGGTCACTACTGATGCTAAAACGACATTTAATTTAACGAATGCACTATTTCATATTGATAAAAATGGTGTATTTAATTTCGACCCTGTGAATGATCTGAATAACGTTGGGAAGATTGATGGGTTTGAATATAAGCTTATTGATAAGGTTACTCGTTTAGAAACGACCCATACTCAGGAAATAGAAATTAGAGCTGATGGTGTAATTATGAACTATGGCCAAAATGCAGATACTGGAACAGGTTCACTTACAGGCACTTCTGCCTCTGATGTTATGATTAGTCGTGGCGCAAATGAGACGATTTCGGGCGGTTCAGGCCAAGATTGGCTTGTGTACAATGTACTTAAGTCATCTGATGCAACGGGTGGTAATGGTAGTGATATTTGGACAGATTTCAATAAAGCTTCACTTGAGAGTGCATGGGATATTATTGATATAAGTAACCTCTTATCTGGACAAGGTGTTACTTCAGAAAATATTGGTCAATATGTCACAGTAGAATCTGGAACAAACACAGTGATTAAAATTGATCGTGATGGGGCTGGTGGAACACACAGTAGTACAACATTAATCACATTAAATAATGTGAATACTACGCTCGATGATTTACTCAAAAATGGTCAATTACACTTTTAAGTAGTAGAAAGAAAAAGAGAACCTTCGGGTTCTCTTTTTTGCGACCTTATAAATGAAAAAGGTTTATTAAGTCATAAGCATAAAAAAAGGATTCTTACGAATCCTTTTTTTATTAGGAATTTTTTTTAAATAAACCAGCTCTCACTGCGCCAGCTTTGGTTTCTTTGATGAGTGACCAACTAATTGGCAGCTTTAATTGATTCAATGCACAATCCGCTTCAACATATATAAAACCATCATTTCTAATCAGTGGATCTACATCTGTGGCTAATTCTTCCCATAAATTTAAACTATAAGGTGGATCTAAAAAAACGAGATCATACTGCTTATTTTTTAATGTTTTGATGGCTTGCTGAGCAGTAGTCACAAGTAAATCGCAGTTTTCAAGCTTTAATAGTTTTAAGTTGTCTTTTAAAAATTTAGCTTGAATGGCGCTTGGTTCAACCATCGTGACATGTGTAGCTCCACGAGATAAAGCTTCAAAACTAAGGGCACCAGAGCCTGCACATAGGTCGAGGACCTCAGCATTTTGAACATCCCACATTAACCAATTAAAAAGCGTTTCACGAACTCGATCAGGGGTTGGACGTAAATTGTCAATGTCAGCAAAAGGTAGAACTCGACGTTTGAATTCTCCGCCAATAATACGCAATTGATTTTTCATGTTAATGTCCTGCTGACGGTGGTGGAACTGATGTTGGAGCAGTGGTAGAAGGCGCAACAGGATTCAGTTGTTGTGACGGAGCTTGAACCGGAGTATTCGGGTGATTCACAGCATTCGGTACATTCGATGTAGTGCCTAAAACAGTGCCTTGATTCAAAGGTGATAAACCTGTTTCACCACTTGGTAATTCACCTGGTTTAATTCCTGCAGTCATTAAGCCACCACTGATTTGGTGTTGAGGAGGTTTGATCGGATTGCGCTTTTTGTTCAATAACCAATAATCCATAATCGGACGTGCAATCGGTGTAGCACTACCGCCACGACCATTTTCAACAATGATAGCAACTGCAATCTCAGGTTTTTCTGCTGGAGCAAAACCGACAAATAAACCATGATCCAGCTGACGATCTGTTAAAATTGCTTCGTTATAACGTTTACCCTGAGCAATACTCTTCACCTGAGCCGTTCCCGTTTTTCCTGCGATTTGATACTGCAAGCCACCACGAATAGCTTTACCCGTACCTGATTGGATCACATCAACCATGGCTTCACGCATTTTAATCCAGTCTTCAGGTTTGCCATTGAACTGAATTTTGCCATTTGGTGCATTATGGACTTTATGTACCTTAGCACCTTTAGATTCACGTAATACGTGCGGTGTGACATGCGCACCTTGGTTTGAGGTAATCGCAGTAGCCATCGCAAGTTGAAGTGGTGTCGAAGTAAAAGCGCCTTGTCCAATACTCACAGAAATCGTTTCACCGCGTGACCATTTGGTTTTGCGCGTTCGCATTTTCCATTCTGGACTAGGGTAGAGTCCTGTACTTTCACTTGGTAAATCTACACCTGTTTTTTCACCAAAACCGAATTGACGCATCCAGCTATTCATTTTCTCAATACCCATTTGGAAAGAGAGAATGTAGAAATAGGTATCGCAAGAAACGACTTGAGCTTTATGCATATTTACAGAACCATGACCTGATTTTTTATGGTCACGGAAACGGTGGCTGTCACCCGGTAAAGTAAAATAGCCAGGGTCAGAAATAGTGGTATGCCAATCTACCACGCCATAATGAATACCACCTAAGCCAAACATAGGCTTAATGGTTGAACCTGGCGGGTAAGAGCCTTGAACAGCACGGTTATAGAGAGGCTGGTCAATGTTATCGCGTAGTGCACTATAATCAGCGGTACTGATGCCCGTTACAAACAGATTTGGGTTAAAACTAGGACTAGAAACTAAAGCTAAGATTTCACCTGTATTGGGATCCATCGCTACAATTGCACCACGTTTACCAACCAATTGTTCCGATGCAACTTGTTGTAAACCATAATCAAGGGACAGATATAAATCATTACCACGAATAGATTCTTTTTTGCCTAATTTACGTAATACGTTGCCATATGCATCGGTTTCAATAGATTCGAAACCTGGTGCACCATGAAGTAAATCTTCATAAAATTTTTCCACACCGATTTTACCTATAAGGTTGGTACCTGCATAAGCGTCTTTATCAATTTGTTTTAATTCTTTGTCATTAATACGACCCACATAACCAATGACATGCGCAAACAATTCACCATGAGGGTAATAACGCGTCATTTGAGTTTCTATTGCAACACCTGGAAATTGAAATTTAATTTCACTAAAGCGCGCAATATCCGTTTCGGTCAGATTGAGCTTTAAGGTTACACGCTCAGTTTTTTTGGCAGTTTTTATACGGTTATTAAAGCGCTCAATATCTTCATCTGTCAGGCTAATAATTGGCTTTAAACGCGAAATCGTATCATCAATATCTTTGACATCAGCTTTACTTAGCGTTGCTGTGAAGACAGGATAATTATCCGCAAGTAGAACCCCATTACGATCATAAATATAACCACGAGCAGGGCTAATGGGTTGTAAGCGAATTCGATTTTTATCTGATGCAAGTTTGAATTCTTCGTGATGCACAATTTGTAAATAGGCATAACGTGCTAATAAGAGCATTAAAAAAAAGATTACAAAACCTATCGCGAAAAATATTCGACTACGAAATATACGTTTTTCTTGCTGAACATTTTTTAAAGGAAACTGATGTTTCATACGACGTCGACTTAATCACGGTTAAGGGTTTTGTTAGTGCACATATGTTACCTTAGAATGCGAACGATTTTGAAAAAAATAATGCATTCTGAGTAGTAAGAAGTTTGCAAAATCTTGACCATAGAGACACTAATTTTCATATGATTTGTATATAAGATCGAAAATTAATCTGTTAAAGTCAAAAAATTAAGGATAATTAAAAAAAATTGGTCTCTAGATGAGACAATGGAGAAAATAATGAGAAATATCTTTCCTTTAGTTTTTCTCGGTACTATTTGGAATGTTGCTCATGCAGATATTTCTGAATATTTACCTCCAGCGAAGATAAAGTCAGAACAAGTCTCTGCACTCAATATTGGTGTTGGAATCACCAAAAAATTAGCGCATTTAAATGGTGAATGGGCAAATCCCTATGGTATTGCTTATGCCAAAGTGGGTGCTTTTACCAATGATGATCATGAAATTGGCGGTCAGGTTGGATTTAGATATCCAGTTGTTTTAAATGGGAAAGATGCAAATGGTTTTTACTTAGGTGCGTTTGCAGGGCATTTAAGAAGTGTTCCAATAAATGGCTCTGATGAATTGCAGTTAGGTGGTGGTGTAGATTTATCTTATGTACTCTTAAATAAAGAGCGGATTAGTACGATTAGTGTAGGTGTGACTGCTGGAGAAGAGTTGAAGGATGGAAGTCGTGTGGTGCGCGAAACCAAACCTGAAATACAATTCGCCTACACCTTAAGTATGGGATTTTAGAAGATATTATGCTTCTATACAGTTTATTTGACCGCACATAGAATTAAATATGAGAGTCATGAATGTTTGAATATGTAAGTGATTTGTGGCAAGCCTTCTTAAATCGTCCAGATTTTTATGCTGTGCTCAGTATTATTCCTGTGACAGCATTTGTTACATGGGCGCACGTTTGGATGGCACTGAAAATGGTGTTTTATCCAATTAAATTTTGGGGCTTCCACATCGGACCACTTCCAGTGGGTTGGCAAGGAATTGTTCCGCGTAAAGCTGGTCGTATTTCAGGCATTATTACCGATAATACTTTATCTAAACTTGGTTCATTGCAAGAATTCTTACAAGCAATGGATCCTGAAGATATGGCACGTATTATTGGAGAGCAAGTTGGCTTTGAACTTGAGCATTTGATCGATGAAGTGATGATGGATCGAAATGCTGTGCTTTGGGAAAACTTACCTTATTCCATTAAACGTCGTATTTATGCTCAAGCGCACAAACAGTTACCTGCAATTTTAAGACAATTAGTGACCGAACTGACCATGAATGTCGAGTCGCTGGTGAACATGCGTGAGATGGTCGTGAGCCAAATGGAAGGTGATCGCCAGCTCATGGTGAATATGTTCCTTAAGGTTGGTCAAAAAGAAATTAATTTTATTTGGCATATCAGTGCTTTAATTGGTATGTTCTTTGGTGTTTTCCAAATGATCGTATGGTTTGTTGTGCCTTGGCACTGGACTGTACCGATTTGGGCAGCAATTTGGGGTTTCTTAACCAACTGGATTGCCATTTGGATGGTGTTCAATCCTGTTGAGCCACATTTCATTCGTTATCCTCAATTCTTTGAGCTGACGAAAGATCGAAAATTTCCTTGGATTAAGCCTGTCATTCCGCGAATTGGGACTTATAATATCCAAGGTGCATTTATGAAACGTCAAGAAGAGGTTTCTGATGTATTCGCTAAAGTGGTCACTGAAGATTTAATCACTTTAAAATCGATTATGACTGAAATGATGTATGGCGGTAAAAAGGATAAAACTCGTCGTATTGTAAAACGTCATATTAATGAAATTATGGAAACACCATTAGTTCGTACTTCATTACAGCTATCTTTAGGTCCAAAAGAGTACGCAAAACTCAAGACAGACTTGATCGATCGTTCAATTGAAATTACGATGGTGCCTGTATGCGACCCTGCGTTTAATGCGAGCCGTGCACAGAAAATCTATCAAATGTTTAGAGATCGTATTCGCGAATTAACGCCGAAAGAGTTTCAGAATCTGTTACGTCCTGCATTTCAGGAAGACGAATGGATTTTGATTGTACTCGGTGGGGTAACCGGATTTTTCGCTGGATTAATACATTTGTTTGTGGCTTTCTTATAATTAGATGCTGGATTTTTACAGATTTTGGGTTCTGTAAAAGCAAGTGTCATACACATTGTTAAAATGAGGATGTTTATTTATGCGCATTATTTTACTCGGACCTCCTGGAGCAGGTAAAGGCACACAAGCTCAGTTGATCTGTAAGCGCTACAATGTCCCACAAATTTCAACCGGTGATATGCTCCGTGCTGCGATTCGTGAAGGAACTGAACTCGGTCTTCAAGCTAAAAGCGTGATGGACAATGGTGGTCTAGTATCAGATGAACTGATCATTGGTCTTGTAAAAGAACGCATTGCACAGCCTGATTGTGTCAATGG
Source organism: Acinetobacter sp. CY81 (assembly GCF_059515925.1). Classification (NCBI taxonomy): domain Bacteria; kingdom Pseudomonadati; phylum Pseudomonadota; class Gammaproteobacteria; order Moraxellales; family Moraxellaceae; genus Acinetobacter; species Acinetobacter sp. CY81. Next base: position 160,170 of record NZ_JCAKNC010000006.1, read on the forward strand.
TTGTATTTTTGATGGCTTCCCACGTACGATTCCTCAAGCAGAAGCTTTGGAAAGTGAAGGGATTGCGATTGATCATGTAATCGAAATTGACGTTCCTGATGAAGAAATCGTTCAACGTTTATCTGGTCGTCGTCAACATCCAGCGTCTGGCCGTGTTTATCATATTGTTTACAATCCGCCAAAAGTGGAAGGTAAAGATGATGAAACAGGTGAAGACCTTGTACAACGTCCTGATGACTTGGAAGCAACGATTCGTAAGCGTTTAGGTTCATACCATACTGAAACTGAGCAATTGGTTGGTTTCTACCAAGGTCGTGCAGCTTCTGGTGAAAATGCACCGACTTATGACAAACTAAATGGTCTTCGTCCAATTGATGAAGTTCAAACAGATTTGTTTGCTATTTTAGATCAGTCAAAATAATTCAAAATTAGAATTTTTGACATTAAAAGAGTCCTAAGTCATATTAGGGCTCTTTTTTATGGTTTGGAGTAAAGGCTTTGCTCAAAGTTGGTGTTGTACTTCTTTTTATTTGTACCATCGCAGTGATGTGCTATTTGGTTTTTATTAGCCTTAGACTATTACGTAAAGCTGAAGCTGAACGAAAAGCAGAGTTGAAAAAAAGTAAGCCTATTGCTGAATTACATCCAAAACTGAAAGATCAAAATAAGTCATAAGTGATTTAGCTGTATATTCAAAATCAGATCAATTTTTTAAATAGATGATGTTTTTATATTTAAGCATTTCTCTTAGCTGAATTAAAAAAGATGCCAATAGGCATCTTTTTTAATTCTTTAACTTTAGCTTTCAACATTTTTTACTTTAATCGGTCTGGCTGCACCAAAATCAAAACGGTCTGGCCAGTTGCAAACATCAGACACAATACACTCATCGCATTTAGGTTTACGAGCAATACAACAATATCGACCATGCAGAATGAGCCAATGATGTGAATCCACGATAAATTCTTTTGGAATTACTTTTACTAAACGATGTTCCACTTCCAGTACATTTTTGCCGACTGCAAGACCTGTACGATTACCCAAACGAAAAATATGGGTATCAACAGCCATTGTGAGTTGTCCAAAGGCTGTATTGAGTACCACATTTGCCGTTTTACGCCCAACTCCAGGTAAAGCTTCAAGATCAGCTCTATTGTTTGGAACGATGCTATTATGCTTCTCAATGAGCATCTGGCAGGCTTTAATCACATTTTCAGCTTTAGAATTATAGAGCCCAATGGTTTTGATATATTCTTTTAAGCCATCAACACCAAGTGCATAAATTGCTTCAGGTGTATTGGCAATTGGAAAGAGTTTATCTGTCGCTTTATTGACACTGACGTCTGTAGCCTGAGCTGAAAGTGTTACAGCGACCAATAGTTCAAAAGGACTTGAATAATTTAATTCGGTTTTAGGTTCAGGACGTTGTTCACGTAAGCGTTCAAAAAAAGTCTGAATCTGTTTTTTGGTCATATTCTTTACAGTCATTTTTAAGCACCCTGCAAAGTTTCAAGTTGTTGAATCAGTTCTGTTAAAAGTTCTCGTTTCTTTAAATCATCACGAACACTGAGTTGTTTTTCCAATTTTTTAATTTGTGTCCGTAGTTTAGCCAGTTCTAATGTGTTCTTTACATCAAGTGGAGCTGAAACCTCAGCAGATTTTTCAGTGATTTCAATCGAAGGTACATGCATAGACTGTGCTGAAAATTGTGCAAAAAGTTCAGTATCAATTTCTGCACGAACCACAGGACCTTTACGCGTAATACGTCTTTTTTCTTCACGTTGAATATGCGAATAATAACGACGTCTCAGATCAGATTGTTCTTCTATACGCATGACGTCATTTGGCAATTCACTTTGATCTTCAACAAGATCAATACAATCAACAGGGCAAGGTGGAATACACAGTTCACAACCTGTGCACAGATCAGTCAAAATGGTGTGCATGAGTTTGCCTGAACCAATAATGGCATCGACAGGGCAGGCGCTAATACATTTAGTACAGCCAATGCATTCATCTTCACGAATAATCGCCTTCATCCGTTGAGGACGTAAATCTGCTTGGATTGGCCAAACACTCTCTTCAGCTTTTAAAGTTGGACGATTGAGCAAAGCTGCGATTTGGTCGGCGACAGGTTGTCCGCCAGGTACACATTTGTTGGCTTCCTCACCTTCAGTAATCGCCTTAGCATAGGGTAAACAACCATCGCGATGACCGCATAATCCACATTGGGTTTGCGGGAGAAAAGCATCAATTTGTTGTATCAGAGAGATTTGCGCGTTCATGTAAGGCTTAATTTGGAAGATTAAAGAGCGACGCTCAAAGGGTTGAGCAATTTAGAATTTTAGCATGAAAATGGGTAGAAAAGGGTGCGCTGTTTTAGCGCTCAAATAGCGCATTAATAGTACATAAAAGACCATTTTTATATAAGAAAATATTTGATAATTCATAATTAAAAATTATGTTTACTATATTTAAATCATTGATTAGATAATTAATTTAAAATATTAATGAAAAAGTGTTGTAGATTGACTTCAAAAGATATTTAATACTTTGCGCCAAAACTTATCAATTTTTTGAAATTTTGACCAATTTTGATCCACCTTTCTGCTGAGGATTAAGCGTTGAAATATAACAGCCTTAACGACTTCCTAAACTACGTTAAAACACGTGATGCGAATCAACCTGAATTTCTACAAGCTGTAGAAGAAGTGATGATGAGCTTATGGCCTTTTATCGAAAAGAATCCAAGATATGCTGAGCACGGATTACTTGAACGTTTAGTGGAGCCAGAACGCGCGATCCAATTTCGTGTTTCTTGGGTTGATGACCAAGGACAAACTCACGTAAACCGTGCATTCCGAGTTCAATACAACTCTGCAATCGGTCCATTTAAAGGTGGTATGCGTTTCCACCCATCTGTAAACCTTTCAATTTTAAAATTCTTAGGTTTTGAACAAACGTTTAAAAATGCATTAACGACACTTCCTATGGGTGGTGGTAAAGGCGGTTCAGATTTCGACCCTAAAGGTAAATCTGAAGGCGAAATTATGCGTTTCTGCCAAGCGTTAATGATTGAGTTATATCGCCATTTAGGTTCAAACACAGATATCCCTGCGGGTGATATTGGTGTGGGTGGCCGTGAAGTGGGCTATATGGCAGGTATGATGAAGAAGTTAAGCAATGACACTTCTTCAGTATTTACTGGTAAAGGCTTAACTTTTGGTGGCTCATTGGCTCGCCCTGAAGCAACTGGTTTCGGTACTGTGTATTTCGCTGAGGAAATGCTCAAGACTCGTGGCGATAGCTTCAAAGATAAAGTCGTAACGATTTCAGGTTCTGGAAACGTTGCACAGTATGCTGCTGAAAAAGCAATGTACCTAGGTGCGAAAGTGGTTTCACTTTCAGATTCTGCAGGTACTGTTTACATTAAAGACGGTTTAACTGACGAACTTCTTTGTGAAGTGATGGAACTTAAAAACGTTCAACGTGGCCGTATTTCAGAATTTGCTGCTAAGCACGGTTTTGAATATATGGAAGGTCAACGTCCATGGTCAATCAAATGTGATATCGCATTACCATGTGCAACTCAAAACGAGTTAGATGCAGATGATGCTGATCAGCTTCTTGCAAATGGCGCAATCTGTGTTGCTGAAGGTGCAAACATGCCTTCAACTTTGGCAGCTGTAGAGAAATTCGTTGAAGCGAAAATTCTTTATGCACCTGGTAAAGCGTCAAATGCAGGTGGTGTTGCGACTTCTGGTCTTGAAATGTCTCAAAATGCGATTCGCTTGGGTTGGACTTTCGAAGAAGTTGATGAGCGTCTACATGCGATCATGAAAGAAATTCACCGTAACTGTGTAAAATTCGGTACTCAAGAAGATGGTACTGTGAACTATGTTGATGGTGCTAACATTGCTGGCTTCGTAAAAGTTGCTGATGCAATGCTTGCTCAAGGCGTTTACTAATTTGTAAATTGGCTTGAAATAAAAAACCGAGACATTGTCTCGGTTTTTTATTGAAAATTTTAACTTAGAGTGACCCTTTCACAGCTTCACGTTCGACGGCCATGTCATATACATAGGCATATTTAGATTGATCTGCGGCTGGATTTTTAATTTCAAAACGTTTAACACGAATCACTTGGCGTTCGTTAGATGTGTGTGTAAAACCTTCAATCTTGTCGTAGAAAAGACTCCAATCTTTATCTACTTGCGTTTTTAAACCTTGCTCGCTGTATTTGATTTCACGCACTTGTAAACAAGTCTGTGGAGCAACACCTGTACATTGTTTGGTTTCAGGAGAAACTTCAAGGAAAATTGTTTCACCAGCAGAGTTGTATTTTGTTTCAGGTGTCATTTGACCTGTTAAAACAACTTTTTGACCTTTTGCATCTGTAAGGGTGAGCGTTGGTTTATTTGAATCATTTAAGTTTAAAACAAATGGAACTTTACGATCTGCAAACCAACCTGAAGCAATTCCTTCTTGTTTCATTAAATTATCAGGACATGCCATCATTGTTGACATGATATTGCCAGTCACAATTTGATTGTTTTCAACTTTCCACGAAGAACCCATCGTGTTGCAGCTAGTCGAAATACTTAAACGACCTTCATTCGAAAAATTCAATACAATTGGCTTCGGTGCATCAGCAGTTGTGGTGCTCCATTCATATGATGCCAATGTTTTATCTGCATTTTGTTGTTGTAAAACAGACACTGCTACATCTCCAGCTTTTTTAATATCTGCAGATTCACAAGCTGCAAACATTAAAGGAATAAGTGCGATAGCTAAGTATTTGAATTTCATTATGATAAGTATCATTTAATGTTAAAGACTGAATAATAACTGATCCGATTTAAAAGAAAATGAAAAAAACTAAGTCTTTCCGTATCAAAGTGTATCTATAATAATATATTTGTAAATTCATAACATATTTTAATGAATTGATTTCATGCTTTTTAATATTCTAAAAATATAGAGAATATCACTTTTTGATCATTTATTTATTTTGAGTTAAATGAAGAATTTAAAATACTTAAATTGAATTTTATCAGCATTTAAATCAAGCCTGATTTTCTTAAAATATGAATAAAAAATTATTATGATTTCATATAAAAAAGCTCAATTGATATCGTGATCAATTGAGCTTAATTTTCTAAAAATCATTTAATCAAAGCGATATACATCCATACCTAATGCACCCATGGTGAAACTACTGTGTACGATACTAAAGCGATTACCTGCACCCATTGCAAAAAATAAAGGAGCAAAGTGTTCAATCGTCGGGTGATTTCGATCTATATATGGAATATTTTTCCAATCAAGTACGGCATCGAAATCACTGTGACTGAGTTTATTCACCACATAATTACGGAATGTTGATGCCCATTCGGGAACTTGACTCGATTCACCACTCCATGAAAGTTCACGCAAATTATGAGTAATACTTCCTGAACCAATCAGAAGTATTTGACGTTCACGAAGTATCGCTAAAATTTTACCGATGTTGTAAATGTCATCAGAACTCATATTCATCGGTAATGATATTTCAATGACTGGAATATCTGCATCTGGGTACATATGCAACAGTGGCATCCATACACCATGATCACGAGGGCGCGTATTATTGGCGTGTGCTGGAATTTGTGCTTCTGCCAATAATTTCAAAATCTCCTCGGCTAATTCTGGTTTTCCAGGAGCAGGGTAGCGAATTTCATAGAGCTCTTCAGGAAAGCCACGAAAATCATGCCAAGTCATCGGACGCGTCGCTGTACTTACTTCTAGTGCGTTACTTTCCCAATGAGCAGACATCACAATAATCGCTTCAGGTTTGGGTAAGTTTAAACCTAAACGATTTAAAGCAGGGCCGACCTGTTCAGGATTAATCGCTAACATTGGAGAGCCATGCGAAATAAATAATCCGGGAAGCGTTTGTAAGTTCATGATGATTCGCCTAATCATTGGGAGATTTTCATCATCGCTAAAATAAGAGATGAGATAAAGAGAGTAAGAGTCAACGTGACGTTGCAATAATAGAATGCTAAAATAGCCTAAGCAAATTTAAATACTCTTTTGATTAATATCTTCATTGAATTAACTGAGGATTTAAGTCATTGACCATGCAAATATTAACCAGCACGATGATAAGGGTGGTTGTGATTGATGGTCATTGCACGATAGAGCTGTTCAATCAGCATCACACGAACCATGGGATGTGGAAGCGTAAGTTTTGATAGGGACCAATGCCATGCTGCTGCTTTACGCACGGCTTCAGAATGCCCATCAGGACCTCCGATAGCCAATACCACATCATGGCCTTCAAGCATCCATGATTTCATCGTGTCAGCGAGTTTTTCAGTGCTAAATTCTTTACCGCCAACTTCAAGTGCAATCAGCACTTCGTTTTGCTTCATCGCTGCTAAAATACTGTCACCTTCAATCTGACGGTATTTTAAAATATCTGCTTCTGAATCATTTTTACCACGCTTTGCCATAGGCAGTTCAATGATTTGAGTTTGAACAAAGGGCTGAATACGTTTGAAATAATCTTCAAAACCTGTGAGTACCCAAGCAGGCATTTTTTGTCCAATGGTCAAAATTCGAATTTTCATAAGCGTGGAATCTGGTTACTTCACACTATTATAGCGTTGATTTAAGTTCACGGCAGGCAGATTGTTTTGAGGATGCATTTATAGAGCTAAAATTGAATTAAAATTACACTCACTGGTGAAATTAAGTGCTAAATTAAGCGAAGATTATTTTAAATATTTAAAAAAATAGAATCAAAAAAATCAGCTTAATTATTCACGTCACAATAAAATAATACGGTTTAGTTCAATATGCGTAAAACGATTATCAAAACACTATTTGTCTGCTCATTATGTTGTATCAGTAGTTTTTCCTTAGCAAATTTATCTTCAAATCGGCATCAAGCTGAAACTGAAAATTTATCGGTTTATCTCAATCAAATTATTAGTTCGAGCAAATATAGAAATCATACGCAAGTCGAAGAATTGAATCGTGTATCCGCATGGATTCAAGGGCAGATGCAGAAGTTTGGCATCCCATGTGATTTCCAAAACTATATGGTGGAATCAAATCGGTACCGAAATGTAGTATGCGAACTCAATGTAGGTGCGGCCAAAAATCTCATTGTCGGTGCACATTATGATGTACATAGTGAAACGGATGGTGCTGATGACAATGCTTCTGGTGTTGTAGGTGTGTTGGAAACAGCACGGATTTTGGCAAAAGAGAAAAGGCATTTAAAACATAATGTTGAATTTGTATTTTATACCCTAGAAGAGCCACCATACTTTAGAACTGAACAGATGGGCAGTGCAGTCCATGCGAAGGCGATAGAAAAATATAAAGATCGAATTACTGGGGTTTTTATATTAGAAATGATTGGCTATTTTGATCAGCGTAATATTCAAGAATATCCTGCAGGTTTGAAATTCTTTTATCCTGCACATGGTAACTTTATTGGTGCTGTCAGTAATTTTGATTCGAATCGCTTAGGGAGTGAATACTGTGCTGCCATGAAGCAGATCAATCGTTTAGATTGTCAAAGATTGGTCGCGCCGTCATTCGTCACTGGAGTCGATTTTTCAGATCATTTGAATTATTGGAATGCAGGTATTCCAGCGGTGATGATTACCGATACGGCTTTCTTTAGAAATAAAAACTACCACACGCCAAATGACAAAGTAGAAACTTTAAATTTACAGAAAATGAAGCATGTGATTGATGGCGTTGTTTTAACGATTTTAAATATTAAGTAGAAAATTTGGTGATAGCTGAATTTGTTCAAGCAATGTACATTAACCTATATTTTAAAATGTTGATTATTTAAAAATCATCAATAATTTAAAGGCTTCAGTATTTTGATTAAAAAAATCGCAGTCATAAAAGGGTATATGACTGCGAATCAACTTAAATCCGTCTGGAGACACAGATTTAAGTTTTAAAGGAAATCAACATTCGAATTTGAAAACCTCTACCTATATAAATGAGGATGAATAACAAAATTTCAACTTGATGAATGATCAGAGATATCACGTTAAGAAGAGTTCAATAGCGGTTTTAATAGATAAAAAAATGAGAGCCGAAGCTCTCATTTTTTACTTAGAATTCACCAGCGAGATGAATTAATGACGTGCAGCTTTGCCTTCATCTACCGATTTTACAATCGGAGTTTTAGCCAGTGGCTTAGGCATTGAAATTAAGCTTAAAGGTAAAATCTCATCAATTGATTTCACAGCTTTAATTTCTAGCCCTTCTTTTACGTTCTCTGGAATTTCAGCCAAATCACGGACGTTGTCTTGAGGAATGAAAACAAGTTTTACCCCACCACGGTGCGCAGCAAGTAGCTTTTCTTTCAAACCACCAATACGCATTGCACGACCACCTAGACTCGTTTCACCTGTCATCGCGATATCAGGACGAATTGCAATGCCAGTAAATGCAGAAACAAGAGCAAGCGTTAATGCTAAACCAGCAGATGGTCCATCTTTTGGTGTCGCACCTTCAGGTAAATGCACGTGTACATCAGTTTCCTCAAAGCGCGAAGCTTCAATACCGAGTTCATCTGCACGAGTACGTACAACCGTCATTGCAGTGGTAATCGATTCTTTCATTACATCACCGAGAGAACCCGTTGTAATGAATTTACCTTTACCTTTCACTGCTGCAACTTCAATGGTCAGTAGCTCACCGCCCACAGATGTCCAAGCCAGACCATTTACACGACCTACTTGAGCTTCTTCTTCAGCCATGCCGAAGTCGAATTTGTGTGGACCTAAGTAGTCTGGAAGATTACTTGAATCAACAGTCACTTGAAGATTCTTAGCTTTCTTGCTCACCGCTTCTTTTACCACTTTACGTGCAATTTTAGACACTTCACGTTCAAGACTACGAACACCTGCTTCACGTGTATAACGCTGTACGATGTCACGGATTGCTTGTTCATGAACGGTTAATTCATTGGCACGTAGACCATTGTTCTTAATTGCTTTAGGAACAAGGTAACGATCCGCAATATTCACTTTTTCATCTTCGGTATAACCCGGTAGACGTATCACTTCCATACGGTCAAGCAATGCTTCTGGAATATTCATACTGTTTGCAGTACAGATGAACATCACTTCAGAAAGATCAAGATCGAGGTCTAAATAGTGGTCGTTAAATTTACTATTTTGAGAAGGATCAAGTACTTCTAACAGTGCAGAAGCAGGGTCGCCACGGTAGTCTTGCGCCATCTTGTCGATTTCGTCGAGTAAGAACAATGGGTTCTTCACGCCAACTTTCGTCAACGATTGCACGATTTTACCTGGCATCGCACCGATATAAGTACGACGGTGACCACGAATTTCAGCTTCATCACGTACGCCACCGAGTGCCATACGAACAAACTCACGACCTGTGGCTTTTGCGACAGATTCACCAAGAGAAGTTTTACCTACACCTGGAGGACCGACTAAGCACAGAATCGGGCCTTTCAATTTTTTGACACGAGACTGAACTGCTAGGTATTCAATGATGCGGTCTTTGACATCATCTAAACCATAGTGATCGGTATCTAGAATATCTTGAGCTTTATTGAGGTTAATACTCACTTTGCTCGCTTTATTCCATGGCGTATCTAAAATTGCTTCTATGTAATTACGTACGACAGCCGCTTCACTTGAGGCAGGTTGCATCGCTTTCAACTTACGGAATTCAGCTTCTGCTTTTTTACGGACGTGTTCAGGCAAATCAGCTTCAGCTAAACGACGTTCAATCTCTGCAACATCATCTTCAGCACCGCCGTTCATGTCAGAGAGTTCGCGCTGAATGACCTTCATTTTTTCATTTAAGAAATATTCGCGCTGATTCTTTTCCATTTGACGTTTTACATTGTCATGCAAACCTTGCTCAATCTGTTGTTCTTCAGATTGTTGCAACAAGTAAGTCATTAACTCTTGTAGATGTGCTTCAAATTGATCATGTTCCAAGAACTTTTGTTTCACATCAATGTTCAGTGGAACACGTGTAGCAACGAAGAACATTAACTGTAATAGGTCATCAATTTTTGCAGCTGCGGCAATCAATTCACGTGCATTACGTAATTTTGCTTCAGCATATTGTGAAAAGAGCACACGCAATTCTTCAAGACGGGTCGATTGAGTCGATTCATCAATCGTGATCGTCATCGGGCTTAGCGCATGTTCAGCTGATAAATATCCTTCATTTTCGATGATATTAACCAGTTTCGAACGGTGAATGCCTTCGATCAAAACTTTAATGCAGTTTTCATCATTTTCATGATTTACAACTTGAACAATCTTCGCAACTGTTCCGTATTGGTACAGGTTATCGTGATCGATTTCTTCTGATAGAGAATCTTGTTGTGCCACCACAAATACTAAATTGTCACCGTTACGAGCTACATCAACTGCTTTAATCGATTTTTCACGGCCGACAAATAGCGCAATTTGCATGTGTGGATATACAACAACATCACGCAATGCTAAAAGAGGTAATACGCTTGGGGTCTGAAGTTCTAAGTTTTCTTCATTCATAATAATATCAGTCATGAGCACTCCTAATGAGTGACAACGGTGTTGCCATATTTTTTATAGTGATGGGTATTTTTTAAATTACAAGGGCTATATGTGATAATTATGCTTAATTTCTTAGATAAAAAGCACAAATATTAAGCAAAATTCGTGATTTAGACTTAAATCCGTCTAAAACGGTAGGTTTTTGATGGTGTAATTAAAATATCGAGTGGTTGATCCCAACTTTGACGAATCAGAGGTTCTGATAAATATTGAAAATCGTGCGCTAGTCCGATACGAATAGGTTTGTATTTAGCTTGTGCTAAAGTTCGATCATAATAACCGCCACCCATTCCCATACGCGTTCCTAAATGATCACATGCTAATAATGGCATGATCAGTAGATCAAGTTGATCGACATTCTTAGCACGAGTCTGTATCGGTTCTTTCATACCCAGGCGATGATGTGTGAATCGCTTATTTAAGTATTGGCTACGTGAGACATGAATCCAAACAAGTTTTTGATTCATGTTGCAAATCATAGGCAGGTAAACGTGTTTCCCTAGTGAAAAGCATTTTTTGATTATCAAATCTGTTTGAATTTCTCCAAATGCATGTAGATACAAACCGACTTTTTGGGCATGTTTAAACACTGCGGATTTTACAATTAGATTTAAAACACTTTGTTCAGATTGTTTTTGTTCAAAAGTAGACACGCGTCGACGCTGTTGTCTTAATGTTTTACGCAATATATTTAGCTTGGCGGACATGTGTTTCTCTATGATTTGGACTGAGTCGAAGTTCTGGGTTTTTTCAGAATTTTTTTTTCAGAATTTTTTAATACTTTTAGAATTGGACAACAATCTTCGCTGCTACTTTTGCATTCATCCAACCAAGAGCCTAAACGTAATTTTAAAGATTGTAATTCTTGAATTCGCTGATCTATTTTTGCTAAACGTTGTTCAATGACCTGTCTGACTTGAACGCGGTCATCAAGTTCTAAAGTCAGTAATTCCTGGATTTCACTGAGTTGTAGTCCAGCATCTTTGGCTTTTTGAATAAAGCTTAAAGTTTCAATATCTTGCTCATTGTAGTAACGATAAGCCGTAGTTGATTTTGGAATACGTAATAATCCAATACGTTGATAGTAGCGGACGGTTTCTACATTCATATCACAATGTTTTGCAAGCTTTCCAATCGTGAGCATCATTGATTTCCTAAAAGACTTGACTCTGTACTTAGGTACAGACTTTATGCTAACACAAATGATAAATGAATAAAGGTAATCGACATGACTGAGCAACAAAAACATTCATGCTGTTCGAAAAAGTCTGATCAAGAAAAGATACAATCTGAACAGGTGATGGAAGTAATGGATCTTGATCCAGTCTGCGGCATGAAAGTCGATGAGGATTCACCATATTTTATTCATTGGGATCAAAAAAAGTATTTATTCTGCAGTCTAGTATGCAGAGAAAAATTTGAATTGCACCCTAGCAACTATATTAATGAAATAGACTATAAAAAAGTAAGTATTAATTTTTTTGAGCACAATACGCCTTCTGAGCATAATAATCATTTTGTTCAATCAGATGCTGCCCAAAAAAATCAATCATGCTGTTCATCCTTAAAAAAGAATGAGCAAGCTCCTCAAATTGAAAAGCGAACAAGTCTAGATCCATCATACTCATTCTCATTTAAAGAAATTGATCCTGTATGTGGTATGACTGTGACTAACCCTGAAAAGCCACACGTTGAATATCAAGGAACGACTTATTATTTTTGTAATCCAAAATGTCTTGAAAAATTTGTAGCCAATCCAGAGCAATATTTAAAGCAGTCCGAAAGTTCATCCTGTTGTGGTGGAAAGAATGAACAGAATCAGATAACTCAACCGACATCTGAAAAGATAGCCCAAACTCAGAGTTCATGTTGTGCCATTGAACCTCCAAAACCGATGACAACTGCATCTTCTGGCTGTTGTGGCGGTACACATGTCATCACTGATGGCGAATCTGAAATTGATCCTGTCTGTGGTATGACCGTTTCAAGATCAACAGATTTAAAGACTGATTATCAAAATCAAACTTATTATTTTTGTAATCCATCGTGTTTATCCAAGTTTAAGAATGACCCTGAACCGTATTTGATTCCGATGGATCAACGTGCACAACCTGAAGGGATGGATGATGTGTTATTCACTTGTCCAATGGATCCTGAAATTGTGCAAAAAGGTCCAGGCACATGTCCGATTTGTGGTATGGCACTTGAACCGATGCAACCGAGTTTAGACGATGGACCGAACCCTGAGTTGGTTGATTTTAGCCATCGTTTTTGGATGACTTTACCACTCACTTTACTGGTTTTTGTTTTGGCAATGGGTTCGCATATTCATGCTTTCATCTCACCACATATTCAACCCTGGATTGAATTGGTTCTGAGTATTCCAGTGGTGTTGTGGGCGGGTAAGCCATTTATTGAGCGTTGTTTTACTTCATATAAAACCCGAAATTTGAATATGTGGAGTTTAATTGGAGTCGGCATATTAGCTGCATTTATTTATAGTGTGGTGGCGACTATTTTCCCATCTTTAATTCCTATGGAAGCAAAAACAGGTCATGGTGTCGCGGTCTACTTTGAAGCAGCATGCATGATCGTGTCATTGAGTTTGCTTGGGCAAATCATGGAGTTGAAAGCACGCGCCAAAACAGCAGATTCTTTAAAAGCTTTGCTTAAGCTTCAACCTACTACTGCAAAACGGATTGAAAATGGGCAAACAATCCAAGTTGATATTGATGACATTCAACAGGGTGATATTTTACTGATTGCGTCAGGTGAGCAGATTCCATTGGATGGAATTGTGGTTGAGGGTAAAACGCATATTGATGAATCAATGATGACGGGTGAGCCACTTCCAGTCAAAAAGCATCTCAATGATCAAGTGATTGGTGGAACGGTTAACCAACAGGGCAGTATTCAAATACGCACGACAGCTGTTGGTCAAAACACCACATTAGCTAAAATGATTCAGACTGTCGCAGATGCACAACGTTCAAAAGCACCTTTGCAGCGAATGGCGGATGTAGTTGCTAAATATTTCGTCATCACTGTGCTTATTATTAGTGTCTTAACCTTTGTTACTTGGATGATCTTCGGTCAGGCTCAATTCGATTTAGCATTGATGTGTGCTGTAGCTGTATTGATCATTGCATGTCCGTGTGCCTTAGGTTTAGCTACGCCAATGTCTGTCATGGCAACCACAGGACGCGCCGCACAGAAAGGTGTTTTGTTTAAAGATGCTGAAGCGATTGAAGCTTTGAGTAAAGTGAATACCTTGATTATTGATAAAACTGGAACATTGACGGAAGGTAAGCCAAGTTTAAAAGAAATCAAATTGTTAACCGATGATGTACAACTCATTCAAGTCGAAACATGGATTGCTTCGATTGAGCAGAATTCGAGTCATCCGATTGCTAAGACTCTAACGAAACTTGTACCTGAAGATCAGTTATTAAGTACTCAAGACTTCGAAGATGTTTTTGGTTTTGGTGTGAAAGCTAAAGTTGATGGTCAATGGTTATATGTGGGAAGTCAAAAACTCATCGAAACTATGCGGTTATCACTCAATGATTCGTTGATACAAATCCTGGATCAACAACGCCGTGAAGGTAATGTGATTAGTTTTATTGCCAATGATCAGCAAGTGCTTGCCTATATTTCGATTCACGATGCAATCAAACACAATGCAAAAGCGGTGATTCATAAATTGTTGAGTGATGGTGTAGAAGTCATCATGGCAACAGGTGATCATGAGCAAAATGCTTCAGTCGTTGCGGAGACTTTGGGAATTCAACAGTTCTTTGCCAGCTGCACACCTCAAGATAAATTAGATCTTGTGAAAAAATTCCAAGCCGAAGGGAAAGTGGTTGCCATGGCTGGAGATGGTATCAATGATGCACCTGCATTAGCCCAAGCCAATATCGGGATTGCCATGGGTAATGGGACAGATATTGCCAAACAGACTGCACAAATTACCTTAGTCAAAGGTGATGTACGCGGTGTAGCAGATGCAATTCATATGGCAAAACTTGGCGTAAAAAATATGAAACAAAATCTTGCATTTTCATTTGTTTATAATGGTTTAGGCGTGCCAGTCGCAGCGGGAATATTTTATCCACTGACAGGCTTATTACTTACCCCAATGATTGCAGCAATAGCAATGTCTTTAAGTTCATTGTCAGTGGTAATTAATGCACTGAGATTAAATAAATCTTAAAAGAATCAGAGATATCATAAGCAGCTTCGGCTGCTTTTTTAATAACAGAATAATGCCATTGATCATTTAAAACATTTAACCGACTAAAGGAAAATTAGCTTAAAAGCTTTATTTGTAAATATAAATTAGATTCAGTACTTGATTTTTAACCTTTATGGCTTAAACGCCTGATTGTGCCCGCTATTGAGTCATTGGTTAAATATTTTAATTAATTTAACTTAATAAATATAAAAATTCTCAATAATAAAAACTCTTTAGGATAAGGATTCCTTATGAAAAATAAAATTGATTCATTACGACAATGGGCTGTGTTGTCCACAGCTGTAACGACCATATTGATTACTCAAATGAATCATGCAGCACCAAAGTTAGATTTGACTTTATCTGCTCATTCAACGGCTAAGGTCAAAACGCTCTTGAATAATCCACAGACGTGGAAACAAATTCCAAAACAAGTCAGCTTATGCATCTATTCGCCCAATGGTGCCAATGGTGAGGCTTTTGATCAAGCGACCAGTTATATCAGTGAATTGCCTCGAATTGCTCAAGTTGCAAAAGACTTTGGGGTGAATATGAATATTACCCGACCTTCGAAACTACAAATGAAGATTGATCTCGATTATCCAAAGCTAAAGCAAAAGGCATCCACTGAAGTCAATCTAAAAGTCTATACCGATGAACGTGTTCTTACTGAGGATTTTAGAAGTAAACGCTGTGATGGTGCAGGGATTAGTAATATTAGAGCACGACAATTCAATAAGTTTGTCGGCAGTATTGATGCGATCGGTGCGGTACAAAACTATAAGCAATTGACGCAAGTGATTCAGCTTTTAGCCCGTCCTGAGTTTGATAGCAAAATGGTCAATCGTGACTATGAAGTGGTCGGTATCGTGCCATTAGGTGCAGCTTATATCATGGTGAATGATCGTCGTATTGATACCTTACCGAAAGCTGCAGGGAAAAAAGTGGCGGTGATGGGTTTTGATGCGACACAGAAAAAATTGGTTCAAAATGTCGGAGCACAGCCCGTTACCGTTGACTTAACATCAGTCGGTGGGAAGTTTAACAATCGTGAAGTGGATATCATGGCGGCACCTGCGATTTTATTTGATCCATTAGAGCTACATAAAGGGATGCAGGATAAATCAGGAAAAGTCGTGGGCGCGATTATTCGCTTTCCACTGGTTCAAGTGACTGGAACACTGATCATGCATCGAAATAAGTTTCCAGCAGGGATGGGACCAATTGCCCGTGAAATGATTTCAAAGCAACTCGCACCCGCTTTTCAATTTGTCGATAAAATGGAAAAAGACATTCCTGACAAATATTGGATGGATATTCGTGAAGCAGAAAAGCCTGGTTATTTAAAAATTATGAGAGAGGCGCGAATTCAAATGACCAAAGAAGGGTATTACGATCCTGCGATGATGAGTATTTTGAAAAAATCACGTTGTAGCCAATATCCAAGCAATTTCGAATGTGCCCTGAAAGATGAATAGAATATTTTACAATCTGTAATTTGAATTAAAAGTATTAAATTAATCTGTTTTAATAATGATTGGTATCCTAGTATATTGATGATGTACCAAGTTCTGCATTTCTTGCAGCATCTTTCCATCATTTATGAGGATACCTTCATGATTAAGTCTTTTGTTTTAATTGCACTATTGGTTGCTTTAAGTGCATGTGCTTATAACCCAGCATTTTATGAAGAGACACGCAAAATGGATAACACTTTACACAACAAATCAATGGGTTGATTTATAGTGAATGTGATCAAGGATGGTGAGTAAAGAGCATCTATTTTTATAGGTGCTTTTTTATGCCGAATTGAATCGGATGCTTAAGAGTAGGAATATAAAAATCGTTAATAGATGGCGCTGAACTAAATTTGGAATAATGCGAAATATTTAAATTGGATAAAACTAAATTTTTTTATTTTAAATTATTTTCTGATTAAACAGTTGATAGGAAAATAAACACTCCGAAGATGCCGCTGCATGTCGTTACCCTGAACCCGATGAGTTCAAGGTGGACGCGACGTATACTTGCTGGGTTTCCTGCACGAAGGCAGGCATACACTCTAAATACACAGAACGCATCCGGGGATATAAGTATCGGCAGGGATATAGACTCACTGGCGAACACCTCAGAGATAAACCAAGTATATATCATCAAGGATGATTGGCAAATCTTAACTTGGACTTAGACTCTCAAATACAACAGGGTTTGATCTGTTTGCATAAAGAAAAAGCAGTTTTTATACTGCTTTTTCAACATCTTCCAGAATCACACTTAAAAGTCGTTCACAGTGCGCGTATTCTTGTAAGGATTTGTTCATGCTCAAAACTTCTTGCATCAGTTCAAGTGCAACCATGATCACCAATTTGTTATGTTCAACATTTGGTGCTTTACGGCGAAACTCTTGAAACTTTTCATTGAGTAAATCACCAGCACGTTCCAAATCTGCTTTTTTCTCAGCAGTGGTTGATAAACGAAACGATTGCTCAATTAAACGTAATTCGACTGTGACTAATTCAGACATGCTTAAGCTTCCTCATTGGTTTCAGACGGATGAGCAAGTTGTTGAATCTCTTGCGCATGCTGATCTTGCTCAGTACCTAAAATCGCTAAACGCTGAATAATCGCTTCAACTTTTGCTTTGGCATGTTCATTTTTTTGAATGAGACGTGTTTTTTCAGATTGGAGTTCTTGAATTTCTTGCTGAGCTTGACGTTGCTCACCCAAAACCTTCTCTTTCACTACACGCAGTTCATTTCGTTCAGCCAAAATTTCTTGGAAACGATTTTTAAGATCAGTACAACTTTTCTCTAAACGTCCATATCGTTCAGCCAAAGCTGTTGAGTCAGTATTGAGCTGATTAAATGAAGTCTGTAATTGGCTTAATTTTTCAGTGAGGTCATCTGCTTCATCTTGCTTTTTCGTGATAATGCTATTTTTTTGCACGATTTGCGCGAAATGTTGTTCCTCACTACGTTGTTTTTCTTGTAGTAAGGTTGCATTTTGGCTCTCAACGTCATTCAGACGCGTTTTGAGCGTATTGATGTGCGCCTGTAGACGCTGTAATTCTTCTAACATAACGAGGTCGCGTAGATTCGTAATCAAAGGTAATATATACAGAAGTATAGAGATTGGAAAAGCGAATGCAAGACGATATTTCAGGTTGGTTAGATTGGAATCAACATTTTAGTTCAATTGAAGAGATTTCAAGTCCAAGTGAGTTACATGGGCTTTTAACTGGTATTGTTTGTGTAACGCAATCGCCTTCACGTGAAGAATGGCAACAAATCTTATCAACACTTGCTGTACCTGAATTGACAGAAGAAGCTTTAGATTTGTTGGTTGAAGAGACAGAAGATGTTTCTCATGCTTTATCTGATGATGAATTGGATTATCTTCCAATGCTTCCAGATGATACCCATGCTTTAGATGAACGTGTTCAAGCCCTGGCGGATTGGTGTGCAGGTGTGGTACTTGGTTTTGGATTGGCTTCAGGTCAAATCCGTCCAGATGAAATTGAGCTGATTGAGCATTTACAAGATGTGGCAGCAGTTGAGTTTGAAGAATCTGACAATGACGAAGAAGGTGAAGAAAGCTACGAAGAGCTCTATGAGTTTGTTCGTCTGATTCCTGTCAGTCTTGCTGTAGGTCGTACCAAAGTTGAGGTATCTGAAAGCACACTGTTAAAACAAGCGAAAAGTCATTCGACGAAAAAGTCAGATGTCAGTGTAGTCGAAATGTTTACGCCAAATCGTCCAAGTTGAAGACAACTTCCTATAAATTGAAGTGGTTGATGTTTACATTAAGGTGTAAACATCAACGCCCATATTCATCTAGAAAAGCCATATAACAATGAAATTAACTCAAGTAGATTTCCAAGACCGTCGTGATCGTTTAGCAGAAGCGATGGGACCGAACAGTATTGCGATTATTGAAACCAGCCAAGAAGCAATGCGTAATCGTGATGCAGACTATAAGTACCGTACGGATAGTAGTTTCTTCTATTTAACAGGATTTGCTGAGCCTGAAGCAGTCGCTGTCATCGAAACTTCTGAGAATGGCGAAGAATATACCTATAGTCTATTTTGTCGTGAACGTAACCGTGAAATGGAAATTTGGAATGGTTATCGTGCAGGTGTAGATGGAGCAGTAGATGATTATGATGCAGATGAAGCCTATGCCATTGATCTACTTGATGAAGAAATCATTGAAAAATTACTGAATAAAGAAAAATTATTCTATCGCATTGGTCAACGTGCAGAGTTTGATGCTCGTGTAGCCAAGTGGATTGTGCAAGCCAATGGTGAATCTCGTAAGGGCACAACAGCACCTGCGCAACTCATTCAGCTTGATCGCATTGTTGATGAAATGCGTTTACATAAAGACGCTGAAGAAATTCAATTGATGCAGATTGCATCCAACATTAGTGCTGAAGCGCATACTCAAGCGATGAAAGCAGTTCATCCAGGCATGATGGAATATGCGTTAGAAGCGGAACTGAATTATGTCTTTGGTAAAAATGGCTGTGTACCGTCTTATAACAGCATTGTCGGTGGCGGAGAAAACGGCTGTATTCTGCATTATGTGGAAAATAACAAAGAGCTAAAAGATGGTGATTTGGTCTTGATTGATGCTGCATGTGAATATGAATGCTATGCATCAGACATCACTCGAACTTTCCCTGTGAATGGTAAATTTAGTCCTGAACAAAAAGCATTGTACCAAGTGGTTTTAGATGCACAAATTGCTGCGATTGATGCTGTGCGTATTGGTAATTCTTATAAACAGCCACACAATGTTGCGGTACGTATTCTGGTTCAAGGTCTACTTGATCTCGGCATCATGCAGGGTGATATTGACGAGATTATTGAAAAGGAAACTTTCCGTCAGTTCTATATGCATGGTACAGGGCATTGGCTAGGCATGGATGTACATGATGTCGGTTCATATAAGCAAAATGGTGAATGGCGTACCTATGAAGAGGGTATGGTAGTCACTGTAGAACCGGGTCTTTATATTGCGCCTGATGATGAAACGGTTGATGCAAAATGGCATGGTATTGGTATCCGTATTGAGGATGATATCGTTGCCACTAAAAATGGTCCATTGAACCTAACTTCCAAAGTTGTAAAAACGATTGAAGATATTGAAGCATTGATGGCTTCATAATTTTCAAAATAAAGCCGATTTGAAGATCGGCTTTATTTCGCATAGCACTCATTATGTTAAATAGTTAGTATAGAGTTTACATTTTTAATCAAATTGAGATAGAAAATGATCTTGTAAATATCCTATTGGTTTACCCTCATAGAGCAAAGAAAAATCACCATTGTGTTCTTTTAAACTTGAGCTACCATCAATAACATCTAATACATTACTAATAGAATCAATCATTAATTGGCGTAAGATTGAGAAAAAACTCTCTTATGTTCGTCTGTTAAAGTATTAAAAAACTTACTGCTTTAATCAAATAAGGATCTTTTATTTCTGATGGTAAGTAATCAGTGAACAACCCTTTATAGATTTCTAGGTTTTCGTTAATGATTCCTTTTTTGAGCAGATTAGCTAATTCTTTCGAATCCATACCTTTTCCTTTATTTTAGTTTTGTATAACAGCCATTATGTTACATAAGAAAATACTCTTAAATAGATAGTGTTTAATTACTTTTGATAATCATAGATGAAAATTTTTTTCGCTAAAATAAAATTAAGTTGTACATATTTGATTTTATAGCAGACAGATTGGCTTTGATTTAAGTCCTCATAAAACTCACGCCATGTTAAACCTGAAGGAAAAGCTTTTTTATGAATCCTTTGGGTATCGTAAACATGGTTATCAACATTAAGATAGTAACCTGAACCATTTTTCGATTTACTCTTTCCCCTATAATATGCACAAGTTTCAATGATATTTTTAGGATTATTCAATTTATATTTTAAGATCGCATTATATCCCCATAGATTCATGAACATCCAAAAACTGATTAGTGAAATACAACCATACACCATCACTTGATACAATTTAGACTGCGACTTTATATGTTCATAATAACTCAATATATTTCCCTTTATTTCAGTATGTTGAACAGCTTTAAATAAAATTATCTAAAAGAATAAAACTACCAGCGAGTTAAGCTTTTCTAAAATTAACATAATACACCGTATTCGAAATGCTCTTGTTAGAACCCATTTAAATTGTCTATATTCTCACCAATAAAAATGTCTAGTTTATGATGGTTTTTATCATCATGGACTGGATATAAAATATAGATGCTGATCACTATGTCTGATAAAGAAATTCAACGTCTTGCAGTTCTGCAAGAGGTTCGAGATCATCGTATTACCCAAGTCCGTGCTGCTGAAATCCTGAATCTTTCCACTCGTCAAATTACCCGGTTATTGCAGAAGCTCCATCAAGACGGTGTTTCAGGTCTGGCGCATGCCAGTCGTGGTCACCCGGGTCATCATCGCCATGATGAGTTATTAAAATCAAAGTGCCTTTCCATTATTTCTGAACATCTGCTCGGATTTGGACCCACCTTGGCGCATGAGAAGCTCAGCAGCATGTTTGACCTGAATATCCCTGTAGAAACGCTTCGGCGCTGGATGACTGCAAATGAGCTCTGGATTCCGCGATCCAAACGTCTAAAACGCCCATATCAGCCACGCTATAACCGGGATTGCTTGGGTGAGCTGATTCAGATTGATGGCTCATATCATGACTGGTTTGAAGGCCGAGCCGCCAAATGCTGCTTGCTGGTTTATATCGATGATGCCACTGGAAAGCTGTTGCATCTGCGCTTTTGTGAAGCGGAAACGACCTTTGATTACATGCTTTCAACCCGAGCCTACATTGAGCAATATGGGAAGCCCTTGGCCTTTTATAGCGATAAACACTCGGTATTCCGAGTCAATCAGAAATCGAGCCAAGACAGCAAGATCACGCAATTTGGGCGGATTCTGAACGAGTTAAACATTGATATTATCTTCGCCAACTCACCACAGGCCAAAGGCCGCGTAGAACGAGCGAATAGAACCCTTCAGGACCGTTTGATCAAGGAGATGCGCCTAGAAGGCATCGGTTCGATTGCTGAAGCCAATGCATGGCTACCCTGCTTTATTGAGCATTTCAATCAGAGGTTCGCCAAATGTGCGAGAAACTCAAAGAATTTACATCGGCCCTTAACCGAATCTGATCTTGAACTGGATGATATTTTTACCTGGCAGGAACCGCGTAAGGTCACCAAGAATCTAACCCTGACCTATGACAAATGTATTTATATGCTTGAACCGACTGAATTAAACCAGAAATTAGTTGGGCAATATATTTCATTTCTAGAGTATCCGGATGGGACTGTGGCCCTCATGCATCAAGGACGAAAGCTCAACTACAGCATCTTCAATAAATTGGCTGGGCTACAGCAAAATGAGATTGTTGAAAATAAACGTTTAGGTTCAGTTCTAGCGCATATTCAACAGCAGCATGAAGCATTGGAAAAACAGAATAAACGTTCAAGAACAAACAAAAGTATGCCAAGTCGTAAAGCTCAGAAAGCCGGTATTGAACAAAGAAAGTTGAATCCTGTGCTTGACTCTTGTCGTTAAAAACAGGACATTTTAAATGGTTTATCGCATAGACATTTTAATTGGTGAATACCA